>NZ_JACJQL010000150.1 GCF_014696625.1 Nostoc parmelioides FACHB-3921
TGGAAAAATAAATTTTCTACTTTCACTATTTTTGCGAAGTATAAAATGGATATCTGCTTCGTGAAGCATAATGTGAGCTAAAAGCTCATTTTTTCATTCAAGTCACAGAATTGGACACACTAAATTAAGAAACTGAGTAATTAATTTCTTACCAAGGGTTGTCACAGTCCAGGAATAGCAAGGTGATTGAGAGGACTCCCTGATGCAACTGTCTTGCACTGTCGTGGCTTGCAGCTTTGTGGCAAAGCTAGAGTTAGGAAATTGTCGATTGGTTAATAAATGGTTAAAATTAACTGGGAATGAGATTAAAATTAAATTTTTACCAATTTACCATTCATAATATCGAGCTAATGGATTTTCTTTTTACTCCTAATTCTTACAATGGGAAATTTACGCCAGAGAACCTTGTTTTTAACGCTAATTTACAGGAATTTACGCATCAGGTTAGTTTAATCTGTGAATTAAGTACCCAAGGTGTAATTTCCCCCGAATCGGCTTACACCGAAATTCAAGTCTTGTTTGAATCGCTTAAGCGTTCCAAACAGCAACTGAAAATTGACGAAAATCCCTGAAAGCGCAATGCCAAAGATTAACACTTCAATGCGTAAATTTAATTAGGGTATAAATGACGAGATTGGTGTTGATATGAGATATGCAGCTTAATACCTAGTAGGAGGAAAAGTGGCTGTAGGCATCACCGTGGTCGGGTAGCGGGATTATAGCGATATAGTCCTGCTACCCGACCACGGTGACCCCCAGAGCTAAAGCTAGGTAAACAAGCGGTTGGCTATAAATCGGCTCAAAAAGCTTTAAAACGATTAATTGAATTGGTTTCTACATCAGCAACTGCTTCCAAGTAATACATGGATAAATCCATCCCCCATGTATTACACGGGAGTGGGCTTTGAATTTTTTTCCTTTCCCCGTGCTTACCACCACAGAGCATTAAAGGTTCAAGAAGATGCTCTCCAAGAAATTCAGCTTATCAATCGCCTTAAGATTGCCGAATTAACAACAAAAGGCAAACGAAAGAAGCTAATTTCATTGCTGGGAAATGATACTCTTTTGCAGCAAAACTATGTTGAATTGAGAAAACACATTGTTGAATTGAGGCAAGTATGGTTAGAATGGCAAGTTTTCGAGAAAAACCACATCTCAATAAATAATGGAGACTCAGAGAAAACAATTGCATTAGTTAAAAGTTTCATGCAAACCTATAATACAGTACCAGAATCGTATCTACAAAGTGTTGAAAAACTCCTAGACTCTTTTGATTTAGAGAATGTGCAGCCAGAAAATGTTGCGATCATACGGCAAAAACTCATCGACTTCGGTAGCAGTCAAGTAGTAGTTCAGATTGATAATTTTTCTCATGATCTGACTGGGTTACTTGACCGTGCAACTGACGAGTATGAAGAAGCATCAGAGATTCTCAAGACGTCGCAAATACTACGATCGCAAATTATTAATACTAGCTTGGTATTATCTGTTGTAATTGCTGCTCTCTTGGCATTTTACACGAGTCGAGCGATCGCTCATCCCATTCAAAATCTAACCGATGTAGTACAAAAATCAATTCAGGAGTCTGATTTTGATGTACGAGTACAAGTTACAACCGAAGATGAAGTTGGTATTTTAGCCACCTCATACAATCAGTTGATTCACTCTATTAAAAACCTTTTGACACAACAGCAGCAAGCCAATCAAAAGTTAGAAGCATACAGTCAAACCTTAGAATATCAAGTAGCTGAACGCACTCAAAAGTTAATAGAAAATAATCAAATTTTGCAAAAAACTTTAGAAGAGTTGCACCAAACTCAAGCTCAAGTGGTGCAAAGCGAAAAAATGTCGGCTTTGGGACGGATGGTAGCTGGTGTAGCCCACGAAATCAACAATCCAGTCAGTTTTATTTATGGTAATCTCTGTTTTATTCAGCAATACACTCAAGACTTAGTAATATTGGTGCAGTCTTATCAAAAATATTACCCAAATCCACCTCAAGCTTTACAGCAACAAGTAGATGAAATTGAACTAGAATTCTTGAGCGAGGATTTGCCAAAAATTGTCCAGTCAATGGAAGCTGGTGCTGCTCGTATCTGCGAAATTGTCAAGTCTCTACGTAATTTTTCTCGCTTGGATGAAGCCGAATTTAAAGAGGTGAATATTCACGAAGGGATCAATCACACCTTGATGATTTTGCAGCATCGCCTCAATTTACAGTCAAATCGCCCAAAAATTCAAGTTATTAAACATTATGCAAAATTACCCTTGGTTGAATGCTTTGCAAGGCAACTCAACCAGGTATTTATGAATATACTGACAAATGCGATCGATGCGTTAGACGAAACCCAGCTAGAGAGAATAGAGTCACTGACTATCTGGATTAAAACTCAGGTAAAGTCTGAAACTAGTGTGATGATTACTATTTCTAACAATGGTAAGCCAATTGCTGAAGAAATTAAATCTAAAATATTTGATCCGTTTTTTACAACTAAACCTATTGGCAAAGGTACAGGATTGGGGTTGTCAATCAGTTATCAAATTGTGACAGAAAAACATCACGGTCGGTTGTGGTGTGATTCTACACCAGGAAACAATACAAAGTTTTGTATAGAAATTCCCATTTATCAAAATTCTCATTAAAGCCAAAACGCGATCGCTCGACATTTTTACCACATTTAATTACACTTTATCAAAAGCAGATGGATAAATAATTTTACCTCTATGGTTTTTTTTGTATAAACCCTCGAAAAGGGGGATTATGAGTTTTCTGAAGGGGAAGAGGTGGAATTTCCAAGGTAACGATAGACACTCGCCTTGGAAAGATTGAAGTCTTTCATCAAGATTTTAATCTGTGTCTCTAGTTCCTCAAAATTATTCATAATGAGCCAACAATTTATATCCGGACTAAAGCAAATAAAAATCAATATGTAAAAATTTCCATTACTGATAATGGCATTGGAATTTCTGAACATATTCAAAAGCATTTATTTGACCCATTCTTTACTACTAAGCCTGTAGGTAAAGGCACAGGTTTGGGTTTATCTATTAGCCACCAAATTATGGACACCAACATAGGCTTGTCAGTGGAGCCATTTTTTACCCCCGCTTTACGGATTGGTAGGCTATCCTCTACCGTAGGGGACACAGTTGTTAACCGTGTTCTGTATGCTTTCACTCCTGCACCTGGAGGGAGGGGTTCTCACCCTCATGGTCATTCAGTTGTCTTGGCGAAGCCTCTCCCTTTGGGAGAAGGTTCTGTTATCATTACCTAGCAGCTAATCCTCTGAAACCTTTACAGGTTCTAGTTTCTAGCTAACGAATCGCACTTACAGCCAAGTGCGTAAGTTTCTGCACGGATGCTCATTTGACCCCGTGTCTATTTTTCCCAAAGTAAATTTTGATATTGGGGTGGCAGTGTAATTTTACGATGAGTTTTTTTCAGCTTTGATTAACAGCAGCACAAGTTAATGATGGTTGTAAATTCACAGAAGATTTATCGGCAATTAATTCAATTTTGCCTTGGGTGTTACGCCGCCAAGAGGTAGCTTGGATGGGAATCTGTGGATGTGTAGGTGTTTGTGCTGTTACTTTACTAGTGGTTCTGTATGCAGAGATATCGCGGATATCAGACCAAGTGCGATCGCTCCTAACCTGCTGACTAGGATTTTGCGGCACACCACCCCGTCCTGTGGCAACAAAACTACTCGCATTGGTATTAGAACAACCTGTAGCAATTTGTTGGGATGTGTCAGTGATATTTGCTGGTAATGTAATTAAACCAGAATTGGGGTCAACACCAATGTTGCTAATTTCCACTGTGCCACTGACATTAAATGCGGAACTAGCTGTAATATCATTGGTCAAGTCTGCTCTAGGAGTTAGAGTATTGCGATATTCCAGACCGATAATGCCTTGAGTAGTGATTTGAATGTTTCCTCCCCGACCTTGGACGGCGTTAGCGATGATATCGCTATTTTCTAATCCTAAAATGATTGGAGAACTGATAGTGATATTGCCACCATTTCCCAAGCCTCCTGCTGTGGTTGAAATTTGGCTGCTCTGACGTAATAACAGAGCTTTCTGAATATTGAGATTGATATTACCGCCATTTCCTGATGTTGTTAAGGCACTAATTCTGGAGCTATTTTCCAAATTCACAAGATCCGCAGTGATTTCTAGTTGTCCCCCTTGGCCTGTTTGGCTGTTTTCCACAGAAATGACAGCACTCTTATCCATGCTTAATGTCGAGGTGTTGATCAACACAGACCCAGCATTACCCGTTGCTTTTTCAGGAAGCCCTAAAATGCGTTGGAGTATGGCTGGTGCAGCAGTAACACTAGAAGTGATCTGAGTATTAACGAAATTGCTATTGGCAAGATTCAAGTCTAGCTGTTGAGAACTGCTCATCTCAATGGCATCTTTGGCATTAATGATGATTTTACCTGCATTACCACTAGAAAAAGCCGTTGTAATAATAGCACCACCATCTTTGAGTCTGAGTTTAGGTGTATTTACGATGGTAGTACCGCCATCCCCTGCGCCAAAGGAAGTTGAGACGATCGCACTATTAGCCCTCATTTGTCACTCTAGGCAGAGGAAAAGTAGAAATCAGGGTGAGTCAGGAAAATAAATATTGAACTGGTGAGGTTATAAATAATAGATTGAAGTTTAGAAAAGC
>NZ_JACJQL010000151.1 GCF_014696625.1 Nostoc parmelioides FACHB-3921
TGGAAAAATAAATTTTCTACTTTCACTATTTTTGCGAAGTATAAAATGGATATCTGCTTCGTGAAGCATAATGTGAGCTAAAAGCTCATTTTTTCATTCAAGTCACAGACCTCTCCTCTGCGGTTAATGAGGTTAGTAAGTTGTTCCTCTAATAAATCTAGCTGCTGTTGTGTGTTATCAAGACTATTCTGTTGTTGCTGCCAAGATGATGCTTCTGCTAAAAGCTGATTAACATTCTCCTGGGCTGTTATGAGAGATTCAGTTGTCAGTGGCATTTCAAAGGGGAATGGAGTAGCCAGCGTTGCCAGTACAGGCATTTCTATTTGTTTATGCAGGCGTTTGAGGACATGACGAGGGCTGGTTTTAGTTATCGACTGCCACAATCGTCTAATCCTCTGCAAAATCTGGGCAACCCAGTTGACGTTTCTACTAGATGGTTCCCTGTAACCTTTAGCCGATAAAGAACGCCTAGCACTGTCAAGATGTTGCCCTATCTGCTGGTAAGCTTCTAGTGGAAACCTAGAGTAGTCGCGTGAGGATTCTAATGATGATCGCTGAATAACAGAAGTCTTTATCGCCGACTCAAACCATCGTATCTCCTGGCATAGCTCCTCTAATAGTTGTTCATCAACTCTTTTCTGCTGAAGCTCATCTTCGTCTTGTTTTTTATGAAATTCTATTTGCTGGACACCCGCTAACAATTGCTGCTTTGCTGACTCCCATTCATCGTAATTAAATGTTTCTTTGGCTAACCAGTCGAGTGCAGCTTGCAAACTAGGTAACACTTGGCTCTCTACTAAATCCCTTGACCCTCCTGATAAGTAGAAACGCTCAGAGTTCAAGTTGCTGGCTAAGATTTTCTCAACGTTCTTTACAGCAAATTTGTTAGTGCTTGTTACCACAGTTAAGTTACTTCTATCTTTGCCAGTTGAGGCTAATTCCACTGCTCGATGTACCACCTGCTGGGCTATCTTATGCAGCAACAGTGTGGTCTTGCCATTCCCCGGTGGGCCAATCACAGCAGTAGCAGGATTTGAGTGTGAATGTTTGAGGGCAATTGCTTGATAATCATCGGGAAGCGAATTAGGAAAACCACCTAAAAATAACACTTCATGCTGAGGTTCTTTAGGTTGCCCAAACAGATATTCATAAGCTGGATGTCCTGGTTTCGCCCAGGAAAAATAATTCTGTTCGCTGATTTTTTGAAAATCTTTTTTGAGGTTGTAATTGAAAGGAGCGTATTCAAAATCCAATAAATAAGGGAGGAGTTTTGACCGCACAGGCGACGGCGGTAATTCAATCAGTCCCATAAAATCTTGTAGTGTTTTAAAGGGACGATTGAAAGTAGTTTCGAGAAAAACTTTCAATCCTTCCCTTGTCACCAGGGACTCAGCCGCTTCTTCCTCTAGCCCGTACCACTGCATTAAATTGGGAATAACAGGCTGAAACTCGTACTGTGTTAAATCCCATCCGCCAGTGCGATAGTTACCCTCAAAGATAGGAGAAACGTTGATGGTGAACAACGGGCGAAATTGACGGCGATTGCTTTCAATTTCAAAAATCTGAGGGAAAGCTACAGCAATTGATGGTAATTCTGTTTGGACTTTGTTCTTGGAATTTTTAAAATTTTGCTTGATGCTTTTAAATAAAGACTCGTCTATTAATAATTTATCCCCTACCAAATTTACGAGAGAATCCCAGATGTTAGGATGTTCCGACTCGTCAGCTTCTACTTTGGCATTACTCAAATTTTCGATGTGGATGTAATCTAACCAAGCCTTGAGTAATTGTCGAATCCGCGAAGCTTCCGCCATCCCTGTTTCTCCAAAGCATCTGAGTTAAATCACAGATTTTTCAACTCTAACCGTAGAGATTACCTGATAATCCTCTCCAAGTCACTCATCCCCTAGTAAGGCTTCTAGCTTGTTTATCAGGTTTTCTATCTGCTTTTGCTTTCGTGGTTCTTTCCATAGCTGACGCTTTTTAATGCGCTGGGTAATGTCTTTGAGTCGTTCTGGTATTTGGTTAGGTGTTTTGGATGAGGTCGATGGTTCATCTGGAGTGTTGGCAATGATTTGTTCTTTGATCTGGCTTAAAGACCAATTGGACGCGATCGCCTCTGACAAGAGTTTTTTTCGCACTTCCTCATCTTTTACCCGTGCCAATGCTTGGGCTTTGGTGTATTCCAGTTTGCCTTCCCGCAGTGCCATTAAAATGTCTTCGGGCAGATTGAGCAAAGGTAAGCGTGTGGTAATGAACGATAGCCAACCCATGAGTCCCAAACTCTCAAATACCTGTTGTACCGTGTTTGATTGTTCTTCATCTGGGTTAGGAAAAACGTTTTTACTAGATTCCGTTTCATCGGCTAAATGGTCAGAAACGTTGTCCTCAGATGGCGGATTATCTGGGTTAGGAAAAACGTTTTTACTAGATTCATTTAATGAGGATTTTGACGGCTGTTCCCCCTTAGCGTGAGCGTTTTTCATTCGATACAGCAAGGATTTCACAGCTTCCACATCGCAACGCAGCCGGATTGCTAACAGGTGCAAGATACCTTCAGTTTCTTCAACTGGGTTCAGGTCTTCTCGTTGTAGGTTTTCAATTAAAGCCAACTGAAAAGCTTGGTCATCTGATAGCTCACGGACAACCACTGGTACAGTTTCAAGCAAAGCTCCCTGCCCTGCCCGATAACGTCTTTCTCCAGCTACTAATTCGTATTTCCCCCCGCCTAACGGACGCACTAACAGAGGTTGGAGGATGCCATGCTGTTTAACTGACTCTACTAATTCTTTTAAGGCTTGTGGGTCAAAATACCGTCTGGGTTGGTGTGCGGGTAGAACTATATCTTCCAGCTTGATAGTAGTTTCCGTTGCGCCTGCCGTATCTCCCTCTGCTGAGGATAACCAAGGTGCTGGGGGTGGTGTGGTAATTTGTCCTGCAAAGGTTTTTTTAGTTTGCTTACGTTGGATCACAAAGCCTCCAAAGCTAGAGCGATTTCTTCAAGGATAGCCACCACAGAATGTTTAGGATCAAACACTGCCAGGGGCGCACGTTCTTCTGTGGCATCGACAAAAGCGGTAGCTCTGGGGATGGGTGGAAAAATCCGACCCCAAGCTGAAAGCTGTTCTTGGATGGCTGCTAAGGCTCGTTTATCGGCTGAGTTCTGGTGAGCGTACCGCGTGGGAACAAACCCGGCTATTTGGATTTTCCGGTTGGCTTTATTTTTTACGTGGGTGATAGTTTGTAACAGTTCGTCTGTTCCCTCGAAGGCTTTGAGATGGGTTTCCACAGGAACGAGTACGTGTGTGGCTGCGACTAACGAGATGTAAGACAGTAATCCTAAACTGGGCGGACAATCTATCAGGATGAAGTCGTATTCATCCAGAATAGGTTCAATGGCTTCCTTGAGGCGTAAGTCGCGCATGGCAGCACTGACTAACTGCATTTCTGCCCCACTCAAAACTCTGCTTGCAGGAGCCAAATCCATACCGTGAATGCCCTCATGAATCGGTAAGGGCTGCTCGTTGATAATGGCATCTGCAACAGTTTTTTGTAACTGAGATGGTACTAGCCCCATGAATTTGGTCAATGAGGCTTGGGGGTCTATGTCGATTAGGAGAACGCGGTGTTCTCGCTTTGCTAGGTGGTATCCCAGGTTTTGGGTCAGTGTCGATTTGGCGACACCACCCGCCTGATTAAACAGGGCAATAATGCGGCATTGCTTGTCAGTAGTTGACACTGGCTTTTGTTCCTAGAAGATACGTTAACGTAGGGTCAACCGACTCGGTTTTAGTTTACAGTTTACGTGGATTAGATGAAAAAAGTTTATTTTTTAGATAGAAATTCCGGCAGTTTTTATATAACTTCACCGTATGTAAATTTAACGGTGACACTATTATTAATGAACTTTGAACTATACTAGCGTGTCGCTTTAAACCGGGACTTGTTTAACTCAATACCTATTTACCTTGGTCACGGTATAGTTCTGCCAAACCGTTGAGGCTTTCTGCGACATCGGGATGTTCTTCACCCAAGAGTTTGCGCCGCATTGCCAAAGCTTGGCTGTACAAGGTTTCGGCTTCGCTGTATTTGCCTTGGTCGCGGTATAGTTCTGCCAAACCGTTGAGGCTTTCTGCGACATCGGGATGTTCTTCACCCAAGAGTTTGCGCTGCATTGCCAAAGCTTGGCTGTACAAGGTTTCGGCTTCACTGTATTTGCCTTGGTCGCGGTATAGTCCTGCCAAAAAGTTGAGGCTTTGTGCGATATCGGAATGTTCTTCACCCAAGAGTTTGCGCCGCATTGCCAAAGCTTCGATAACCAAAGGTTCGGCTTCGCTGTATCTGCTTTGGCAATAGTATAAATATGCTAAAAAGTTGAGGCTTTGTGCGACATCGGAATGTTCTTCACCCAAGAGTTTGCGCCGCATTGCCAAAGCTTCGATAACCAAAGGTTCGGCTTCGCTGTATCTGCTTTGGCAATAGTATAAATATGCCAAACCGTTGAGGCTTTGTGCGACATCGGAATGTTCTTCACCCAAAAGTTTGCGCCGCATTGCCAAAGCTTCGATAAACAAAGGTTCGGCTTCGCTGTATTTGCCTTGGTCGC
>NZ_JACJQL010000152.1 GCF_014696625.1 Nostoc parmelioides FACHB-3921
TTTGATTGCAAAGTTTTATTTCGCTTTTTCCCATAAGGCTTATTTTGCCGTTAATTATGGCTCATTTTATTGTTCACAATTTGGCTCATTTTTTCGTTCAAGTCACAACGAGTTCCACCAATGGAGTGAGAATCGACGGGCAAGAGCAGCACAATTGTCTCAAATGACACCGCAAGAGTTAGCCATCTTTCAGCAGCAAGTGAGGTTAAGGGCAGAAGCAGAAGCACGGGCTTCTCTGCAACAGACAACCGGACAACCAGCCGGTGCATTGCCAGGGCAGTCAATCAACGATATAGCCAGGGGTGACGATAAAGTAACTGGCTCTCAACCGCAGGCATTACAACACAATAGCTCTGTCAGTCTTCACCCATCAGAAGCTATTGCCCTCAACACTTTGCAAGCCCTAGCCAGAGCCGATAGTTCCACTGCTTTAGTCGCTGCACCAGGAAGCGGTAAATCAGTTACCCTCAATTACTTGATTGGCAAGATTTTGACTGATTCCCCAGGCGCGGATATTTGGGTAATTAGTGCTAAGAATGATAGTTTCTGCGGTTTACGGGAAAAGGAACGAGTAATTGTCTTCGATCAGGAAAACCCAGACCTAGCTAAAGAGGTAATTGATAACTTTTACCTCAACTACAAACAACGTAAACAGTTACCAGAATCACAACGTGAGTCTTTACCACCTTTAATTCTAATTTTGGATGATTGGTTAGTGATTGCTGATCAATTAAGCAAGCTTTACTCAGATTGGAATTACGGGAGTAAATTACTTGATATTTTACTGATTGGTCGAGAGTTTAATACTAAATTTATTGCCTCACTACAGTCTTTTAATCTGGCAGCATTAGGCATTGAAAAGATGGATGCTCAAACAAGAATGTGCCTGAATTTATTACTGTTAGGTAACAAGTATATTAAGAACGGCAGGGAGCAAGAATCTTATGGGGTATTGGAATTAATTTTGAATAGGGGTGACATCATTCCCGGTAAGCAAGAGAGGGAACAAATCAAATCTAAATACTTTGAAGTTAAATCAGTTTCTTGTCAAAATCTCCGTCCAGTCATGATTGCTTCTGTGGGTGGTTTCGTCGTGGCTTTGATGCCCGATTTATCTAAGAGCGCCAAGTCAATTGCTTCGGAGCAGCAATATTTAGATAGAGTGTATGAATTGGAATTTGATTTAACTGTTGCTCATCATCACCAGCCAAAGTCATTATCTGGGGTGGCTACAAAGATTTATGAATACTTCCAGAATGTCAAGTCTAAAACGCCAAAAACATTACGTGATTTAAAGAAGGCTGACAGATTATCCGGCTATTCAGAGTCAGAATTAATTGATGGTTTGGCTGAATTAGTAGAGAAGGAGAAGATAAATTTCGACGGCAATGATAGCTACTCTCTACCCGATTGGTGAGCGTGTTGCCGTACTGCCGTAGTGAGCATAAGGGATGTAAAACTGGCTTTTCTGGCTGTCTACGGCATACGGCACAATCACGGCAATCCATACCCTGTATAGGTCATAGCCTACGGCAGCTTCACGGCAAGACGGACAGTCACGGCAGGGACACCAATAATAAATCAATCAATAAACAGCCATTTATTATTAGAATATTATCAACATCATGCTGAGAATAGTAATTGTTGAACCAGAAACATTCACACTCTTAGGCTTCAAAACTGCCATTGAACAATCTCCTGATATAAAAGTTACAGGGTCAGCCAATTGTGGAAAGATAGGTTTTCAGTTAATTGAACAAGTAAATCCTGATGTTGTGTTAGTCGATTTACTATTACCCGATATGAGTGGTTTAGAACTTACTCGTTCAATTAAAAGAAATACTAATAGTAAAGTGGTGATATTTACTAATGAGACTCATTCTGACTTTATTAACTCGGCTTTCTGTCATGGTGCTGATTCTTATATGCTCAAGACGGCTGATATAGAATTGATTGAACTAGCCATCAAGAGAGCTTACTTTGATGAATGTCTACTCGACCCAAAGCTGGCTAAAAAACTGTTAGAAAGGCTTTATCAAAACAGATATATTGACCCCAACTTCGTTGACAAAAACTTGCTAGACTCTCCCACTGAGCGACAAATACAAGTCCTGCGTTTACTGGCTCAGGGTTTAGTTTTTGAACAGATTGCCAAAGAAATGTTTCTCTCTGTTAGTACAGTCAAACATTACGCGAGTGATTTGTACAGTAAATGGCACGTCAAGAACCGTTATGAGGCGATAAAAAGAGGGGCGATGCTTGGTTATATCGACTATAACTTGATTGTGAATGAATGATGTATTGGTGAATATAAGGAGGTTACAGAAAATGAGTAGCACAATTAAGCTATCAAGACAAAATGCTTTTGATACTGGACGATGCCTTTATTTATTCGGAAATTAATAATTGCTTTAGCTAAAAGAATTAAATGCTATTATTTCTGCTACGATATGATTTCAAATTCCCTTGCCCCTTGTAAACTAAAGTTTGTTCTTGACGAATATTAAATTTAGTTAATTGCTCCGGCTCTTGATCACCCGCTAAAATAACAGTGACTTGGCTAGGAACATAAGAAATATTAGCTAAAATGTTACTCTGGGGCTTGGCTAATATCCAAGTATAGTTATACTGACGGGTTATCCAACTTTTAGTTTGATAACCTTCAAAGTATATAGTAATGTTTTTCTTACTAGGATTATATGTTAATGAGTAATTTTCTGCTTTCACTTCTAAATGCTGTTCAAGAAAAGATTGCATAACCTGAAGGGAGGCATCTTTAGAACCACTAAGTACGAGTAAATTTGAATTAGGAGCAGCATTTGTTATTCGTATAAGTGCTTCATAGCGTACTAAGTCATCTTGAGCAGGAATAGTTAAATTCAGTGCCGCCTTATTACCATCTAATTTCAAAAAATCAAATAGAAATTCTTCTGTTAAATTACTTGTTAAGTTAGCTCTAACAATATCTCTAAAATTAATATTTTTCACGATTTAATTTGTATCTATTTTGAATTAATGTTTATTTTAAGTCGTCTGACGTATAAGTTCATTCAATGCCTATATTTGCCCAATCAGTGAAGATTAAATAGTTATGGGCTAGTACTAAGTAGTTCTGAGTAAAGCCAACCAACCTTGCCATTTACTTCAACTTGATACCACAATTGCCCAGAACTATTCCTCTGCTCACTGATGATACTCACTGAAGTACCATTCGGGATTTTCATTATAGTGGCTACCTCAGTACTTGCCTGAGTTCTTAAATTGGCGTAGCCGTCTCCTGCCTGAACAATCCGAGTAGAGGATGGGTGCTGTATAGTTGAAATATCAGACTGAACTTGTGATTCAGATGTTTTACTAGGTGTTGTCTCAGTGCTGGGAGGAATCAGTTGTGATTTTGAATTATCATCAACTGCACACTTATTGGAGTCAAAAACCGGATTTTTTGCTGCTACGTTAGCGAACTCCTCTAACCCTATTGCTGCATACGAGTAAATAGAAATAAGTCTTTTTAACTCCTTTACTCCTTCAGGTGGAAGTACTTGGGTAAGCTCAGAGTATTCAGTTTGTATGAAATCTTCTTTCGTTTTCCATACGTAGAAATTCTTTCCTTCAAACATCCGAACAATAGAATCACTATTTGTAACCATGACATACGCAAAACTATTATTAGTAGTTTTGAATTTATGAACAATTGCACCTGAGAGAATTCCAACTGTGTAGACCATACATTTACTGCTGTCGAATTCTGTTTCTTCGGGCAAATCATCATCAGTTGCCCTGCTAGTGGTTGAAATCTGATTCTGTGGAGGTTTAGACTTCCCTATGTTCGCTAGACTAAAGCTGAACACTACCAAGAACAACACTATTGCTGCCGATGTTTTGGGGTGCTTCCAAATAAAGTCTTTGATCTGTGTTTTCATTGTATTATCTCTACCTGATATTTATAGTTCCCCTGTGAGGAGTGGGGGTAACGAGGTCATCGTGCCAAAAAGGGAAAACTGTACGTTAAGGAATATGTTTATTTTTGGTCACGCTTACTAGATAAATCTGTGTACTGTCACAGCAGCACTCATCATGCGGCCGTTTAAGATGAAATCAGACCGCGATTAAAAAAACAATTATGGCATCTGCCTCACCCACGCCCATTGAGCCTACTAATATTGAGTTGCCGCTTGTCCAACCTCAACAGGAAAAAACTCTCTTGTCAACAGAGCTTTCAAAAACTGAGGTAGAGGTGGAGCCTGCACTACAAGCCTCAACGGATGATGAGCAAGTCAATCCTGAAACCGCATCACAAGTAGATGCTATTGAAGCAACAGGAGCGATATTTCAAGCGGTAGGCGTAATTACAGGAGAGGTAAATTTAAAGTCAGAGGGCATTAGCACTGTGACTATTGGTCGAAATCAATACCCACTTTTATACATTGGCAAAAAACTGAAAGTTTTTGAAGCTCTCAAGAAAGAAATAGAAGCAACTGGCAATCGGACTTTTAGGCTGGTTGTTTATCCCAAGGTGATTCATTTCCCCAAGAAAGAGCAACCGCATCAAGTGGCTTTTCAGTTAGTAGGCTTTGATAGAGGGCGATTCCAAGA
>NZ_JACJQL010000153.1 GCF_014696625.1 Nostoc parmelioides FACHB-3921
CAAGATTTAGGCGTAGTCAAAGCCCTACGAAAACCAGTCTTCAAGCTGGATCTATCCCCTTTTCCTGCACCCTCTTGACAAATGTGCAATTACTTTAACCTCTCACGGATGCAATCGGAAACATATTCTTCTAAACCGTGGCGAGTGAGGCTATTTTCACCACTTTCGCTGGTAATTATGGCTGTGACACCTTTGGATTTCAGCCAGAGAAATAGCCGCCGTAATTCCGATCGCACGATCGAGGCGTTCTCCAACCCACCAAACAACACTTCTAGCGTATCTATCACCACTCTTTTGGCGGCGATCTCCTCAATTTCAAAACCTAATCTAATAAACAGTGCTTCTAAATCGTATTCTCCTGTTTCCTCAATCTCACTCCGCTCAACACGCACATGATCAATGGCGAGTTTTTTTTCTTTGATTAGTTCTGCTAAATCCCACCCTAAAGAAGCAACATTTTGTGTTAGTTCTTCGGCAGTTTCTTCAAAGGCTAGAAATACGCCTGGTTCGTTAAATTCCGTTGCACCCCGCACTAAAAATTCCATTGCCATCAGGGTTTTACCGCACCCTGCTTTACCACACAGTAATACTGGTCTTCCTTGTGGTAATCCTCCAAAAGTAATCTCATCTAATCCTTGAATTCCTGTTGGACATTTGGCGAGCATGGTTGTTTTTTGTGTATTATTTTCTGCTTTATTCATGTTTCACCTAAATACTTATTGGATAGGAATAACAATAAATACTCAGGACTAAAGTCCTGACTACAAACAGAAATTACTCATATAGCATTAAGCTATATAATCTTTGTGAAGAATTTGTGAGTCAATACATTACGTTTACAAATCTCAAATTTTATGGCGAAAGAAATATCTGATTTCGTCCTGCTGCTTTTGCTTGATATAATGCAGCATCGGCAGCACGATACAGCATTTGCACATCATGACCGTCTTTGGGATACTCCGCTATACCCGCACTGAAGGTAATACTAAAAGTTGGATGATTAATCCCGCTAAATTGTAGCTGGCTGACAGTTTCTAATAAATTATTGAGTCGTTTTAAAGCATTTTTCGAGGTAATACCATACAGTCCAATCACAAACTCTTCTCCTCCCCAACGCGCCACAACATCCTCATCACGAAATGACTGCTTGAAGAGTTTGCCTAATTCACTTAAAACTTGATCACCGATATCATGACCATACTGATCATTAATTTGTTTAAAGTGGTCTAAATCCAAAACTGCAAAATAAAAAGATTTTCCTTGACGTTCTGCTAAATGCAGCAATCGAGTGATATCCTGCAATGATTTGCGGCGATTATAAATTCCAGTTAAGGGGTCAATATTTGCTAATTTGCGAGTAATTTGGCTGCGTTCTAACCGACAGAGAACACGAGCTACTAATTCCGGCCCGAAAATTGGTTTATTAACATAATCATCAGCACCAACTGCAAATACCTGTTGTACTGTCTGAGCATCTGTGTGTGCAGATAAACATAATATAGGTAAGTTGCTCCAACGGGGTTCATTTCGCACTACTTGACACAAATCAATCCCACTGAAGTTTGGCATTTCCACATCCAGAATCAGCATATCGGGGGCTGATTTTTCTAAGGTGTCCCAAAATTGGCGCGGATCATCTAGCAGAGTTAATGTAAATCCCCAAGGTTCTAGTAATGTGCGGATAATATCTAATACTTGTGGATCGTCATCTACAATTAAGAGTCTGCCTTCTGGTGGATGAGATTTTTGTAAAACAGAGGCGATCGCTTCCATGACTTGGGACGGAAATACAGGCTTTTGTAAAAAACCTTTACCTCCCATTTTCGCTACTCTTACCCGTTGGGCGAAACTCTCTTGAGATGTAAATACTAATACTGGTATTGGGGGGTGCAATGCTGTTAATTCTGCTAGTAGTGCAGAACCATCTTCTGCTGATTCAGGAAAGCACAAATCCAGTAATACTACATCTGGCCGAGTACGAGTTATTTCTTCCCTAGCCGCAGATATACAATCAGCAACGATAGCCTCTATTCCCCATAATTTAGCTGCTGCGGCTACTTGTGTCGCCAATGTAGTATCGTCATCTACAATGAGCAATCGATATTGTTGACTTAAATGAGAGGGTTGAATAACTGGCTGTTGGGGAATTTCTATGAGTTGTTGCTCTAATAAGTGGCGTAACTCCAAAATCAGTGTTTGCAATTGTTTAGCTTGTACTTGACCTAATTTTGCTGCTGATTTCAAGATGTTTTCCATGTCACGACACAAGCAAGTCGCGCTCTCAAAACCGAAACTACCCAAAGAGCCGGCTAAAGTATGTGCTTGCTGTTGTGCTTGTTGGCGCAAATCTTCAGTTAAAGTGTTTTCTAACAAAAATGTAACTGCTTGCTCAATCACACTCATCCGCACCGCATACTTATCCTTAACTCGTTCCCAAATTGCAGCTAATTGAGAGGTCATTTTTTGTTTACCTCTAAAATTTGCGATCGGGACTGAGTGTTGAATAAAAGAAGAGACTTGCTGTTGGCTTGCTGTTTTACTAGCTAGTTTTTGTTCTTCTGCTGATTTTATTAGTTCTTGAGTATTTAACCGATATCCAAATCCATATACAGTGGCGATGACATCAGTCTTAGCTCCAGCTTCCCTCAATTTAGCTCGCAAACTTTTAATATGCGCTCTTACAGTATTCTCGGTGGGAGCTTCATCGAAAGACCATAAATTATCTAATAGAGAACTTTGGCTAAATATACGCTGGTGATTGCGTAGGAATAATTCCAATAGAGCGTATTCTTTAGCAGTCAGGCGTAACAGTTTGTCTTGATAAGTTATCTGACAGCTAATAGGATCAAGGCGCAAAGCTCCTAATTCAATTATCGGTGTGGTCGTCTCACTGCTACGGCGCAATAAAGCTCTAATTCTAGCTAATAATTCCTCTAAGTTAAAAGGCTTGATGACATAATCATCTGCTCCAGCATCTAATCCCTTAATTTTCTTTGTATTACTATCCTCAGCTGTTAATAACAGGATGGGAGTGAGGCAACCTTGGCTGCGTAGCTGTTGGCAAATACTCATACCATCAATCTTTGGCAATATTACATCCAGCAAAATTAAGTCGTAATCAGTTACCAAAGCTAGCTCTAAGCCTTTTTGACCATCGGTACATACCTCTACTAAATAATGCTGCTCTGTCAGTGTTGTTTTCAGTATTTCAATAATATTTGTATCGTCTTCTACTAAAAGTATCTTCAAGGTTAATCAATTATATATATAAGTTTTTATTAATATTCTGCCACTTATTATCAAGTTTAAACGCATCTTCAGATAGGAGAGATTCTCTGTCTGATCTAAAATTTCTTGATTTTGAATAATTCACAACTACTTCACAATTATTATTTATCCTTTTGAATGTAGAAACACAAGGAGGCTATGGGACTCTTATTCAGGTAGCCAAAGATATAAAGAATAATGAATATATTTTGATTTAAATTGAATATTTTTTGCCCAAAACGTATATTTAATCAGGGATGAGAACGATGACAAAAAGAATTTTAGTAATTGATGACGAAGATGGGGTAAGGGAGATTATTCAAATTTGCTTGGAGTCAACGACTAATTGGGAGATATTAACTGCATCTTCTGGTAGAGAGGGAATAGAGATTGCCCAATCTCAGCATCCTGATGTGATTTTGTTAGATGTGATGATGCCCTATATGGATGGACCGACAACTTTTAAGCAGCTACGGGCAATTACAGCAACTTGTGATATTCCTACTATTTTGCTGACAGCTAAAGCTCAAAGTTGCGAACAACAAGAATTCCTTGATTTAGGTGTAGCAGGGATAATTACTAAGCCTTTTCTACCGGAAGATTTAGTTATTGATATTTGCAAAATTGTTAACTGGAATTACATGAACTATATGATCGAGAGCTAAGATTTTTGCAGATAAGAAAATCATAGGGGTCTGGGAGTGTAGGGGAGATGAGTGTGATTTGAAACAAAAAATGAGATTTTAACTCATGATATGGGTTCTTGTCAGATTTTGGTGATGATGAAAGGTTACGCGCTTTAAGGCAGAAGGCAGAAGGTTTTAAGACGTTTTGTTATCCTCATTGGGACTTGTGACCTTTTGGGGGCGATCGCCAGAAGGCTTTGTTGTGATGCAGATGTTCTATAATCCTTGCATTGCTTCAATTGTGGGAATTTTTTCTTCCCCCTTCCTTCTGACTTGAAAATCAAACTTCGGCTTAAATCCAAGAAGGATATGTGGCTGTTGTCGTTGAATGGCGACACAGCCGAAACAAAATATTGATTACAGGTTTAAATTGCGACCGGAATAGGCTCAATACTAACTTGATAACCAAGTTTTTCTAGGCGTTTAATCAAACGTTTCTTGACACTTTCTGGTTGTTGTTTGTCGAAATAATCAACTCCTAAATCTTTATAACTGGAGTTTAGACTAGATAGCCAATTGAAAGGAAAAAAATGGGAGGTGTGATTGAACACAGCCCCCCTGTTAGCAGAAGCTGAGAGAAGAACGACCAACTCTCATCT
>NZ_JACJQL010000154.1 GCF_014696625.1 Nostoc parmelioides FACHB-3921
ATTCTTCCCAAGTTATTGTGTTGTTACAATGCTTTTTCGTTCCATATTTTATCTGCTAAAAATTTTAATGATAATGATAATCGAAAAGAGGGGGGAGGAGGCGAGCGTCGCTCGCCTCCTCCCCCTCCCCACCACATGATTATCATTTTTATTTAGATAAGTTTAAGTATTTTAGCTCATTGACAAAATACACTTTAATCTAACCCCTCACGAGTGCTGGATGTCCGTGAATGGACTTGCCCCCACTGCGGTACTCATCATGACCGAGATGGGAACGCCTTATGTCGTTTACAACGTCTACAACGTTTGCTAAATAAGTGTTTCACGTTGTTGTCATTTTCTACAACGTTGTTAATTCAAGATATATGTCTATTATCTCCTCAACAATCGTTCTGATTGAACTCTGTTTTACTTTTGACTTCGCAAACACCATCTATTGCTCATTTAAGCTCTTATTTTATTAGTTAATAAAATAAGAGCTTAAACGTATTATTTATAGAAAATTTATTTTTAAGTATATCCACCATTATATAAGCAGATTTTGCCTGTATATGATGTTGCTAATAATTTAATGATACTTAAACTAATAAGTCAAGTATAAAAGCTAAAGTCTGGTATCAAAAAAAGCCTTAGCTATATTGAAGCTATTAAAAAACTTCTGAAATCTGCCAGTAAGTCAAGTAAAGGAGGTAATGGATCTCACGAATTTATAATTACATCACCGACTGATTCTGATTTTGTAATTATCGTGGAATGCAAGGCAGATATTAACAATCATATTAGTAAAGAAACCGAAAATTTATTAAATGAAAAGGACATAGATGAAACACAAGAGCAATACGTCAAGCGTACTCAACGCTATGCTGTAGATGGTATATTGCACTATGCAAGCTACCTTTCAAAAGAATATAATGTAATAAGTATTGCAGTAAGTGGTAATACAAATACTACGGTCAAAATATCGCATTATCTTAATTTTAAAGGAAACCAAAAAACCAAGATGTTACAGTCCAGAGATGGACATATTTTTAATGATTTAATACCTTGGAAAGACTATATTGAACACGCTACTTATGACCCTTTGCTCCAAAAAATGCGCTTCGAGGAGCTTATGGATTTTGCTCGTAATTTACATGATTTTATGAGAGATCATGCAAAGCTAACTGAAAGCGAAAAGCCCTTAATTGTTAGCGGAACATTGATTGCTTTACTGAATAAAGATTTTACTATGAGCTACCATGTTCATTCACCCGAAGATTTACAGAAGGAGTGGATGAGAATAATTAAAGAAGAAATTCAAAAAGCTGAAATTCCTAGAGCTAAGAAAGATAATATGGCACAGCCATATTCTAGTATTGCTGTACATCCAGAGCTTGGAAGAGCTACGAAGAATTATCCAAAGGGTGTACTCCATGAATTAATTAAGCGTCTGAATGAAAAAATTTTTCCTTTTATAAGTATTTATCACGACTTTGATATTGTTGGTCAATTTTATGGTGAGTTTCTAAAATACACGGGAGGAGATAAAAAATCACTTGGAATCGTTCTTACTCCCAGGCATATTACAGAACTGTTTGCACTATTAGCCAATGTCAATAAAAATAGCAAGGTTCTCGATATATGTGCAGGTACAGGCGGTTTTCTCATCTCTGCCATGCACAAGATGATGAAAGATACTTCAACAGAGGAAGAGCGAGACAACATTAAAAAGAATAGCTTAATCGGTGTTGAGCAACAGCCTAATATGTTTGCTCTTGCTGCTTCCAATATGATTTTACGAGGTGATGGTAAGGCAAATTTATATCAAGGCTCATGCTTTGATGTTGCCATAACTAAAGCAATTAAGGCTCATAAGTGTGATATAGGTATGCTTAATCCTCCCTTTTCACAAGGAGATGCGGACTTCCACGAGCTTTATTTTGTTAAACATATACTCGATTGTTTAGAAAAAGGGGCTACAGGTATTGTAATTACTCCAATGTCTTGCGCTATTTCTCCTCACCCAGCAAGATTTGAACTATTAAAAAATCATACGCTTGAAGCGGTGATGTCCATGCCTGACGACTTATTCTATCCGGTAAATATAATTACTTGTGTTATGGTTTTTACTGCCAAAATTCCGCACACCACTAGTAATAAAAAGACTTGGTTTGGTTACTGGAAAGATGATGGTTTTGTAAAAACAAAACATCGTGCCAATTTTGTGAGCATAACTGGTAAGACTAGTAATGTAAAATTGCACCTCCTGAGTAGTTTTATTCCAATGCTGAATCGAACGTACTACCATCACGACTGTTGTCAGACCAGCCCACAAATCTTGTTCATGAAGTGCAGGAAGTTGTGACACTGGCACGGTGTAAACCTGACGATTTTCGATGCGGTGATGCCCTTTTTCTACTCGTTGACTAATATTCACATCAACATCTTTAAACCCAAGAGATTGTGCTATCTCAAACCAATTTTTTACTTGTTGGTGCAGCGTAGGGTCATTATCTTTCAGGCTCAAAATATAATCAGCATTTGCTGTGATGATTTTCTGGGCAATCGATTTTTGTGTCCCCATTGCATCAATAGTAATGATACAGCCAGATATGTCTAGCATTTCTAATAGTGCTGGAATCGCAGTGATTTCATTGGATTTGTCAGTTACCTTTGTTTGTCCTAATACCAAACGATGTTCACTCGACCATGCACTGACTGTGTGTAAGGTTTTTAGCTGAGTTGCTCGGTCATATGAGCCTCTATGAGTTTTGCCATCTATGGCTACTACTTCTACTCCCAACTTCTCAACTAATGATTGTACCCACTGCCGAAAACATTTCTCAAATTCTTTTGGGTTAATTCTTTCAAACACCCTCCTAAAAGTATCGGGGCTGGGTATTCCGAATGGTAGTTCCAAAAACGTTTTCAACCACTCCTGTTTATTGAGTCCATACTCCTCAATATCTTCCCAACCTTCTGCTCCTGCTATTACTGCCAAAATCGCTATGGTGATCATATCTGTGAGTAAATGATATCTCGTCCTTTCTACTCTGGGGTCTTTTATTTGTGTGAAGTATTCCTGAAACTTAGTAGTAATGTCTTTGCTATCTATGCTGGGTGCAAAAGATGCTTTAGTTTTTCTTTTCTTGTTCTCAAATCCTGTTGACATTACTCGAACCTTGCACCTAGATGGATTAAATCTTACCCTAGCTCGGATAGTGCCACTTTGTTTCCAACTTGATTGCTGATCGGGCAAGTCCGCTTGTCAATAGGCTTTGAGACGCGCTAACCCTGTCATTCTGTTTTCTCCTGTTGTGCTAAATATTTTTTGTACTCTTCAATCATGTCTTCATCAGAAAGATGAATATAGGTGTTAACCGTTGTCTGAATATCAGCGTGACCTAATCGCTTTTGTATATAAGACATATCCCACCCTGCCCGAATTAATTCTGTTGCATGAGTATGTCTTAATAAATGCGGATTTACCTTAATTCCTGTCTTTTTTGACAAACGTCTAAATAAGCTATCAACAGTTTTGTATGTCAATGGTGTGCCAACTTCACCCTTAGCAGGAGCTTTAATAACCACAAAAACAAAGTCACAATCAATATCTTCTGGGTACTCATCAATTAAGTAAGCTGAGTACCATTGCATTAGCTCTTTACTTACATGAACTGTTCGCTCTACTCCAGACTTAGCTCTTACGTAGTTAACGTTATCTAATCTTGGTACAACATGAATCTCATTGTTTTTACCTGTAACCATGTCTTCATGTCTTAGCCCTAACGCTTCACCTATTCTTAGCCCCGTTTCGTATAGCAACCTAATGAGAAATTTGTCACGTAATATGTTACAAGCTTCAACAAATGTATTCACTTGCTCAGGTGTTAAACATCCAGAAAATGTCTTCGGTTCTTTTATCTTTAATAGTCTAGTTTTAACCTCTTTACCTTTGCTAATGTGGTGTAAGAAAGACTTATATTTACGCCCTGGTTGCAATTGATAGCGATAAGCATCTACCCCTTCAGTTGCTCCTATGCGTTCTTGAAACTCATAGAACCCACAAATAGTTGTCAGGCAGTGATTAATGGTTTTCTCAGAGCGTTTGGAGACTTGTGGCTCGATAGATAAAACGCCAGAATTAGGGTTTCTCAACCAGTGAATAAAGTTTGATAGCTGCTCCAAATCAATTTCGAGCCAGTTTAACTTTGAATCCCGTAAAAACTCCCAGAATAGTTTGAGGTTGTGGGCATAAGTCTGAATCGTATTTGGAGAACGCCCTACGCTGTCTAAGTAATGCAGGTATTTCTGGATTGGCTCAATAGGTAAATAATCATCATCCAGTACCATCCAAACCGGATAATACCCAGGGCGAACGCATCTTAATTGCTAATAAGAATTGGGAAGCAAATTCAAACATCTAGAATAAAGCCAATTGTCTTAGATAAATAGTGAATGTAAGTCAAAGGATAAA
>NZ_JACJQL010000155.1 GCF_014696625.1 Nostoc parmelioides FACHB-3921
ATTCTTCCCAAGTTATTGTGTTGTTACAATGCTTTTTCGTTCCATATTTTATCTGCTAAAAATTTTAATGATAATGATAATCGAAAAGAGGGGGGAGGAGGCGAGCGTCGCTCGCCTCCTCCCCCTCCCCACCACATGATTATCATTTTTATTTAGATAAGTTTAAGTATTTTAGCTCATTGACAAAATACACTTTAATCTAACCCCTCACGAGTGTTCCGATTGTGTCATTCGACTTGATCATCGTGTTACTGATGAACTCTCAACTCGGTGGTTACAAATTATTAAATATCGTGGCTCTAGGCACGGCTCGAACGAATATCCATTTTTAATTAAAGAAAATGGAATCTCGGTTCTTCCCATTACCTCAGTCAGCTTAGATTATCCAGTCACCACCGAATGGATTTCTAGTGGAATCAAACGCCTAGATACCATGTTGGGAGGAAAAGGTTTCTTTCGCGGTAGTAGCATCTTAATTTCTGGTACGGCGGGAACTGGTAAAAGTTCATTGTGCGCTCATTTTGCTGATGCTACTTGTCAAATAGGAGAAAAATGCTTGTTTTTCGCCTTTGAAGAATCTGCACAACAGATTATTCGCAATATGCGTTCCATCGGTATTAATTTAGAGAACGCTGTTAATCAAGGGTTACTCAAATTCCAAGCTTTACGTCCGACATTTTACGGCTTAGAAATGCACCTAGTGAATATTCTGAGTACAGTTAATGAATTTCAACCTGATGCAGTCATTTTCGATCCCATATCTAATCTCACTTATGGCAGTAATGATGTTCAGGTTAAATCATTTATGACACGCTTGATTGATTATCTCAAAACCCAAAATATTACAACATTATTTACAAATTTAAACGAAGGTAATACTGCTTTCGTAGAATATACAGAAATAGGAATTTCTTCATTAGCAGATACTTGGATACTACTGCGAACTGTAGAAAGTAATGGCGAGCGCAACCGTTTAATTCATGTACTAAAATCTCGCGGTACACCACACTCTAATCAAGTGCGGGAATTCCTTTTAACAAACGAAGGAATGCAATTATTAGATGTTTATCTAGGAGCAGAAGGGGTACTCACAGGTACAGCCAGAATTATCCAAGAAGCTAAAGACAAAGCGGTTGCTTTAGCCCGCCAGAATAAAATTGAACAAAAACAGCGTGATATAGAACACAAACGTTTACTCATGGAGGCACAAATTAAAGCTATAGAATCTCAATTTGAAATCGAAAAGCAAGAATTTGAAAGGCTAATTGCTATCGAAGAAAATCAAGAAAGCTTTTTAATATCAGAAGAACAGAAAAGAGCAAGGTTGCGACAAGCTGATTCTAATTATTCAGGAAATATTTAAGTATGGAATCTATAGATTACCACGAGCAATATAGCGAGACAGAAATAGATATTTGGGAATTGCGGCTGTATGTAGCAGGACAAACACCTAAATCTCTAAAAGCCTTTGCTAATCTCAAGAAAATTTGTGAAGAACATCTCGAAGGTAGGTATCGCATTGAAGTAATTGATCTTTTGGAAAATCCCCAATTAGCCAAAGGAGACCAAATTTTAGCCATCCCAACTTTAGTCCGAAAACTACCGGAACCTGTCAAGCAAATTATTGGAGATTTATCCAATACAGAAAAGGTTTTAGTCGGTCTAGAATTACGTCGCATTATCTAAATGTCAGCCAAGGAGAGCCATGAATACTTCCAACTCAACCAATGATAACTATGACGAGATGATTATAGAATCTACAGAAGATTTTGAAAAGTTGCTTGCAACAAAAGATTTACAAAAATATGTTTTGCATTTGTATGTCGCTGGTAATAGTCTCCGTTCCATGCGTGCTATTTCCGGCTTGAAAAACATTTGTGAAAAATACTTGCCAGGACGCTATGAAATGGAAATTATTGATATATATCAACAACCTGAAGTTTTAGAAAAAGACCATGTATTTGCTGTGCCTACTCTCATCAAAGAACTACCGCCACCTTTACAGAAGTTAGTTGGTGACTTAACAAATATTGATAAAGTGATCATTGCTTTAGATATTGTTTAAAAAATCCTGATGTCCGAATGTAGGTTGAGAGGGTGATTGCAGTGAAAACACTCCAAGAACTTGAAAATGAGAATATAGCTTTACGTCACCAAATACAAACTCTAGAAGAAACTTTTAGAGCTATCAAAATGGGTGAAGTAGATGCTTTAGTTGTGTCTAGTCCCCAAGGTGAAAAGGTTTTTACCTTACAAGATGCTGATTATCCTTACCGTGTTTTTGTCCAAGAAATGCACGAAGGATCTGTAACTCTTGATGAGTATGGAACAATTCTGTACTGTAATCATCATTTAGCAGCAATGCTCAAAAAGCCGTTACAGAAAATTATTGGTTCTAACTTTGAAGAGTACATAGTACCATCAGAAAAACAGGTGTTTAGAGGCTTATTTAAACAAGCACAACAAGTAGTTAATCGCGGTGAGTTAAACTTAATCGCTGATGATGAAACTCAAATACCTGTTTATTTGTCTTTTAAACAGTTACAAATAGACAATGTAGCAGTTACTTGTTTAGTAGTAACAGATTTAACAGAGCAAAAACGCAACGCAGAAATTGTTGCGTCGGAAAGACTAGCAACTTCGATTCTGGAACAAGCCGTTGAAGCCATCATCGTATGTGATGAAAATGGCAAAATTACTCGTGCAAATCAAGCAGCACAACAACTTTGTGGACAGAACCCATTATTTCAACAATTTGATGTAGCGTTTCCACTCGAATGTAATCATTGTAGTGTTCTACAAAGGATAGAATCATGTTTGTTTATTGATAACCAAGAAGTATGTCAACAAGAAAATAAACCAGAATTTTTATTATCCAGTTTGCTGAAAGGACAATCTTTTCAAAGTGTAGAAGTATTATTAAATCGGAAAGATAGTAATGAATTCAGTTTACTGTTGGGTGCTTCTGCGCTATTAGACGCAGAAAACAAAATCATTGGTAGTGTGATCACACTAACAAATATCACAGAACGCAAGCAAGTAGAAGAACAAATAGCACAGCTTGTAATTCGTGAGCAAGCTGCTTGTGCAGAAGCGGAAGCAGCTAAACAACGCTTATCAAATATTTTAGAGAGTATTAGTGATGCTTTTATCGCTGTAGATGGTAATTGGTGTTATACCTACGTTAACCAAAAAGCAGCAGAAGTTTTTGGTAAAAAACTAGAAGATTTAATTGGTAAAAATATTTGGCAAGAAGTTAGCGAAGATTTTAGACAACGTTATTATCAAACTTATTCTCAAGCTTTGACTGAGCAAAGTTTTGTGCAGTTAGAAGCGTATTATCCATCAATTGAGCGTTGGTTTGAAAATCGCATTTATCCGGCTGGAAATGGAATATCAATATTTTTAAAAGAGATAACACAGCAAAAGCAAACTGAGATGGCTTTAAAAGAAAGTGAGGAGCATTTAAGGCTGGCTTTAGAAGCGGCTCACATGGGAACTTGGGATTGGAATATTCTCTCCAATGAAATCAAATGGTCAAATAAACATGAACAGTTATTTGGTCTAACAATAGGTACTTTTGCAGGTAATTACGAAGCTTTTATTAGCTTTATTCATCCAGAAAATAGAGAAGCAGTTAACAAAGCAATTATAGCCTCTCAACAAAAGAAATGCGATTATTATCAGGAATATAAAGTTATTTGGCCTGATGGTAGTCTGCACTGGATTGCAGGCAAAGGTAGATTTTTCTGTGACGATCAAGGTCAACCAGTACGAATGCTTGGTACTGTTATGGATATTAGCGATCGCAAACAAGTAGAAGAAATTCTCCACCGTTCCAAAGCAGAATTAGAAATTCAAGTTGCACAGCGAACTGCTGAATTATCACAAGCCAACACACACCTGCATAGATTAATCAATTTCTTAACCACAACTATTAATCAACAGACTAAAATTGAAGCTCAATTACGTGAAGCAGAACGTCGTTGGCGCAGTTTACTAGAAAATGTGCAGTTGTTAGTTGTAGGACTTGATAGGACAGGTAAAGTTGAGTATGTCAATCCTTTCTTTTTAGCATTGAGTGGGTACACTCAGGAA
>NZ_JACJQL010000156.1 GCF_014696625.1 Nostoc parmelioides FACHB-3921
TGGAAAAATAAATTTTCTACTTTCACTATTTTTGCGAAGTATAAAATGGATATCTGCTTCGTGAAGCATAATGTGAGCTAAAAGCTCATTTTTTCATTCAAGTCACAACTACAACGGACGCGATTTAACTGTTGTCAGTTCTTTTGAAGCTGTTGGTCAATACAGTGCTGGAAAAATTGACGACAAGGAATTATTAGAAGTTGAAAGTCATGCTTGTCCTGGTGCGGGTTCCTGCGGGGGAATGTTCACAGCTAACACCATGTCGGGAGCATTTGAAGCGCTGGGAATGAGTTTGCCCTATTCTTCGACAATGGCAGCCGAAGATGTCGAAAAAGCCGACAGCACGGAAAAATCGGCATTTGTGTTAGTCGAAGCCATCAAGAAACAAATCTTACCCAGCCAAATTATCACCCGCAAATCTATAGAGAATGCTATCTCTGTGATTATGGCGGTGGGTGGTTCTACCAATGCAGTGTTGCATTTTTTAG
The DNA here is from genome assembly GCF_014696625.1 of Nostoc parmelioides FACHB-3921. Lineage (GTDB taxonomy): Bacteria > Cyanobacteriota > Cyanobacteriia > Cyanobacteriales > Nostocaceae > Trichormus > Trichormus parmelioides. The sequence goes on from NZ_JACJQL010000156.1 coordinate 489, forward strand.
CGATCACCCACGCTGCTAATGTAGAGTTAACTCTGGATGACTTTGAAACTATCCGCGCCCGTGTTCCCGTTTTGTGTGATTTAAAACCTAGTGGTAAATATGTCGCTACAGATTTGCACAAAGCTGGTGGTATTCCCCAAGTCATGAAGATGCTACTTGTGCATAACTTGTTACATGGTGATTGCCTGACCATCACTGGTCAAACCATTGCAGAGATATTAGCAGACATCCCCGAAGAACCTTCTGCTAACCAAGATGTGATTCGGACTTGGAATAACCCGATGTATCCTCAAGGACACTTAGCTATCCTCAGAGGTAATCTAGCAACAGAAGGTGCTGTCGCTAAAATTACTGGCGTGAAAAAACCAGTAATTACCGGAATTGCAAGGGTGTTTGAGTCGGAAGAAGCTTCTTTAGATGCAATTTTGGCGGGGAAAATTCAAGCTGGTGATATTTTGGTTATCCGCTACGAAGGGCCCAAGGGTGGCCCTGGAATGCGAGAAATGTTGGCTCCCACTTCGGCAATTATTGGTGCTGGCTTGGGTGATGCAGTGGGATTAATTACCGATGGGCGCTTTTCTGGTGGTACTTACGGTATGGTAGTTGGTCATGTTGCTCCAGAAGCAGCAGTGGGTGGTGCGATCGCTCTTGTAGAAGAAGGCGATAGTATTACCATTGATGCACCTGCACGCCTCTTGCAGTTGAATATATCTGAGTCCGAATTAGCTCGTCGTCATGCTAATTGGCAACCTCCTGTACCACGTTACACTAAAGGCGTGTTGGCGAAATATGCCAAATTGGTATCTTCTAGCAGTCTTGGGGCTGTGACAGATTTGGATTTGTTTAATTGATATATAGGAGACATCCCCAGAAATTAGGTTTTCACCAAGACAAGATAAAGGTTTCAGCTTCTTTTTCGGAGATGTCTAGGGTAATTGATACAGAACGGAAATTATTGGTGGATTGCGACTCATCAAGAGGATGTTTCATCCGAAGAGATTGAACAACGAATTAAAGTCTTGTTTGGCAGCAAAGAAGAAGTCTAATTCAGCATCCCAACCATAATTTTTGACATCATCCCCTCGCTACACCCGCAAGGGTTAGCGGGGAAGTATTTACTGGGCTTGGAGAGATACGATAATTTTAACAATTCTAAAAGTATTTTTTGCGTATTTAGCCGGAGATGCCGTTTATTTATAAATCCTGTATTCAACCTCATCAAGAAGATTACCGCTCTTGTTAATCTGTTGAAACTCCCGAACTACTTTGCCGCCAATACTTTCTGCTATTTTCCGACTGGGGATATTTCTTTTATCAACAGAGTAGGAAAGATAATTGTATTCCAAATTTTTATCTACCCAGTTTTTTAGTATATCAATTGCCTCTCTACCAAAACCATGACTATGAGCGGATTTCTTAAGCCAAATTCCTAACTCCGGTGTATGAGTATCTATAGCACCAACCTCGCAAATTCCTAAAAATTCTAAATTATCTTTCTTAAGAATTACTAATACTAGGTCAGTGTGATTTTCTCGTTGTATAATCATATCTCTGATTATCTTTTCAGTTTCACTAAGACTAGATGCTGGCTTTGGATACATAAAGGTAGTAATTTCCCTGGTAAATTCTCGAAATACATTTTCTGTATATTCCCAGGAAATCACTTGTAGAATCAGTCTTTTAGACTCTAAACTTACTTGTTCTAAATTACTTGCCATTGGTATTGTGTTGACAATCTTAACGAAATATCATCAATGAATTTTGTGCTTACATTACATTCGACTCTGGATAAATTTGAGGCACAATTATTTTTATCTATCCAGAGTGATGAAAGAACGTTAAGCTACTTCCAATTCCAGCCAGAATGGTTTGGAGCTTACTTTGATTGCCACCTTTTTCCCTGTTTTTTGCTGATTGCGCCACTGCTCGATGGTCTCTTCATTCACAAGCGAAAGTTATACTGCCTAGTTGCTTGAGGGCAGCATCATAAGCGTTCCAATTTTTAACTTTGTACTAGGCTTTCGTCTTCATATGCAGGGCGCTTGCGGCGAGCGAACATCGGCGATAGGTAAAATTTACCATTTTGCTTATTCACGCAACAACGCCCAATATTTCTGAATTAAACATCAATATTTATCTGTTCTATCTGTCTGGCTGCTTTGTCCCAAAGCTTGGCAGAATTTTCATCTTGCCAGTGAGTTCTCAAATTTTCGGCTTTTTTATGACAAATTCGTTCTAACATCTCTAAAACTGCTGCCAATGTTAATTGGTCAACAACTGACTCTAAATAATCCATGTATTGTTTGGTCATAGTCACCTTCTTTAATTACTTGTAATTACGCCCATCAATTGGATGTTTGAATTGTTGATTCTGCTATTTTATTTTTACATTAGCTTAACCAAAAGATTTGTACATTCCTGCTTTGAAATTCTTTATACACAGAGCTTAGAGTTTTGAAATCATTGGCTCCTTTATTGTTAAATCCTTAGTCTCAACGCCACTTGCTACAAGGGAGGAAACCTCCACAACGCAGTGGCTCAATAAGATTGCGAGCCAGAATTTTCCATTCCATATCATTCAAACACTGTGAAGTGAACTATGGCGATCATAAGAAGGCGATCACCATAGTTCACTTAACTTAACAAGGCACTTGCTACAATCGAATAATGATGATTCAAGCTATAGAGGCAAAGAATATGTCTAATGTTGTCAAAGGTAGTTGTCTATGTAAAGCGGTAAACATATCCACAACAAATATGAGTAATATCGTGGGAGCTTGTCATTGTGGTATGTGTAGAAAGTGGGGTGGAGGAGCAATGTTCGCCATTGAGTGTGGCAGTAATGTTAGTTTTGAGGGTACAGAAAATATCGGCGTTTATCAATCTTCCGAATGGGCGGAACGTGGATTCTGTCAGAAGTGTGGCAGCCATCTATTTTACAGATTGAAACAAAATAACCAATACTTCATACCTGCTGGACTCTTCGATAACACAGAAGGTCTAATTTTTGAACATCAGGTTTTTATCGACGAAAAGCCCGAATATTACTCTTTTGCTAATGAAACTAGGAACCTGACAGGAGCAGAGTTGTTTGCACAGTTTACACCGACATCAGAAAATTAAGACTCTTCGATTACTTTTATAGTGCGAAGTTCATCCAGGTAAACAACCCACCACCAATTATTGCTAAGAGCAATATTGTGGGGGCTTTTAAAGCCCAAAGTTTACCCGACTAAGTGTTAAATCACTACGATTTTTAGGTCATCCTACCTGCAAATGCGTAGCCAGTTTGTAGCTCTAGGGTCAACAGTTAAACAGGTCTAATGGGTTAAGCCAGTGCTGTTGACATAAAAAGCCTTTAAATCATTGTCCAGGCTAACATTACCCAAGAAATTGGAGGCGCATTATGTGCAAAGTGTTTGTAATTAATAAGGAAAAAAGACCATTAAATCCAATTCATCCAGCACAGGCAAGACAATTATTAAGGTGATTTCCGAAAAAGAATTTACCACCTAAATTGGTTGAATCAAGATATCCCATTTGGGTAGAAGTGGATTTCGCTGCAATCTCGACTCGACTTGCTTCATGGCT
>NZ_JACJQL010000157.1 GCF_014696625.1 Nostoc parmelioides FACHB-3921
TGCAAAGGAACTTATTCACTTTAGTTTTGCGTGATTACATTGTAGAAAATCTTACCCATACTTGTGTTGCTTAGTACACATGAATGAAATTTTTTGTCAATGCGTAAGTCCTATCATAGATAGATGTGCTATTTCTAGCATAAATTGCTACATAATTGCATCAATTAAGATAGCAATCTACTACAAGAAATGCCATATTATTTATTAACCCCTTAAATCTAGGAGGTTAGCATGACCTCAGCACAAATACCATTAGGTGTTGAATCAACTCTGCCTGACCATACGCAGCTACCAGAATCTGACGGTACTTTCGTGAAAAACTTGCAAGAACATCCTCAAAGTCTATTGCTTACTGACTCAATTGAGCCAATCTTGCAGAAGCTACACCCAGATGGACAATATTACATTGGTCAAGATAGTGGTATTTATTGGCGCATCACTGAACCACCGGAAAAAGGCGCAGAAGCCCCTGATTGGTTTTATGTACCGAATGTACCACCAACTTTAAATGGTCAATTCCGTCGTTCTTATGTACTGTGGCAAGAATACGTTGCACCGTTGATTGTATTGGAATTTGTCTCTGGTGATGGGAAGGAAGAACGAGATAAAACGCCAATCACAGGAAAATTTTGGGTTTATGAACAAGCAATTAGAGTCCCATATTATGGCATTTATGAAGTGAGAAAAGCCAATATAGAGATGTATCAATTGGTGCATGGGCGGTATGAGTTATTACCCATTAATGAACGAGGACATTATCCTATTGAAACAATGGGGGTAGAGTTAGGTATTTGGCAAGGACTATATCAGAATCTCGAATTACCTTGGTTACGCTGGTGGGATAATCAAGGTAATTTACTCCTAACAGGGTGGGAGCAATCACAGTTTGCACAAGCAAGAGCGGAACGCCTTGCAGCAAAGTTAAGAGAATTAGGTGTCAATCCAGACGATTTATAGCAAATCACGAATTATTTGCTCAATTTCCCCCAATCAGGTGATTCTACAGGACGAAGCGAGTAATCAACACATATTGTAGTATGATTGTAACTCATGCTTCTCATGGTAGAACTAATGACACCTAGATTTAAATACACCAAGGCTAGTCAAGAGAATATTCAACAACTGGGGAATATTCTTGAACAGTGCTTTGTCATGTCCTTTGGTGACAGTGAAATTTATGTCAAAGGTATTGGCTTAGAAAACTTTCGCGTTATTTACCGTGAACAGAAAGTTGCAGGTGGACTGGCAATTTTACCGATGAGTCAGTGGTGGGGGGGTCAGCGTGTACCAATGGCTGGTATTGCGGCTGTGGGTATTGCGCCAGAATATCGTGGTGATGGAGCTGCGATCGCTCTTATTCAGCATACCTTCCAAGAAATCTCTGAGCAAGATATCCCTATCTCGGTTCTCTATCCAGCTACACAACGCCTCTATCGAAAAGCAGGGTATGAACAAGCGGGTAGTTATTGTGTGTGGGAAATTCCCGCCGATAGTATTCAAATTCAACACGCCTGTTTACCCTTAGAACCCGTAGTTCTCAAAAATAATCCCATCTTTCATGATTTGTATCAACAACAGGCGCAACTGACGCACGGTTACTTAGACCGACATCCCGCCATTTGGCAAGGATTAAATCGCACACTTGATACAGAGACTCTCTATAGTTATTTAATTGGTGACAAAGACCAACCACAAGGTTACATCATCTTTACTCAAGAGCGAACCAAAGATGGCTCAATCCTCAGGATTAGAGATTGGGTGATGCTTTCAAATGCTGCTGTCCAAAGTTTTTGGTCATTTATTGCCAATCATCGTTCGATGATTGACAAAGTAACGTGGAAAAGTTCTGTTATCGATGCGTTGACATTGCTGTTACCAGAACAAAGCGCCACTATCAGAAGTCAAGACCGTTGGATGTTACGAATTGTCGATGTGTGCAAAGCACTGGAGGCGCGTGGTTATCCACCAGGAGTAGAAGCAGAATTACATTTAGAAATACAAGATGACTTGTTAGCCGCCAACCACGGTAAATTTATCTTATCTGTTGCTAATGGCAAAGGCGAAGTAACCAAAGGTGGCAAAGGTGAATTACAGCTAGATATTAAAGGATTAGCACCCTTGTACACCAGTTTATTTACACCCCGTCAGTTGCAGCTCACAGGAAAACTCCAGGCGACAGGAACCGCACTCCTCAAAGCTACACAAATCTTTGCAGGTGAATCCCCTTGGATGATTGATTTCTTTTAATTAGGGGTGTAGGGGTGTGAGGGTATAAGGGTATAGGGGATGAGCTTTTCCTATTGCACCCAGATACTTTACTAGATTTTTCTAGATTTTTTAATTACGAATTATTATGCACCACAGTTCTGGTCGCTGGCGTTTGGGGCTGGCTTTATCTCTGCTAACTGTTTTTTTGTGGGGAATTCTACCACTGGCGCTGAAGGTGGTACTGCAAGCACTTGATGTGTATACAGTTATTTGGTTTCGCTTTTTGCTTTCCTTTGCTTTGCTGGCTGTGTATTTAGGGATGCGTGGTAACTTGCCAAAGCTAAAACAGTTACAAGCTAATTCTTGGAAGTTATTAGCGATCGCCACACTCATGTTAGCCTCTAATTACTTCCTGTTTATGCAAGGTCTAGCCTTAACATCACCTGCAAATGCTGAAGTAATTATTCAATTAGCTACTCTCTTATTCGGCTTTGGTGGTTTAATTGTTTTTCAAGAAAGATACAATTTCTTTCAATGGCTTGGTGTTGGTGTATTAACTTTGGGTTACGTTTTATTTTTTCGTTCTCAACTGACTAACGTTATTACATCCCATGACACCTATGTTTTCGGCAGTGCCTTAGTAGTTTTAGGCGCAGTAGCTTGGGCTATTTATGCCTTAGCACAAAAGCAATTATTACAGTCCCTATCTTCTGCCCAAATCATGCTAGTTATTTATGGAGGATGTACATTACTCTTCACTCCTTTCACCAAGTTTGAGGCATTTAGTCAACTCAGCAATCTTCATTTATTAACATTACTTTTTTGTGCTTTAAACACAGTAATTGCCTACGGTGCTTTTGCAGAATCTCTAGAACATTGGGAAGCATCAAGGGTAAGTGCAGTTTTAGCTTTAGCACCGATCATTACTTTAATTGCAGTAGAGTTGATATCACTCATTGCACCTAATTTAATTCCCCCAGAGCGTCTGACAACTATAGGAATTGTAGGAGCTTGTTTAGTGGTAAGTGGTTCAGTGGCGATCGCCTTAAAAAAATCCTCATAGTCTAAAATCTACAATAAACTTGTTTACTAGCTAATAATCTTATGATTATCGACCCTAACAATGTGCCTATGGAAAGAGGCACAAATTACCCCGATGCGTTCAAAGCGATGGTTGCAGGAAGGATACGACAAAGGTTGGGCAACTTTGCTGGGTTGAAGAATTTTGGAGTCAACCTAGTGCAGTTAGAGCCAGGGAGTTTTTCTGCTTTGAGACACTGGCATTCTCATCAAGATGAGTTTATTTATATATTGGCAGGTGAACTGACTTTAATTACAGATGCTGGAGAAGAGATTCTCACACCAGGAATGGCGGCTGGATTTCCCGCAGGTGAAGCGAACGGACATCATTTAGTCAATCGGTCTGCGGTGGTCGGGGTGTATTTAGAAGTAGGCGATCGCACCCCCAATGACCAAGGTTATTATCCCGATGTGCCAGATTTGATGACACCACCTAGTCCTGATGGCAAATCCAGACAATTTATTCACCAAGATGGAGCGCTATATGAATAGGGTAATGGGTAATGAGAGATGAAAAAGATTTAGCGTTATACCGTTTCTTAATGAAGATGTGCTATATCCTGATCTGTAGAGACGTTGCATGCAACGTCTCTACATCATTTATTGGGCAATACGGTTCAGTTAAGAAAATAAATTAACTGCTACACATAAAACAGATCTATAGGACTTACGCATTGACAAAAAATTTCATTCATGTGTACTAAGCAACACAAGTATGGGTAAGATTTTCTACAATGTAATCACGCAAAACTAAAGTGAATAAGTTCCTTTGCA
>NZ_JACJQL010000158.1 GCF_014696625.1 Nostoc parmelioides FACHB-3921
TCGCTTACGCTTAATTTTGGTCAGAAGGTGTTGCGTTTTTGACCCGCGATTCATCTCACCGCCAACCGTTCAGGTGTGGCGGGAGTCTTCTCACGGAACTAGATAAAACTTGATTCATACAAGCTACACTACGGAAACAACAACCTGCTGCGTAAACAATATCATCGCGTGCTATCGCTTTTTTTGCGACTATTAGTGAGAAACTAATTTCCCAGGCGAAAGTATTAATCGTTGCCTGTTTTAGCCCAACGGGATAAGGTTTGGTCTTTGTTTTCAAAGTTTGTAAAACACCATCAGGGTCGTGAAGTACCTGACAAATAGCAACTTCCCCCATATAAATTGAGGACACAAAGCCATGAGGATGTCCTGGTTGATAGTCGATAGTTAATTTTCCAGCATGGCAATCATCAATCACACGATTGACGAGCGCTAAATTACGGTAGAGAAAATCTACAGCTACACCTTGAATCTGTAACCAGCCGCCACCATTGATCCATTTTCCCCACCCCCCAATTTCTGTAATCAAATTCGTGCGGCCTTGATCATCAAGGTTACAAGCAAGGCGATTTAAAGTAATTACATCGGGTGGGTTCTGTGGATGGTAATAAATCCCTAAATCTACATCTGATTTATGAGTATGGTTGCCCCGCGCTCGTGAACCACCTAACGAGATCGCTATAATTCCCTCAATCGACTGCAATGGCTCAACAATATGGCTGATGAATTGGGACAAATTTTGATTCATAAGGCGATTATGAGGTTTTTCTAGCAAGTCATTCTCAAACCATATAACCCGTAAATACTTTTGGCAAATTGGCACTCAATCTATTGTTGTTGCAGTTTCAATGGGAATGTCAAAACACTGGGATAGACAAAAAGTTGTACAAGACGGACGGCGGAACTTTTTGTGTTATCCCAGTGGATGCCAGTTGCGATCTGGCTGTTGTCGCTACATGATTTGCACTTGTTCGAGTAGGAGCAACTGGCTCCAAATGCGACCAGAATATAATATCAGCTTGGCTTAAATCTGATTTGACTTGCTTGTAAATAAATGATTTGCTCCTTTAATCCTTGTGCTTCAGTCGCGCTTAAACCTTTCCATTGTTGCTGTGCTTGTTTGACACTGGGTACTGGTTTAAGAACCCCTGCTAAATCAAGTGTCTGTCCTGGTTTGACTACAACTTTGTTTTCTACAGTTCCTTCATCCAAATTAGGAGCTAAAACTACAAATACCCGTTGAGCATTACTTGAGCCAACCCAGAAGGTGCGATCGCCTACCACACTTTGAACCTTCACATTTGTAAACTGTACAGGTTTATCTATAAGTGTCTGTTTATTTGCATTAGTAATGACTAATACATCAGTAATTGGTTCAGTTTGAACAACTGTTGTGAGGGGACTAGGAGTAGCGACAACAGTATTTGTTGCCTCTGGTGTAGCAGTCGCAGTGACAGTAACCGTGGCTTGCGGTGTAGGAACTACCACAACATCAGGTTGCTTTGGTTCGGAAGCGCAAGCAGTCAGACCACTAACTAACAGTGTCAAAAGCGCTGCTTTATTGAAACAGGAATTTCTGTTGAGAAAGCCATTACTGTTTTGCATAATATTTAAAACCTACTTGCGACTCTATATCTAGCTTTTAATAGATAAACAATAAGCCTATATACTTATTCATAGATAGACCATTTAGTAGATGTGAAATATTGACTTTACGTCGTAACAACATTAAATAAATGATGTTAACTTAATAATATCTTTACTTTAAATAATATCGGATGAGCTTGCTTCTATCTGATGGGATATTCTATGCTAGAGGTAATTATAATATTTATTAAATTAGTAAGATTTGTATAAATAAAAGATATTATCTCAATTATCTCGAAGAGTCTTTTAAACCGACCTAAAGAATCTATTTTATTATTTGATTCAACCACTGGAGCTAATGAAATCGCTCAGATGTTGAATGGCAGTTGGGATGGCTGTAATAGTGTATCTCTGATTGAATGTGATGAGATAGCTGTTAATACTGCTGCCAAATTATTAGAAGTTGCATGGTGTTATCAAGGTACATCTCAAGCGGTTTTAGAACGATTAACATCTGAGGAAATTTTCCGACGCTATGCACTGGGAGAAAGAAATTTTGTTAATGCAAATTTGAGATGTGCGGAACTTGTATCCGCAGAGCTAACTGAAATTAATCTAAGTTATGCAAAATTGAGTTGGGCAGATTTAAGCCAAGCCAATCTAGACAAAGCTGATTTGACAGCAGCAGACTTGAGCCAAGCTAATTTAAGTGGAGCCGAAATGAGTGGGGCAAACCTAACCAGAGCAAACCTCAAAGGAGCTAACCTAAAACAAGCCTCATTATGTGGAGCTAACTTAAGTGGAGCCAACTTAGCTGAAGCGGATCTGACTAATGCAGATTTAACTGGAGCTAATCTGTCCTTAGCAGAGCTAAGAGGAGCAAATCTCCACTTATGCAATTTGAACGGGGCAAACCTAACCGGAGCGAAGTTTATTGAAAGTGAGTTAGATTTTACTAAACAATGATTCTGCTAATAAGTAATTATCTTGATTCATCAAGAAAAGTAATAGCTTGGTTGCCAGCTAGTATTAATCAGTGTTAGCACCACAACCTAAACAACGCATACAAACAGAAAAAGCTGCTAGAAGCGAGACAATTTCAATTAGTAATTGAAAGGGCAAAGGAGCTAGAGTTAAGCCCCAAATTAGAGAAAATGTCCCGCTAAACATCGCCGTAATGCGATGAATTTCATCTTGGGTGTTCCAGGATAAGGTAAAAATTCCCAAACCAATTAATAATAAAAGCAAGCTACTCATAAAAGTATGCAAAATTGATAGAGTGCCTGTGTAGTATCCCAGTGTTTACTAGCCCACAATGATTATACAGTAGTGATTGGTTTCATCGTTAGCGTCATAAAACTATCATCAGGGGTGATCGCTACTACTTGTTCTGACTCTAGGTATATGTTTTTGTTGAAAGATGATCACAACATAGATACAGGCAAACCTTAACCCCTAATCTAAGTATTAATGAACACAACGAATTTAGACGAATCCGGTTTTGGGATGAGTAATGAAGATTGGGTTAACTTAGGAAAATCTGATGCTTGGGAGGGAAAGCCCAAAGCACCACCAGAGCATGATACTGAAGCTGCGAGTATGTATGAACTCGGTTACATTGAAGGGGAGATTGAAAAACCGCCAACGCCAACGCCTTTATCCATGAACCCAGCAGTTAAAAATGGCTAGGAGAGTGAGCAGATATCACAATAAAACCAACAGAATCAAGTTTAAGTTGTGGCTGATGAATACCTTGGACGATAGCGGACTTCAAAAGTCTTTCAATTTTCAATTCTTCAGCTAGAGTATTATCCCAAGTTTGTGTATTCAAGCGTAAATTTAACTGCTCTACTTTAGCAGCTAGTTTCTGCTCTGCTAAATGAGCATAACGTTGACATAGTTGAATCAAGTGTTGACGTTGGGCGAGTAACGTCCTTGATGTATTACTAACTTCTTGACAAACTTTAGACCAATTAGTAGGCGCAATAAAATTGTCAATGATTCCTAAACGTTCTTTAGCAAGATTATGATCTTGTACTTCATGAGAAGTTTTATCTTTTTGATATGGGCGTTGTAATATACTCAAGAGTAATTCATCCTGAACTTCACTGAGCATTTGGGAACGAGCATCAATAAAGATAGTTTCAATCAATGGTGGAAATAAAGCGCCTACCTGACGCTTCAAGACGTTAAACCGAGAATTATCAAGTTGATAATCTGTAAAAATCTGCTTGACTTTTTCCAGATTAAATTCAACTAAATAATTACATTGAAAACCAAACTATTCCATGCCCTCACTGCTGTACCAAGATGAATCTTGTCGCCAAAGAGCAAAAGCTTGACCCCAGGGCAAACGCATCTAAATATAGTACAAGAATACTAAGCAAGGGATAAAGGCAGGCATATCTAACGGCAAGGTTCTGTCTAAGTAGGTGGTATAGAGGATAAGTAG
>NZ_JACJQL010000159.1 GCF_014696625.1 Nostoc parmelioides FACHB-3921
ATTCTTCCCAAGTTATTGTGTTGTTACAATGCTTTTTCGTTCCATATTTTATCTGCTAAAAATTTTAATGATAATGATAATCGAAAAGAGGGGGGAGGAGGCGAGCGTCGCTCGCCTCCTCCCCCTCCCCACCACATGATTATCATTTTTATTTAGATAAGTTTAAGTATTTTAGCTCATTGACAAAATACACTTTAATCTAACCCCTCACGAGTGGGACAACTTATACTTATTGTCGCATTAAAGAATTACTGTCCAATTTTACCGCCTGAAGGGACATAGGTTACCTGTTTCCTTGTATCCTTTAAATGATATTTTTTGGGCAACTAATGGTTGTTGTCGCAAATATTGGTGGGTAGTTGTTCCGTCTTTATCCGGCGTGATGCACTCCTCCCTGCTATCGCTGTTCCCGTAGCGCCTCGCACAAAGGAAGGGGAATTCCACCGAATTTTTTAAATATTTAAATAAACTTCTTATTTACAAAGGCATAATCCAGTAGTTTTTGTTATGCTGGACTAGACAATTTAGGTTTTTTTGACTGCACATTATAATGCAATACCGTTTAATTTGCAAAATTAATTTTTTATACAATTAGTCTTGTTTTGTACATAAAGATTAATTAGGCGATCGCTCTCAAAAGTTGATATTTTTTTTAATGTAGAGGGTCAACGAGCTGAGCAACTAATTGTCTAGCTGTGTTGGATCAAAACTTTGCTCATTTTCAATTTTTTTATGAGTCATCATCTACCCGACACTAAGATACCCGCTCCGTGTATTGTAAACACGGGGATCATTGTGAACAAGCTCGACATGAAGCGTTTATTGGCTGATTTAGGTCGAGTCCACTACATCTACACCCAAGAAGGCCAATTACAGAGCGAGGGTGAAGGGGATGTGATGGAAGTTTTTGCTAACCCACGAAGGTCTACTTTAGTGGCTAACAGTACTCTTTATCTCAATGTTGCTAGCTTTGATTATCTGGAATTGAAACAATCACCCCAAAAAGAAACTTTCTTTGATTTGATGCAGGAAGGCGCTTGCTTACGGTTGATTCCTTTATCGACACCTATCCAAGAACGTCGTGAACGGACTTGGAATGTCAGCGCTATCGAGGCGATGATGGAGGAAGTCCTAGCAGCTAGATGGGATGCAGAAATTGATGATGACTGTTGTGATGGCTTTTAAATAGTAACTAAATACCATATACTCATAAAATTTGAAAGTTGGTAATAGATAAGCGGTAAAGGGTGATGACTAATCAGTTACTGTTTATTTATTACCAATTATTTTGGGTAAGTGCTGAGTAAAATGAGTTCAATGAATTTTAAAAACCCCTCTCCAAACCTCTCCCCTGCAAGGAGAGAGGCTTTCAATTTTCCCCCTTCCCTACTAGGGAAGGGGGTTAGGGGGTTAGGTTTGACGTTAACTTTTCCACATAACGTCAAACTTACATTGAGTGAGAAGCAACTACTTCTTAATTATTTTTGTCCATATAGTTAAACAAGCTGAATCTTACCTTGAGTGCTATATTTTCTTTTCAATCCCTCGCTCGTTGTAGCCAAACAAAAGCCAGAGCCGGGGTATTTTTAACTCCCCACGGAATTGTCGAAACTCCAAGATTTATGCCAGTGGGAACCCTGGCCAATGTCAAAACCGTTACCCCAGCCCAGCTTAAGGAAACTGGGGCGCAGATGGTTTTATCTAATACTTATCATCTCCATCTCCAACCAGGAGAAGCCATTGTGGCTGGTGGTGGTGGATTGCATAAATTTATGGGCTGGAATGGGCCGATGCTCACCGATTCCGGTGGTTTTCAGGTTTTCAGTTTGAGCGAAATGAGAAAAATTACAGAAGAAGGTGTGACTTTTCGCTCACCTCATGACGGGCAAATTATTAAATTAACGCCGGAACGCTCTATAGAGATTCAAAATATTTTAGGGGCTGATGTGATCATGGCGTTCGATGAATGTCCTCCCTACCCAGCTACTCGCCAGGAAGTAGAAGCGGCGACTGAGCGGACTTATCGTTGGTTGGAACGCTGCATTACGGCTCATCAACGCCAGGATCAAGCGTTGTTTGGTATTGTTCAAGGTGGGGTATATCTGGATTTACGGGCTAAAGCTGCCAATACTTTAACTGAGCTAGATTTACCTGGTTATGCCATTGGTGGGGTGAGTGTAGGCGAACCACCAGAAATGATGGCGCAAATTGTGCAAGCTACAGCACCGCTTTTACCAGCACACAAGCCGCGTTACTTGATGGGTGTGGGAACTTATCGGGAAATGGTAATTGCGATCGCCTCTGGTATAGACTTATTTGATTGCGTCATTCCCACCCGTTGGGCGAGACACGGTACAGCAATGGTAAAAGGCGAACGTTGGAACTTAAAAAATGCTAAGTTCCGTGAAGATTTTGCCCCAATAGATGAAACTTGCCCTTGTTATGCTTGTCAAAATTTCAGTCGTGCCTATATTTCTCATTTAGTGCGATCGCAAGAAATTTTAGCCTACACCTTATTAAGCATTCACAATATTACCGAACTCATTCGCTTTACCCAAAAAATTCGTGAAGCAATATTAAGCGATCGTTTTTTGGAAGAATTTGGTCACTGGTTAAACTCGCCGGAAACTGAAGTTGATAACGGGTAATGGGTATTTTGAATTCCGCTTTGCGGTACTAGACCTTGAGGAACCAGCGTTGGCGGTACATAAGGACAGCGACAGCCCACCATAATAAAACGGTGACTAGGGCGAATAGTAAAGAACCGTTGTAGGTTCCAGCCCAGGAAGCGAAGATGTTTTGGTATATCCAGTTAAAAGTGCTGGGGGCTGTTTCGCCTGTACCGATTTTAGTTCTGACTAATATTTTAATGAGTAAAACTGATGGGACGAAAAGAGCGATCGCATTTAACCCCATAATTTCCCAAGGCTTACTCCAGCGTTTGATTAACCTCACCTCAATTAGTTCATAACAAGCGGCTAATAACAATAAAGCCCAACCACTGGTAAACACCACATAAGAACTTGTCCACAGTTTTTTATTAATGGGGAATAGCCAACCCCAACCCCAACCAACAATTAAGCAACCAATCCCAAATAATGCTAATCCTACACTTGTACGTGTTTGTACTGACTGTTTACGTATCCATTCCCCAGTAAAATAACCAGCTAAAACACTCACAATCGCGGGAATTGTGCTGAAAAGTCCTTCTGGGTCTCCCAAATTTTTAAACCCATCCCCTGCATACAGATGAACTTTAGGTATAATCAGGCGATCAACATAAGCCCCGAAGTTGCCTTCCCTAGTTAACACCCCAGCACCATAGTCAGGTACAGGAACATACATCATCGTAAGCCAATAGCCGACGAGTAAAACCCCTGCTAATATCCATTGTCCTTTGCGCGGTAGGTTGAGGACTGCCAAGGAAGCAGATAGATAGCTAAGGCTAATACGCTGTAATACTCCCATAATGCGGATATTACTTAAATCAAACGTCCATATACCCTTATTCCAAAAGCCATTGAGTAGCAAACCCAAAACAAAGAGGATGGCGGCGCGGCGGAAGATACGCCAGTAAACAGCCGAGGTGGGTTTATTCTCATGGGTGTATTTGGATAGAGAAAAAGACATTGCCACACCGACAATGAATAAAAAGAAGGGAAATACTAAATCAGTTGGTGTGCAACCATGCCATTCAGCATGAGCTAAGGGAGGATAGACATCATCTGCAACCCCCGCCATATTGACGAGAATCATCCCTGCAATAGTAATACCGCGAAATACATCAAGCGAAGTCAAGCGCATGGACAGAATTTTATACTTGATGAGTATCTAAGCTACCTCGCCTACTGCACGGAATTAATTAATTTTTACAAACCTTTGAAAACCGCTATAGAACTACTGGCGTAGAGACTTGACATCTCCCCTTGCTAGAAGCAGAGGGGATTCTAAACTGATGTTGCTACGGCGACTAGAAGTCGCACTTCGCAACGTTTACGATATGATTTATTTAATCGCGTA
>NZ_JACJQL010000016.1 GCF_014696625.1 Nostoc parmelioides FACHB-3921
CAACCGATGTATAGGCGGTTGTTGGTGCTGGTAATCCACTCGCAGAACTGTTCCCATACGTTGGCGCTTTTGCGCTGTTGTAAGGTTGCGGTCATGTTTTTATGATTGCGATTAATTATTTATGAATTAGGCAGTTGTTTTTTTGCCTGTGTTATTACTTTACACTACTTTACAAAATCTCAGCATCTTTTTAATATGAGTAAAAACTATACAAATTGTCAGCTTTGCTTATCTTAGGGCTTACGCACAGACGCTACCTTTCCACGTCTCTGGGTGAGTAACCCATACAATAGTAATCGCAAGCCATAAGTCATCCCTACCAGTGAACTCACCTGCTACCAGCAATTCTGCTCAAACTCAATCGCGCAAAGCAGACCATATCCGCATCTGCTTAGAAGAAGATGTACAATTCCGCGCCACTACCAACGGACTAGAACGCTATCGCTTCACACATTCTTGTTTACCAGAAATAGATCGCGATGATATTGATCTGAGTGCAACTTTTTTAGGTAAAAAGCTGAATGCACCTTTGTTAATCTCCTCGATGACTGGAGGAACCGAACAAGCGGGAATTATTAACCAGCGTTTAGCCGGACTTGCCCAAGACTATAAATTGGCAATGGGTGTCGGTTCCCAAAGGGTAGCGTTGGAAAAACCCCAGGTAGCTGACACATTTGCCATCCGCAAGTATGCGCCTGATGTGCTGCTATTCGCTAATGTAGGTGCGGTGCAACTTAACTACAAATATGGTTTAGATGAATGTCTGCGTATCATTGATATGCTAGAGGCGGATGCTTTGATTCTGCACATCAATCCTCTACAAGAGTGTATTCAACCGAGAGGTGATGTGAATTTCCGAGGATTGCTTGACAAAATAAATCAGCTATGCACAAAGCTGCCAGTGCCTGTAATTGCTAAGGAAGTGGGCAATGGCATTTCCGGCGCAATTGCTGAAAAGTTGATTGCTGCCGGTGTACAAGCGATTGATGTGGCTGGCGCGGGTGGTACTTCCTGGGCAAAGGTAGAAGGAGAAAGGGCAGAAAGCGCTATGCAAAGGCGCTTAGGTCAAACCTTTGCGGATTGGGGAATACCCACAGCAGAGTGTATTACTAGTGTAAGAGCGATCGCTCCCCACATTCCTTTAATTGCCTCTGGCGGTTTGCGTGATGGACTTGATATAGCCAAAGCGATCGCTTTAGGTGCAGATATCGCCGGTTTAGCTATGCCTTTTCTGCAAGCGGCTGTAGACTCAGAAGCTGCTCTACAGGACTTAGCTGAGGTGTTAATTGCAGAAATTACCACAGTATTATTTTGCACTGGCAACGCAACTTTACATCAGTTAAAACACTCTGGCAGTTTACAGCGCCTACAATAAATGAGTAGCTAAGAATGGTTAAGCATAATTGGCTAACTACTAATAACTAAATAACTAATAACTAATGAGTAACTTCTTTAAACAAACTATTGCTAGCTTACTAGGCACTTTATTAGGACTGTTTCTGTTTGCTGGTGCAGGTACTACAGCACTTTTATTATTATTGTTTGCGGCTGCTAGTTCCAGCAATACCAGCCCAGTAGTTAAAGATAAATCAGTAGTGGTGTTCGACTTGTCCATGAACATTACCGACAGAGAACCGAGCGCTGGCGAGGAACTACAAAATAGATTTTCCGGTGTAACACAAGAGCGGATGACACTCCGTCATGTTATTGATAGTTTAGAAAAAGCACAACGAGATAAACGCATCGTGGCTATTTACCTAGATGGTAGTCGCGGAGTAAATAACCTGGGTTTTGCGTCGTTGAAAGAAATCCGCAAAGCTCTAGAAGAATTCCGCAAATCTGGGAAAAAGGTAATCGCCTATGGTGTGTCTTGGGACGAGCGAGAATATTACCTCAGTTCAGTAGCTGATACTATTGCACTTAATCCCTTGGGTGGACTAGAAATCAATGGGTTGAGTAGCCAGCCAATGTTCATCGCCGGAGCCTTGCAAAAGTACGGTATTGGCGTTCAGGTTGTACGAGCCGGAAAATTTAAGGGAGCAGTTGAACCCTTTGTGTTGGACAAACTCAGTCCAGAAAACCGCGAACAAACTCAAAAATTATTGGACGATGTTTGGGGTGAATGGCGTACCACTGTTGGCAATAGCCGGAAAATTAATCCACAAAAACTACAAGCGATCGCCGATAATCAATCTTTATTGGAAGCAACAGAAGCTAAAACTAACGGCTTAGTAGATCAGGTAGCGTACAACGATCAAGTAGTTGCTGACCTTAAGAAATTAACAGGTAGCGATAAAAAGGATAATACATTTACTCAAATTAGCTTGCGCCAATATGCTCAGGTACCCGGACAGTCTTTAGGTGTAGAAAAAAACTCTAAGAATAAGATTGCCGTAGTTTATGCCGAAGGCGATATTGTCGATGGTAAAGGCGATGATGGGCAAATTGGAGGCGATCGCTTTGCCCGCATCTTTAATAAAATTAGACAAGATGAAAATGTCAAAGCAGTTGTTTTACGCATCAATAGTCCTGGTGGTAGCGCTACAGCATCAGAAGTAATGCAGCGAGAAATACGCCTGACTCGTGAAAGTAAACCCGTTGTTGTATCTATGGGTGATTATGCCGCTTCTGGTGGTTACTGGATAGCCACCGACTCCAACCGCATTTTTGCCGAACCTAATACAATCACTGGTTCCATCGGTGTATTTGGTGTGCTATTTAACGGGCAAAAGTTAGCAAACGATAATGGTATCACCTGGGATGCTGTCAAAACGGCACGTTATGCTGATTCTCAAACCGTCGCTCGTCCCAAATCACCCCAAGAGATAGCAATTTACCAGCGTAGTGTTGACCGCATTTACAATATGTTTGTCAACAAAGTTGCTCAAGGCCGCAAGTTACCCACACAAAAAGTAGCCGAAATCGCCCAAGGTAGAGTTTGGTCTGGCGTAACTGCAAAACAAATTGGTTTAGTTGATGAAATTGGTGGTTTAAACGCCGCCATAGAATACGCAGCTAAAGCAGCCAAACTAGGCAAAGATTGGCAATTAAGAGAATATCCCAGAGAAAGTTCATTTGAAGAGCGCTTTTTTGGGGGAGTAGTCGAAGAAATTAGTACCACTTTGGGAATTAACAAGTTAGACGTTAAACCAAATGACCCATTAACAGTGCAAATCCAAAAAATCCAACAGGAAATCTCTGTTTTACAGACTATGAACGACCCACAAGGCGTTTATGCGCGGTTACCAATTAACTTAAAAATAGAGTAATTGTACAGACTAACTAAAAAGTTTTATTACACACCCTCACACCCTTACACCCTTACACCCCTCTCTTTGATCATCTTCCTCAATTTCTTGCCATCCGTGCATGGATGCTATGTTTTTAATCGCCCATTCCAAAATCATTGGTGGTGCTGCGGAAAGAAAAATACTGGGATAAACAGCAGTACCCCAATGAGGATGGACGATCACAGAACACTTGTTTTTTAAGACTGGATAATTAAGTAAAGCTTTCACAACTGCTGTATCATTGTGGGGAATCAACCCTGGGCGGGAAAGCATAGGGTAACCAGTACGAGGATCTATGAGGTCTGCTAGATAACCGCGATCGCGCAAATCAAAAGCTAAATCGCAACCAAATCTCATAAACTTTTCTCGCAGATGTTCTTTTTCTCTCTCAATTTCTGCCGTGCTTTTCACCAAAGGATATTTTGATTGCTGTAAGACAATCACAACCCAAAATAGAGTTTGCTCTTGCCAATCTGGTAATATCCGTTCGCGGTTGGCACAGATATACTGACTGGGGTAATGAATAGAAATTTGAACTGCTTGTCCCTGTTTGCCAACCAAATTAATGGGACGGCTTTGCTCCGCAGTATAAGCTCTGGGATAGTTCACCACATTGATTCGGTTTTTGCAACTTTTTAATTTATTCTTTAGAATCGATGATAACTCTTAATACTTCCAAAAATTCATCAAATTTTCAGCAATAGTTATGTCTTAGGGAAAATTTAGCCTGTACATTGCCAAGTTTTAATCTAATTTTTATATTTCATTAACCTTATCTAGTAATTTGTAATTTGTCATGGGTCATACTGACGGATTTAAGAATTATTACAGCCCCATTACCTATTACCCATGACCGCTTCTAAGAGCAGGCAATTTTACTAGTCCCAGAGAGAGGACAGTGACAAATCCGCAATTAATCAAGTTTTAAAGCGTTCACCGGCACTTCATCCCAAGAATTGACTGTTCGTAAGCGTGCTACCCAGCCAGAAGCCTTTTGATTATCCGTTAAGTTATTTTGAAACGACGCATGGCAATCTTGGGCTTGGGATTCGTTGCAAGAGGCAATACAGGCATGAATCATACCTGATGGATCAATCTGCTCATTTACCCAAATAGTCATAAACCACCCTCTGAAAAACAATTTACTTTTTGCGAATACTAGTTAGAACTAAAAATTCTACAGCAAACATCCCAGTTAACATCAGTAATTAGTAACAATAAAACACAATTACAAATTACTTAATACAGTAGTTCGTAGCGACTTCTCTATATAGCTCTGGGTTTAAATTTTAACCCTGCTTGCCTCTTTTCTCGTAACGACGACGGTAGAGTAATTCTAACTGTCCCCCATACTCCTGAATCCAGGCAATTTGACGCTGATAGAAGCCCCGGAAACTATTAGCAAAAAACAGGGTAAAGATAGCAACGACCAAGCCAGATGCAGTAGAAACTAAGGCTTCACTAATACCAGCCGTCACACCTGCCGTTTTTGTTCCTCCTACATCACCGATATTTAAAGATGCAAAGGAATTAATTAATCCCAAAACAGTACCAAGTAACCCTAATAAGGGCGCGAGACCAATTATGGTATCAAAAATATTTTGAAAGCGTTTGAGTACAGGTATCTCAGCTTGGGCTTCACTTTCT
The DNA here is from genome assembly GCF_014696625.1 of Nostoc parmelioides FACHB-3921. GTDB lineage: Bacteria > Cyanobacteriota > Cyanobacteriia > Cyanobacteriales > Nostocaceae > Trichormus > Trichormus parmelioides. The sequence goes on from NZ_JACJQL010000016.1 coordinate 4,938, forward strand.
AAAGCCAATCGAAATTCTTCTGGTGTCGGCTCCTCCAATTCTAAAGCGGCGAGAAAAATTCGCGCGATCGGTAAATCAACATTTTGCCGTAATGCTTCTAAAGTGCTAACCACATTATCTAGTTGGTAAAGCCTGAGAACTTCCCGTACTATGCGGTTTTGCTTACCTGACAGTCTTACCCAAAAGCTGATACGTTCTATGATTAGCGCTACTGCTAATAAGGAGAACGCCAGCAGAGGCCACATAACCACGCCACCGGCCGTAAATAGATTCAGAATTCCCATCTGTTGCTCAACTTATTGATGCAAAACCAGATTAGCAGATTAGTAGTAAACATAGAGAATGCCATGATTCTTAATATCTATGGGTTTTCTAATAGGCTAAACGGATAGGAATTGTTATGACAAATTTTGTTCCCTGTCCTGATGAAGAAATGCACTGTAGCTTGCCACTATGTTTTTCAGTAATAATCTGGTAGCTAATCGATAGTCCCATACCAGTTCCTTTTCCCACAGGTTTAGTTGTAAAAAAAGGGTCAAACAAACGAGACTGTACCTCCTGGGGAATTCCTGTGCCGTTATCAGCAATTGCAACCACAACGCTTTCATCTACCAGGGAGGAAGTAATATGAATAGTTGGTTCTGGACAAAGCCCATTATAGAATGGTTCTTCTAGGGCATCAATGGCATTGGCTAAGATATTCATAAACACTTGGTTTAGTTGCCCTGCAAAACAAGGGATTTTGGGAATATCACCATACTCTTTGACAATTTCTATTTGCGGACGATGCTTATCAATTATTTCCTGTTTGTTCAAATTATCGGTGATGGGGTTTTGCTCACTGTAGGCGATCGCCTTGACAGTTTGTGCTTTAATCCGGTGTTGTAAGATTAACAAAGTACTATCAATGCCTTCATGCAAATCAGCCGTTTTAAACTCGGCTTCATCCAAACGAGAAAATATCCGCAAACTCAGCACAATTTCCCGGATACGAGATGCACCTATTTTCATCGAAGCCAATATTTTTGGTAAATCCTCCATAACATATTCAATCTCAGCTTCTTCTTGAGCTTCCTGAATCTCTAGCTCTGGATTGGGATAATATTTTTGATAAAGCTGAAATAAATTAAGTAGTTGCTGAATGTATTCGTCAGTGTAGTTGAGGTTTCCGTAAATAAAATTAACTGGGTTGTTGATTTCGTGGGCGATACCAGCAACTAATTGTCCCAAAGAAGACATTTTTTCATGCTGGATTAATTGTGATTGTGTAACTTTGAGTTCCTGTAAAGTCTTTCTGAGGGAAATATTTTTTTGTTGCAGTGCTTGTGTCCGCTCTTCAACTCTTTGTTCTAATGTTTGGTTATAAGCTTCTAGCTTTTTTTGCCCTTCGTATTGTTCCGCCAGTAGTAACTTGACTTGTTGAATCAACTGATTCAAAGAAATAGCTAGAATACCAACCTCGTCTTCAGTGGTAACGCAGGCTTGGAGATTAAAGTTAGAGTCTTGGGTAACTCGTTGTGCAATCTGAGTAACGGCTTGCAGGGGACGAGTAATTGTTCTAGCTGTTAAAAATCCAGCGATCGCTACAATAGCACTACCCAACACATACAAAAACCCCAAATGTTTCCATAGTCTCCATCGTGCTACTTCTAGTAGAGATGTGGGATACAACACCGTGGTGGTCAAAGTCTGAGTAGCCCCAGAAAATAAAATGCTTTTGGCTAAATAGTTGCGTTTGTTAACCATAATTTGTGTAACTGGCAAATTAGGGGTAGGGAATTGCCAGTTACCTTGCTGCACGGCTAATAGGGTTGTCGCAACTATACGATTGTTTCTTTGAGTAATTAAATGTTTGGAAGAACCAGCAGCAATTTTTTTTAAGAGGGTATCATCTACAGACTTACCAATGATGATTCCTCCTAGTAATCCTATCGATGATTTGATTCCATAAGTCACTGTCTGGAGAATTTGTGTCCCACCATCCGCATCTACGATATCAGCGATTTGCGCTCCACTACTAGCACTACTGCTAATTACTTGATCTAATAATTTCGCTTGAATTAGGGATGTGCTACGTAAATCTGTCAGGACGTTACCGTTAGGATCAACTACCTTCAGCCAATCCAATCCTAATACAGTCTTCAGTGGCAATAATATCTGCAACAGCAACCCTTGATCCCGTTCCTCAATAGCTTGGCGAAGTTTATCTTGATAGGAAATCAGTTTGATTTCAGTTCCTAGAGTTTCCTGTTCATTTTGAAAATCCTGATAAACCCGCTCAGTAAAATTTTTCACATCTTGACGGAAATTCTGTTCTAAACTCTCTGTAAACCAATGGCCTATAACTACTAAACCCAACATGAATACACTTAGATAAACTATGAGTAAGGGTATGACAATTTTTTGGCTCAGATTTAGCCGCCGAAAAAATCTCTGCATAGTTAGTTATTCAATTGATGAGGTAGGGACAAAGCCATTATTTTTGAGAATTTTCTCGCCTTCTTTGCTAAATATAAAATTAATAAAATTCTCAGTTGAGGCAGAAGGTTTTTTATCCCAAATTATGCCAATCTGACGTACCATTTGGTATTTACCACTGGTGAAATTTTCGACAGTGGGGGCAATACCATTGAGGCTGAGGCGATTGATTGGTAATTTCTTAATTACAGAAGTTGCTAAAGAAAAAGCACCAATAGAATGAGGTGTAATCTGTAAAGTTTCGATTAATTCTCCTTCCTTATTTAAAATAACTGCTTTAGTTGTAGTTTTATCATCTCCTAAATAGTATTTTCGCAATAATTTTTTTGCCGACTCATCTTCAGGTCTATCCAACACAATAATGTTTGCATTGGAGCCACCCAATTCTTGCCAATTAGTAATTCTACCTTGATAAATTGCTTTTAATTGCTGATTCGATAAATTGGTAACACCTTTCACGCTTTTGTTGGTAGCAACCAATAACAAATCCTTTGCCACTTCACGATATTGAATCTGACCGTTATCTTCTGCTTTTTTAATTTTATGACTACTACCAGCAATATCAATGATGTCATTTTTTAAGGCAGCGATCATTCCCTCTGACTGATTATCAGAAATAAATTCTATTTTGACGTTTTTATTTTGGGTTTGATAAGCTTTTGCTAATAGTTTTAACACTGTTACGGTGGAACTGGAACCACCAATCTTAATTATCTTCTGGTTTGTGGAACTTGTAGTACTAGCAACTTGATTAGAGGTTTTGGATGTACTGGAGTTAATTGATGCACAACTGCACAAACCTAAAAGTATACTTCCGATGATTATTGAGTCAGCAATCTTGGTCATGGGTGAATCTCCAAATATCTCTAAACCCACTATTAGGCCTAGACATTCCCACAATTAATATTCCCTGATTATCATCAAGAGTAACAGTATTGGGTATTTATTAGTATTGTAAAATACTTTATATATGGGATTGGATAACAGTATTTTTACTATGCAAAAGCCCGAAAAGCTTTTATTTACGTTAAATAAGATTGAAGTTATTGTGAAATATTAGATACTAACTTTACATAAATATATTATTGAGATTTTCTTTTAATTAGCTGTGTTGTAGAAACTCAACTGTAGGTAATAAAGGGTCAGTAACTACGGCGACACCAGTAAAACCCCAGCGTTTGAGCAAACTTCCCAACTGTGTACCCGGAATAGATTCGATAGTAAAGCGATGCGCCACATCTGCCGCATGGGTGTTGAGATAGCTTAAAGCCTCAAAATTTTCTCGAAATAATAACAAATAGCCAGACTCATCCTCATGAGGACGAGCAGTAATATAACGACCATCAGCTTTTGAGCGTATTAGATAATGTACTTCGGACAACATGGGGAGATGGGTGAGGAGAAATGTTAACTGTTGACTGTTGACTGTTAATTATTCTAAACGGATGCGTGGGTCGGCTACTTTGAGTAATAAATCAGCTAGTAAGTTGCCTACATTAAGCAAAACGGCGCTCATGACTAAACTTGCCATGACTAAATACTGGTCTTTGGCGATGACTGCTTGCAAAGTTAATCTACCTAAACCTGGCCAGTTGAAGAATTGCTCGGCGATAAATGCACCGCCTAATAAACCAGCTAACTCAAATCCTAACAGAGTAATTAGGGGATTGATGGCATTACGCAGCGCATGAACGTAAATCACGCGATTTTCTGGTAGTCCTTTGGCGCGTGCTGTTTGAATATAATCTTGCCGCAGTACGTCTAATAATTCGCCGCGAGTGATGCGTTGTAAACCGGCGAAACTGGTGATACTTAAGGCGATGGTAGGTAAAATCATGTGCCAGCCGATATCAATAATTTTACCGAACCAAGATAAATCAGCGTGGTCGATGCTTGTCATCCCACCTACTGGAAACAGAGGCGAACTGACTTGAGCAAATACGAGCAGAAACAACACAGTAATAAAGCTGGGGAATCCCTGCCCCGTGTAGCTAATCACCTGTAAAATTCTGTCAGTGGCTCGATTTTGTTTGACAGCAGCAACAATACCTAAAGGAATAGCGATCGCCCATGTCATGATTAAAGAAGCGATCGCTAATACTAAAGTTGCTGGTATTCTCTCCCATAACAGTGATGAAACTGAGCGCTGGTAAACAAAACTCGTGCCAAAATCTCCTTTGGTGAGAATCCGCCATAACCACAGCCAAAACTGTTCCACCCAAGACTTATCTAAACCAAACTGTCTTTTGAGTTCTTCGATGCGTTCGGGTGAAATTTTCGGATTTTGCCGCAATGTATCTACATAATCCCCAGGAGATAATTTCATGATGAAAAATGACAGCGCCGAAGCCAAAAACAAAGTCAACAGCGCCTGCAAAATCCGCTTCACCACATAAATAAACGTCTCGCTGGTAACTAGCCTAATCAGCCAATCCCAACTGCTTTCCCAGGTAATTCTTGTAGATGTCACGTCGCTTCGCTCCGAATTCAAAATTCAAAATTCAAAATTAACAGTCTCTATACATTCATTTAGACGGCTCGTCTCCTTCGTTCATTCAATAGTCAATTTCTACGATTTTGGACTATTGACTGTGGACTTTAAGTCGTTAACTAATATTCCACTAAGGAAATAATGGGTACATCGGGTAGATGTTTTCGCCCTTGTAAATCCCGTAGCTCGATAATAAACCCAAATCCCACTAATTCGCAGCCGATTTGCTGCACTAGTTTGGCTGTGGCGCTGGCTGTGCCACCTGTGGCAATCAAATCATCTACAATTAATACTCGACTATCTGGATGTAAAGCATCCCGATGTACTTCTAAACAGTCAGTGCCATATTCTAATTCATATTCAATCGAGTGAACTGCTGCGGGTAACTTACCTTTTTTGCGGACAGGAATAAAACCAGCCCCTAATTTATAGGCTAAGGGAGTACCAAAAATAAACCCCCGTGACTCCATACCAATAACGTAATCTATCTCTAAGGTTGCTTCAGAGCATTTTTCCGCTAAAAAGTCAATAGTATATCGTAATCCTTGGCGATCGCGCAGTAGAGTAGTGATATCTCGAAATAAAATTCCGGGCTTAGGAAAATCAGGGATGTCACGAATGAGAGATTTTAAATCCATAGATTGGGTACTGGGGATTGGGTATTGGGTATTGGGTACTGGGTTGGGGATTGGGTACTGGGGGTTGGAGCGGTTATCAGTTCGGAGCAAGGAATTATTACCCGCTACTCCTCATACTTCCTCTTCTCCCTCTTCTTCATCCCTAGTCCTGAGTCCCCAATCCCTAGCCCCTTACTTACACCTGAAAAATCGTACACTATAATGTCATACGCTTGGGCTAAAGGCTACTATCTCGTTATCCATTGACGATAGAGGTAATCTACATCAAGCTTAAAGATGGATTTATACTCATAAAGCAGGAGAATAAAATTATGCTTTAAAAACACAGATGTACTTATAGGTCAATTGCTGAGTAAAACAATTTAAGTAATGTGTATATCAAATAGCCAGGCTAATACCGCGAGTTTAATCTTGTAGTTTAGCTGTTTATCTTAAATTAGTTGTACTAGTTTTATCTAGTTTATTAGAACTGCACAAGGTATTTGAGAGAATGAATGCTTCTGCTAGCTTAACGCCGTTTAACAGTCCAACGCCTCCATCTGTGCCGATGATTTTGGATACTTTACCAGATCCTGCGATCGCTGGACAGGGATGTCCTGCAAGAACTAGGTTGCAAATTGATTTAATTTTACTGGCAATTGAAGCTCTAGAATTGGGTGGTTCTGAAGCTATCCTGACTTTTGCGGCAGAATTGGACTTGAAAGGAATTGTCAAGGATCGGGTGAATTTGTGGCGAATGCGGAGTTCCAACCCGATTAGACGAGCGCATATTCGCCGCCCTTTAACCATTATGGAAGCAAAGGCTTTAGTCGTGATTGCTTGTTACATAGCTCGGCGCTTAACAGTAGTCATCCGCCAGATGTTGATGATTTGTCAACAAATGAATGACAAGCAAATTCCCCTAGAACAGAATTTACGCTTATCTAATTATTTAGAAAGATTTAGAGCGCATTTTAAGAGTAGAATGAATGCCCGCCGTTTTGGTGCATTAGCATTAAATTCTGATGAAAAATTAGATGAACTAGCGATAAATCTGTTAGGACAATTGTTATTTTGTACTGGCACTGCTGGGATGCAGCGATTTTGGATCAGTCTATTTGACGGTGAAGTGGAATGAATATTCAACGAAAGTACAGTCTACCTAATTGTACGTTGCTTTTAGAAGGATTAAGTGATGCTAGTAGAGGCGCGAGTTTTCAGGAATTGCGCCCTGAACTGTCTATTTTGGTAAATGCAGAATGTTATTTATCTGGATACAGTCAACCCTTGGTGGGAGGAAGGGAATTTTTTGAAAGTTTAGTCCGAGCAGTAAGCGGTTATGCTCAAGAATTTTTGAGTAGTGTGCCGAATCCCCAAGCGCACAACCAAGATTCAGAACTAGTGGAAATCCAAAAAATAGATACTAATCATCACAAGTTAATCGTACATTCTGAGAATGCACCAGAGGAATTTAATACAAACGCTAATTATAATAAACAACCAATTGAAATAGATTTAAATACGGTGCAGTTGTTTGATTTGGTGGAAGCTGTAGATCAGTTTTTCGCTGACACCCAAACTTTACCGGAATTATCACTAGAATTACAACCAGTTACTAGACGTTATGGTGGTGCTAGTCAACTTGTCCTCAAACAGGCAGTACCTGCAACTATTGGTGTTTCCAGTTTAGCTGTAGCAGCGATCGCCTTTAGTCTCATTCCTGCGCCACAAATACGTGTACCAGAGCCAAAACCAGAGGAGCAAACCAATTCCAATGCTCCCACCACCAATCCCACTCCTGCATCAACAACCACACCCATAGCAGCAGCCACTCCCACTACAACGGCGGTACCCATACCAGAAGCAACTCCCACCGCTACACCCGCCGCCACAACACAACCCACGGTTAAAGATTTAGAAGCGCTTTTAAATACAGTTTCAGAAATCACAGATCCTTCCCAACTGCGGGCCTTAAATCGGCAAGTTTGGAACCAAATCGAGCCGGCTTGGAATAGTCGTTCCGCCGTGAAGGAAAATTTGATTTACCGTGTTGGTGTGGCTGCGGATGGAGCCATTGTAGGTTACAAAGCAGTTAACCAAGAAGCCAACGCCGGGATTGAATTAACACCCCTGCCCAACCTACTTTATAATCCAGCGAATCGTCCTCCCATTGCCAATGAACCGATCGCCCAATTTAAAGTAGTATTTACCAACAATGGCGTATTAGAAGTTAGTCCTTGGCGCGGTTATGTCAGAACACCAGAAGTAATCGGGGCAAAAATTACCGATGCTAACATCGTCAAAGATTTAAACCAAAAACTTTTCGATACTGTACGTCAAAATTGGAGCGGTAAGCCCACCTTTACCAAAGACTTGAAGTATCGAGTAGCCGTCACTAAAGAAGGCACAATTGCTGACTATGAACCCCTAAATCAAGTCGCTTTTGACTATTTCCGCGAAACACCTCTACCCAGGATGTTCCAAGCGGTTTACGGTTCCAATGCAGCCGCGCCCAACAACAAAGAACCTCTTGCACATTACCAAGTAGTCTTTCAACCCAGTGGCAAATTAGAAGTCACTCCTTGGCAGGGATATAGGTAGCTGGGGACAAAAAAGTCAAAAGTCAAAAGTCAAAAGTCAAAAGATTTTTTCTTTTGACTTTTGCCTTGGATTGGGGATTGGGGAGCAAAAATTACTACTCAGCACCGCTAACAGTACTCAGCGCTCCCCCTTTCCCTATTTTGAATTGATTTATCTTGTAATTCTCCGCATATAATTTCCCCACAACTGGGCGGCTTGAGCGCTGCTACCAGAGGTAGGGGAATTATCGTCGTTTCCTAGCCAAATACCTGTGACTAAGCGACGGTTGGGAATAAAGCCAATAAACCACAAATCAACGTTTTTATCGGTTGTACCTGTTTTACCTGCTTCCCCTAAACCAATAGCGGCGCTACGTCCTGTACCTCTGGTAATCACAGCCTGCATTAAATCGGTCATCTGGTCGGCTATGGGTTGTGGTAAAACTCGCTTGTTAGCTTCGCGATCGCTATCAAAGGAATAAATCACGCGACAGGTTTTCAGATCATTGCGATCGCTACAGTCGCTACTGTCTAAAATTCTGTTAATAGCATGGGGTGGATTCCATACACCACGATTACCAATCGCCCCAAAAGCTCCAGTCATTTCCAAAACATTAACTACACTCTGACCCAAAACTAAACCCGGTACTGCGTCAAGTTGAGACTTTACCCCCAAACGTTGCGCCATTGATACTACCTTATCTAACCCAACTTCTCTGGCAATTCTCAAAGCCACGGGATTTTCCGATAGAGCCAATCCTGTAGCCACATCCATGTTCACACCAGCACCAGAGCGACAAGGCCTGTAAGTAAATCCCTGCCAAGTCAAAGGAGCGCAAGAATATGTCCTAGATGCAGGTATTCCTTGCAGAAGAGCTTGGGTATAAGCAAAAATTTTGAAGGTAGAACCAGGTTGTCTTTTAGCTTGTACAGCCCGATTGAACTGGCTAGTTCGATAGTCAGTTCCCCCTACCATTGCCAAAATACTACCAGTTCTACTATCTAGGGTCACCATTGCCCCTTGAGAAAAGCGAAAAGTTGAACCGGCTGTACTAACTGAATTCCGCAAAGCTGTTTCTGCTTGAGCTTGAATGGCTGGATCAAGTTGGGTTTCAATGATGTAATTACCCTCCCTGGCGGCTCCCTCCCCTAAAATTGCTTCTAGTTCTTGGAAAACATAATTATAAAAATAGGGTGCAATTGTCTTGGCTTGTTGTTCACAAACCTTGGGGCTAACTTGGACAGTGGATCTTCTGGCTCGGTTCGCTTCTTCTGGCGTAACCTTACCCATTTCCAACATCCGCTTCACCACGCGATTGCGATAGTCGGCGGCTTCTAGTTTATTGGGGCCACTGCCACAAAAATCAAAAGCATTGGGCGCTGGTAAAATTCCCACTAAAGTGGCTGCTTCTGCCAAAGTTAATTCTTTAGCTGGCTTATCAAAATAAAATTGTGCTGCGTCTTCAAAACCAGAGGTATCTGCCCCCAAAAATACCCGATTTAGGTACATCAGCAAAACTTCATCTTTGCTGTAAAAGGCTTCTAGCTTCAGAGAAACGATCGCCTCTCGTAATTTCCGTCCCAAGGAGTCTTGTCTACCAACATAATCACGAAACAAGCTCCGGGAGACTTGTTGGGTAATAGTACTGGCTCCTTGTTGGACATCGCCACTGCGAGTATTGATTAATACTGCTCGCAAAATCCCCAAAGGATCAACCCCAAAATGCCAGTTAAAGCGGCTATCCTCAGAAGCAACCACCGCCGCCGGCAAATAAGGGCCAAAGTCTTCTAACCGCTTCATGTCTACATGAGAAACAGTCCGAGGCTCACGTAAGGGGGTACTACCATCGCGGGCATAAACAACTACTGGAGCGCGAGTTGTTGTTGGTAAAGGCCGGACAGAAAACTTTAGCCATTCCACGCCAATAACCAATGCTAATAAGGCGCTAGCACCGCCTATACCATAGCCTGCCCAAGTCGCCGCCTTGACATACCAGGGTGGCGGATCGACGTATTGTAGGCGCACAGAGGCAGCTAATTCTGGCGGCCCTAAGGTAAGAATATCCCCGTGACGCAGCTCTAAGGTACTAACTCGCCGCTTACCGCGATAGATGCCGTTAGTAGAGTTTTCGTCTTTAATGATGAAAACTGGGGTACGCTGGCTAGAATCCCGCGATAGAGACAAATGAATTTGGCTAACTACTGGGTTACGAATCACTATGTCACTGGATTTAGAGCTACGACCGAGAACATAGCGATCGCCCAGTAGCGGATACACCTCTGCTTTATCCGCCCCCGCATCCTGCACCCAGAGTTCCGGTACCTTGGCATTAGGCTTGAGCGCCAGCTTGGAAAAGTCAACCCTAGCTTGAATTGTATTGACTGCTTGCGTCAGTTGACCAAGTAACGTTTGTGGCTTGTGAGGGGGTTGGGGGGAATTCATCGGCTATTTACATCACAATTTATTTGTACTGCGTGTGTCAGTTGTCATCCGTCATGGGTCAGTTGCTTTTGTTTTGGATTTAGTTCCCCATCCCCTTGTGGGTGGTTTTAACAATCTTGTCCCCTGCCACTGACTACTGACTACTGACAAAACTCCATTACCTCGTAGGTGGAGTTTTTATTAGCTCAGATTCAGGCAAATACCAATCTCAACTTTAGTCTTTCATCATTATTTTACTCTTAACCCAAAAATAATTTTGCTGTACGGGATTATTCTAGATTTAATCTTACACCAACATTATATCTAGACCGTAAATACACTTTGTTTACTCCATTACTGCATATCCACAGAGAAAACATTTATAACTAATTAGTAATGCCCATTTTATCTAACTATTAAACACTTAAACACAATATTTAACAGGTTTAATTTTGTACTTTCATACATCTCCCATCAATAAATTACCAATGCAAATTTTACTGCTTGGATGTATCTACCCCATAGACAACAAAGACAAACATCTTCCTAAATGAATATTTTCTAAAATTACATTGTCTGATTTAATAGTGCGAAGTGTTCCGTTTCCGTGTGAGGTTAAGTTCAGAATGAAGGGAAAATCTCTGACTTTGATTGGTACAGCTTTGACTTTAGCTCTCACAGCTAATTTTGCTGTTGCACAATCCAGTAAATCCCAAATTGCCCAATCAAGTGAATCGTCCACCAGTTCACCAACGGAAATCCAGCTATCACCAGAAGGATTTGAAATTCTCTGTAAGCGTTTCCCCCTCAATTCCCGTTGTCAAGGCAATAGCGCAGTTACGCCTAGCGGTTCTAGTGATACTACCGTAGATACTCAGCCTGCATCTAGCGAAACTCCAGCAACACCAGCGCCAGATAGCACTACTCTACCTGCACCTAGTGAAACTCCAGTAACCCCAGCACCAGGTAGCACTACTCTACCTGCACCTAGTGAAACTCCAGTAACTCCAGCACCAGGTAGCACTACTCTACCTGCACCTAGCGAAACTCCAGTAACTCCAGCACCAGATAGCACTACTCTACCTGCACCTAGCGAAACTCCAGTAACTCCAGCACCAGATAGCACTACTCTACCTGCACCTAGCGAAACTCCAGTAACTCCAGCACCAAGCAGTAATTCTCCTGGTACTGTTCCCGATTCTGGTGTACCTACAACGCCTACTCCTGGTAACTAAGCTTTTCATTTCAGGTGACTGAAAAACTATAGTTAAAAAAGAAAAAGGCTAGGAAGGATTTATCCTAGCCTTTTTCTTTATCTAGACCTGTGATGAGAATTAGGTGGTTTCTGTAAGGAAGCCAGTAGCAGGCAAACAATACCGATACTAATGAATGAATCTGCCATATTAAACACGGCAAAATTAATTAAGCGAAAATCTAGAAAATCAACTACATAACCTAAAGCAAACCTATCAATCCCATTACCCATAGCACCGCCCAGAATCAAGCCATAACCGAGTTGATCCCAACGATCTAAAACTGGGCCTAACAATGCCAACCCTATTAATAATAAACTTACTCCCAAGGATAACCAGCGTAGCCACTCTACTTTTCCACTAAACAAACTAAAAGCTGCACCCGTATTTGTGACGTAAGTAAAGTGAAATATTCCCGGTAAGATTGGTAGTGTCTCGCCTAAACTAAAGGTTTGCACGACCCAGTATTTGGTTAGTTGGTCTACAAAGAAAGCAATAAAGGCAGCTATCCAGAAAAGGCGATTTTTGAAACGCATGGCAAATTTAGTCAATAGTCAACAGTCCATAGTCAACAGTCAAAAGTCGATAGTCCAAAGCAGTCATCATTAACTAATGACTAAGCTATTCTGCTTTTAAGTTGCATAATCCATCGTGAGGGCTGTTAACTGTTGACCGTTGACTGTCAACAGTTAACAGCCCTGATTAGTATTTATGCAATTTAGACGAGCATTAGCTTAATGACTAATGACTGATGACCAATGACTAATGACTAATAAAACATCAAGTGTCGCAACACATATGCTACTACAGAGACAGCACAGACTACAGCTAATTGCCCCGGAATCACCCACCAAGAATAAACAAGGATTGATTGCATTAAGGGTATTGTGTCTGTGCCTTGCCAGTGGAAGAAAGACCTAATCATGAGATAAGCAATACCACACAGGTGTACGCTTAATAAGCCACAAATACAGCTAAAAGTGAGAGACTCTATTTTAGGCCTGGCTTGAAAGGCAAAAAAGCCACAAATCCAAGCTCCAGGGATGAAGCCTAGCAAATAACCAAACTGTGATGCTTTCACATAACCGATATTACCGCCACCATCAGAAAAGACGGGGTGCAGAGTCAAACCCATAACTAAATAAGCAATTTGTGAGAGCGCACCAGCATTTTTGCCCCCTAAACAACCTACTAAAAGTACCGCACCAACTTGATAGCTGACACCTAATGAAAAGGTCTGGATTCCCGTCTGACTCCAGTTCCAAGGTAAGGTAATACCATAAGCTTCTAAGAAAGTACCTCCCATTGTTAGGAGTAAGCCAATCATAGACCAAAGTAGTTGATTTGAAGCGGCAATCATTTATCAGGCACAAGGGGAAAGCAACAGCAACCAGTATAGGCATTAATTATGTGACTGGAATTCGTACTAATTTGTTCATATGTCCACTAGAATACTGAAGTTCGTGAGCTTGAAGGGTTCTGAGCGCTGTTAGGAATAGCGGGGCGTTGAGCAGCTTGTTGAGTGTTGAGTAAATACGCAGTCAATCATCACTCTCACTAATTTCTTTACTCCTTGCCCCTCTATTACTCAGTCCCCATCTCTTACTCCCCAATTTCCAATTGCTTTTTCACCCATTCTGATGTGAACAGTTGATGATAGTTACTGGGACGAAAAAATTAACTAGACTCAATATTCTATCTCTGCTTATTTTGTATTTTTTTTGACAGAAATTTCATATAATTTATGTAATTTCCCTGTTGGCATAGGTTTTGTATAGGCTGAAATTTAGAGTCAGCGATCGCTTACCAAGGAAAATCGATTCTCATCATCATTATTTGTCAGTTTACTTCCATGAAATATGTATAAAGTTTTTCTCAGTAATATAGAGGAAAACTTGGGCAGTATATCTAAAAAAAATATATTTTTTCCTTGTTTTAACCTTTCGTTAACCTTAATACCTATCTATAAGGGGTAGCGTAGAAGCGCCCATCTGAAAATTTCCTCAAACAGACAGCGATGCTCTCATATATCAAGAGAATTAAAAATAACCGCATTCCAGTATCAATTACCGTATTAACACTGGCGATGAGTTTAGCTGCTTGTGGTGGGCAGCAAGGCTCAGACAACGCTGCAACTCAAGATGGTTCATCTGGTACAGCTAAAGATGCTACAGCTTCCAGCCCAGCAAAATTGGATCTTGGTGGCAATGTAACATTAACTGGAGCCGGTGCATCATTCCCTGCACCCTTATATCAAAGTTGGTTCACGGAATTAAACAAAAAGTACCCCAATTTACAAGTTAACTATCAGTCAGTAGGTAGCGGCGCTGGAGTTGAACAATTTATCCAAGGTACCGTAGATTTCGGTGCTAGTGACGTAGGCATGAAGGATGAAGAAATCCAGAAAGTACCACAAGACAAAGGTACTTTATTACTCCCAATGACTGCTGGTAGTATTGTCTTGGCTTATAATCTCCCTGATGTCGCAGAATTGAAGCTACCTAGAGCAGTTTACACAGACATTTTGCTAGGTAATATTAAAACTTGGAACGACAAAAAAATCGCTGATGCCAACCCTGGTGTAAATCTTCCTAATCAGCCAATTACAGTTGTATATCGTTCCGATGGTAGTGGAACCACAGGCGTATTTACTAAACACCTCAGTGCCATCAGTCCAGATTGGAAAAGTAAAGTAGGCGATGGTAAAACCGTTAATTGGCCTGTGGGTGTTGGTGCGAAGGGAAATGAAGGTGTAACAGCTCAAGTCCAACAAACTCAAGGTTCTATTGGTTACATAGAATACGGCTACGCCAAACAAAACGGACTCAAGTTTGCTGCATTGGAAAATAAAGGTGGTAAATTTGTGATACCCACAGAAGAATCAGCATCTAAAACTTTAGAAGCTGTCACCTTACCAGCAGACCTCAGAGCTTTTATTGCAGACCCAGAAGGTGCAGAATCTTATCCTATAGTCACCTACACTTGGATTATGACTTATAAAAAGTATGCTGATCCAGTGAAAGCGAAAGCAATGGAAGCCGCAATTGAGTATGGCTTAACAGAAGGGCAAAAAGTCGCCGCAGAACTAGGATATGTTCCCCTACCTCAAAATGTGGTGGCAAAGGTAGCGGCTGTGGCTGATCAAATTAGTCCAGACTATAAAATTGCAGTAAGTGGCAACACTAGCGCTAGCAAGTAATCAATTTTTGAATTGATTGACTCCGCACAAGCTTAATGTTGATTGGTTTATGTGGCTGGTTTTGAGTTTTTAGTACAGCCACAAGTTAATAAATCTGCTTGCTTCTCACATTTTCCTCTGATTTAATCTTGAAAGTCAGTATTCATGGCTACAAACTCTGAAAATCTGCCATCAGCTATTAAAAGTCGCTCTGAAGCAGACAGATCCCTAGATCGAGGCTTTATCTGGTTGACGCGGATTTTTGCTTTGGCGATCGCTGGTACTCTGTTATGGATAGCTCTACAAGTCACTATTGCTGCTTGGCCAGCTATCAAGGAATTCGGTATTGGCTTTTTAGCCAAAAGTATTTGGAACCCGGTTAATAACGATTATGGGGTATTACCCCAAGTTTACGGAACAATCATTAGTTCCTTTATCGGTTTATTGATAGCTGTACCGATAGGAGTCGGAACAGCTGTTTTATTAAGTGAAGATTTTCTACCAGTCAAAGTACGTACTGTGCTAGTGTTCTTGGTGGAGTTGCTAGCAGCTATTCCCAGTGTCGTTTATGGAGTCTGGGGTATATTTGTATTAGTACCTATCACAACTAATATAGGCAGATGGCTCCATAGTTCTTTGGGTTGGTTGCCCTTGTTTAGCACCCCTCCCACAGGCCCAGGAATGTTACCTGCGGGAGTAATTCTGGCAATTATGACTTTGCCAATTATTACGGCTATCTCCCGTGATGCCTTAATTTCTGTACCTCCAAGTTTACGCCAAGCATCATTAGGATTAGGCGCGACACGCTGGGAAACCATCTTTCAAATTTTGATTCCATCGGCTTTTTCTGGCATTGTTAGTGCTGTCATGCTAGCTCTAGGACGGGCGATGGGAGAAACAATGGCTGTCACCATGCTGATTGGTAACTCCAACAATATCAGCGCCTCATTATTAGCACCAGCCAATACAATTTCTTCTCTACTGGCAAACCAATTCTCAGAAGCAAGTGGCTTGCAAGTGGCGGCTTTGATGTATGCTGCTTTAGTTTTATTTGTTTTGACTTTAGTAGTTAATATCTTGGCCGAATTTATAGTCCTCCGAGTCAAGCGAATTTAGCTTAGTGGTGAGTTGAATTTATGAATGCTGATTTTCCTGAAAGGAGTTTAACTCGCGCCCCCATGTCTGGACGGACGCTGTTTAATACGATGATGACAGGAGTAGCATTCCTGTGTGGAGCATTAGCTCTTTTGCCGCTATTGGCAGTACTATCTTATGTCGTCATTCAAGGTTTTAGCAGCTTAAGTTTAAGTATATTTACTGAATTACCACCCGCGCCTCTAAGACAGGGAGGAGGTTTTGGTAATGCCATTTTGGGTACACTATTAATGGTAGGGATTGGTGCATTAATTAGTATCCCATTAGGTGTAATAGCGGCAATTTATTTAACAGAGTTTAGCTCTGGTAAACTAGCTAGATGGATCAGGTTTGCTACTAATGTCCTGAGTGGAGTTCCTTCTATTATTGCTGGTGTATTTGCTTATGGGATTGTAGTTCTGACATTGGTAAAGCTGAATCTAGGTTCTTATTCAGCTATCGGCGGGGGATTTGCATTAGCAATCTTAATGCTGCCAATTATTGTGAGAACTACTGATGAAGCTTTACAGCTAGTTTCGCAAGATTTGCGCCAAGCATCTGTAGGTTTAGGAGCTACCAATTTTCAAACAGTAACACAAGTTGTCTTGCCAGCTGCCTTACCGGCAATTGTCACAGGATCAACATTAGCGATCGCCCGTGCTGCTGGAGAAACTGCACCTTTATTGTTTACTGCCTTATTTTCACCGTTCTGGCCTAATAGCTTATTTAAACCCACAGCTTCCCTGGCTGTTTTGGTTTACAACTTTGCCATTTCTCCGTTTAAAAATTGGCAGTCACTAGCCTGGGCTGCATCCTTGATTTTGGTGTTGATGGTTCTCATCACCAGCATCATTGCTCGCTGGGCAACTCGTCAAAAAGCTTAGGAAGTAATCTCTCAACAGCTTAATCAACGTTATCTGCCATCCTTAACACTTACACTAGACCATTTATGGCTACAAATACTAGCACCCTCAATAGCACAGAAACCGTCCTGAAGACCGAAAATCTTAATGTCTACTATGGCAAATTTCTAGCCTTACAAAACATTTGGCTAGATATTCCCAAAAATAAAGTGACAGCCTTTATCGGCCCTTCTGGTTGTGGTAAAAGTACTTTGTTGCGTTGCTACAACCGTCTCAACGACCTGATTGAATCATTCCGGGCTGAAGGTAAAGTCTTTTATTACGGGAAAAACTTGTATGCACAAGATATTGATCCTGTAGAAGTGCGTCGCCGGATCGGGATGGTATTTCAAAGACCAAACCCGTTCTCTAAATCAATTTATGACAATATTGCTTACGGAGCCAAAATTAATGGTTTCAAGGGTAATATGGACGAATTGGTAGAACGAAGCCTGCGCCAAGCAGCGTTGTGGGATGAGGTCAAAGATAAACTACGCCAAAGTGGTTTGTCTTTATCTGGTGGACAACAACAAAGATTATGTATTGCGCGAGCGATCGCCGTTCAACCAGAGATTATCCTGATGGATGAACCTTGCTCTGCGTTAGATCCCATCTCTACCTTACGTGTAGAAGAACTGATTCACGAACTGAAAGAGCAATACACTATTGTTATCGTCACTCACAATATGCAGCAAGCTGCCCGTGTCTCCGACATGACAGCGTTTTTCAACGTCCGGCCTACAGAAACAGGCGGTCGTATTGGCTACTTGGTAGAATACGATGCCACAGAATCAATTTTCAATAATCCTAAGCAAGAAGATACCAGAGACTACGTTAGCGGCAGATTCGGTTAGATAACGCTAATAACTTCATCTCTAGAATTAGGTATGCGCGGCATTCCTAATTTTATTTTTTTTGAGGGGTAGAAGAAGGAAATAGTTATACCAATTCAAAATTCAAAATTAAGACAGGACAAGGGTTTGGGGCTGTATAAGCTATTCTGCTTTTAAATTGCATAATCAATTGTGAGGGCTGTTGACCATTAACAGTTAACAGTCAACAGTCAACAGTCAACGGCTATAGATTAACTTTCCAACTGCTTAAATCTGCTAAGGAGCGATCGCGGTAACGTCCATAGCGTTCTGGTTTACTTTTGATTTTTACACCCAAATCTGGCAGAATGCCAAAATTAGGGGGCATTGGTTGGAAGTGTTTAGGCGAGGCGGAACTGATAAATTCTAATAATGCGCCTAACATTGTCGTCGGTGGTAACGCCAAAGGTTCTTTACCCAAAGCCAACCTGGCAGCGTTAGTTCCCGCTAACCAACCACCTGCGGCTGCTGCTGTATAACCTTCTGTACCAATTAATTGTCCAGCCGCTAATAATGTGAGACGTTGTTTAAATTGTAGGGTAGGTAGCATTAACTGGGGTGCATTGATAAATGTGTTGCGGTGCATAACTCCCAACCGCACGAATTCTGCCTTTTCCAAACCGGGGATCATTTGAAATACGCGTTTTTGTTCACCCCAACGCAGATTAGTTTGGAATCCTACCATATTCCACAATTGACCGGCTTTATCTTCTTGTCGCAACTGCACCACC
The DNA here is from genome assembly GCF_014696625.1 of Nostoc parmelioides FACHB-3921. Lineage (GTDB taxonomy): Bacteria > Cyanobacteriota > Cyanobacteriia > Cyanobacteriales > Nostocaceae > Trichormus > Trichormus parmelioides. The sequence continues at coordinate 23,595 of NZ_JACJQL010000016.1, forward strand.
GCATAGGGACGTTCCCCAGTCCGACTGTCAGATAAGCCCACTGGTTTTACGGGGCCATAGCGCATGGTATCTTCTCCTCGTTGCGCTAACTCTTCAATGGGGAGACAGGCTTCAAAAAATTTGGCTGTTTCTCGTTCAAAGTCTTTGAGTTCTGTTTGTTCGGCTTTGCAGAGTTCTTCCCGAAACCGCAGATACTGTTCCTTATTCATGGGACAGTTGAGATAAGCGGCTTCACCTTTGTCATAGCGAGAAGCCATAAAGGCAATATCGCGGTTAATGGAATCGCCGACAATGATGGGACTAGCCGCATCAAAAAAGCTCATGTATTCCATCCCCGTGAAGCGGTGCAAATCTGCCGCCAAGTCGGGACTAGTCAATGGCCCGGTAGCTAACACCACAATGCCTTCAGGAATGGCGGGGACTTCACCACGGCGAAATTCCACTAGGGGATGGTTAGCAAGAGTTTGAGTTAAATCTTGACCAAATTGACCCCGATCTACTGCCAGTGCGCCACCTGCGGGTACTGCGTGTTCATCTGCTTTGGCAATGACCACAGAACCTAGTTGGCGTAATTCTTCGTGTAGTAATCCCGCCGCGCGATCGCTTGCCATTGCCCCAAAGGAGTTACTACATACCAACTCTGCCAAATGTTCTGTATGATGAGCGGGGCTGAAGCGTTTGGGACGCATTTCGTGTAAAATTACTGGCACTCCAGCCTGGGCGATTTGCCATGCTGCCTCTGTCCCAGCTAGTCCACCTCCAATGACTTGTATCGGTTGTTGATCCATAATTCAATACCCAATTTTACCCAGTTGTAGTTTGCTGGGAGTGCATATCACCAATATAGATGATACTGTTTGTCAGTCGGGCTTTTATAGTAGATTTAGGGCTGACCACTGCTTGATAAAGTCTTTTCCTTTTTGCTGTCCATATTCATAGACAGCAGCTAAACCTTGTTTTGTCGAATCTGTAAAATTGACTCCCAATTCTTTCGGATCTACATCTGGGCGAATAAGGGACTTCCAACTAAAAAAATATACAATCGCTTTGGTAAGCAGGGGAGGCAGGGGGAGCAGGGGAAGCAGGGGAGGAATAATACAATGATCATATTTGCTCTGACCCATTGAATAATTTATTTTCTGGAAGTCCCTAATGTGGATTTTCACTCCTTTGTAAATCTCAGGAATTGCCTCTATTTGAAACATATCTCGATAGAGTATACCTGGTTCGTTAGCGATCGCAATCACTTCCTGATATCCAAGCCGCAGCATAAGCGTTAGCGCAAATCCCTGCTAATTCCAAACCACTCAACACACCATGCGCGAATACACCTTTAAAGCTACCTGATGCACAGGCGATCGCTAAAGGCTTATTATTTATCTTCATTGGCTTTATGTTCTTGTTTTCGCTGGCGTTGACGTAGCTTGAGAAAAACACGCTTAAATTTTTCAAAATCTTCTACACTAAGTTCTGTCTGTTGCCACGATTTCCGTGTCATTAAACGCTCAAACCAATCTTGCAAATTGGGGTAGTTACTAAAACTAATCCCTAATTTTGGCAACAAAGATAAATCGGTTCCAGCCACAATATCAGCTAAAGTCAACTGTTCTCCACCATAATAAGATTCGTTCCCTAAAGATTCTGATAAAAATGCTAAGACTTTATTTATATGCTCATAGGCCTGCAAGAATTTTGACGAATTTTTATCCTCAAAAATCAAGGAAATCATTTTTGGTAATAGTTCATTTGTTGCCACCATTTGTACCATTCTGACTGTTGCTAAAGATTCAGCTTTTTTCGGTAACAGTGCAGGTGTAGGATATTTAGCTTCCAAATAGTCCATGATTGCTAAAGATTCTATTACCCGAAAACCATTATCTAATATGACTGGAATATGATGAAATGGGTTGATTTCTAAAAATTCAGGTTGCAATTGATCGCCATCTAAGCTCATGAGTATTGGCTCAAATGTAATTTCTTTTTCTAGTAAGGTACGCCATACACGACGAGCCATAGGTGAGCGATGATTGTAGTAGAATTTGAGCATACGCTTTTATTCCTCAAAAAATAAAAAAGACCGATAGGTTTGTAATAAAACAAAAAATTTTTAAAAATTTTGTTCATTATTTAACTTAGTAATATTTAAATATTTTTGCTGTAATTCATCTGGGATTCTAACTGGACGACCATTTTGTAAATTCACAAAAGCACCCTTCTGTGTAGCAACTGCTGCTAGTTGATTATTTGATAAAATCTCTGCTTGCACTGTCCATTTTAATCGTCCCAAATTACTTGCCCATAAGCGTCCAATTACTTGATCGATTAACTTAATGGGACGTTTATATTCAATTTCTGTCCCAGCAAGTATAGGTACATATCCTTGCTCAATTTGTTGATGAATTGGAAAATGTTCTTCTAGAAACTTTAAACGTAAATCTTCTAGCCACTTAATATACACAATGTTGCTGACAATTCCGGCAAAGTCAATTTCATAAGTTCTTACAGGTATTTGCAAAGTTACTTCTAATGCCCTGTGTGAGTTATTTACTGTTAGCATAGTTACACCTGATTTAATTAAGACCTTTCGGTCGGTTATTTTACAAAAAATAAACTATCCTTGAAGATAGATTATTAACAAAACTTCAAACTTCCACTTTGTAGCTCAGATTTAGCTCATCTCCAGGCACGCCCCTAATACCCCAATTGTGTTTGGGAGTTTCAAAAAGTGTAATTTCGATATCATAAACTGAAATTTGCAATTGCTCGTTAATTTTTTTAAAAATATCTTTCAGTAGCTGCTTTTTAGTCTCTACTGAACGCCCCTCAAACATAATAATTTCAATAATTAGATAATTTTCTGTTCTATCAGATGGGTAGTAGAAATCTAATTTATCCAAGGGGAAGAAGCGATGAAATCTCTTCTCAGGACTAATCTGTAAAACTTCAATTAAAGAGGTATGGAGAATATTTGATAGCTCTGCTTTAATTGGGTTGAGTTTTTCTGATAAACCATAAACTTTAATTTGTACCATGAATTTTTAGGATATTTTCTGTGTAATGATTCAGATGATTCACTGCCCTTTGCATATAAATAGTATCGTCATAAAGCTGGCTCATCATAATTGCACCTTCTAAAGTTGCAACTATGATAGTGGCAATTTCCTCAGCATTGATATGAGGCTGAATTTCTCCTCTCTCAATTCCCGTTTGAATGATTCGCCGAATCATATTCAGCCAAGAGTTCATCGCTTGTTGAGTGCGTTCCCGTAACGCTGGATGTGCATTATCACTTTCCACAGCTGTGTTTAGTAACGGACATCCTCCGGGGATGGGTGGATTTTCTGCAAAACTACTAAAGACTGCAATTAGTGCTTGTACACGTTCTATGGCATGACGTTTACTACGTAATGCAATTCTATAGTGTTTGCTGATAGAGGCGATCGCATAATCGAAAGCCTGTAGTGCTAATTCGTCTTTGCTTTGGAAGTGATTGTAAATTCCTCCTTTTTGCAATCCCGTTACACGCATGATGTCAGAAATAGACGAACCAGCGTATCCCTGTTGGTTAAACAGTTCCGCCGCTTGTTGGAGAATTCGGGTTTTTGTTTCTTCGCCTTTAGACATCTATTTACCGACCACTTGGTCTGATTGAGAATAACACATTAACTATTGGGGAGTCTAGGGATTGGTAATGGGTAATTTCTTTTCGCCCTGCTTACCACTCCCCACCCCCGAATTTTTATGCTGAGAGAGTTAAAATTTGCTCAACGACTTGGGAGTCTACATCTTTGTTTTCACCTAAGATTGCTAAACCATGTTTTTGTAAATTTTCCACAACTAGAGGAATGGTTTCTAGCCCTACACCGTAGTCAGATAAGCGGGTGCGGACACCAACAGACTCAAAGAAATTGCGAGTTTTAGCGATCGCCTCATTTACTCTGTCTTCTTCAGAACCATCGACAATGTTCCAGACTCGCTCTGCATATTGTAGGAGTTTTTGCCACTTGCGATCGCGTCTAATTGAGAGAGTGCTGGGTAAGACAATCGCCAATGTTTGAGCGTGATCTAGACCATGTAGTGCAGTTAACTCATGACCAATCATGTGTGTAGCCCAATCTTGGGGTACTCCTGCACCAATTAGCCCATTGAGTGCTAGAGTTGCAGCCCATACCAAATTTGCCCTGGCATCGTAATCTTTAGGGTTAGCTAGGGTTTTTGGCCCCTCTTCAATCAACGTTTTCAGGATAGATTCTGCCCATCGGTCTTGTAATGGTGCATTAACTGGATAAGTCAAATACTGTTCCATCACGTGGGTGTAGGCATCAACAATACCATTACCAATTTGTCTCGGAGGTAAGGAAAATGTTGTTTCTGGGTCAAGAACAGAGAAGCGAGGAAATACCAAGGGACTACCAAAGAAGAGCTTTTCTTTAGTTTCCCACTTAGTCACAACCGAGCCATTGTTCATTTCCGAACCTGTAGCTGGTAAGGTCAACACCACTCCAAAAGGTACAGCCGCAGTCACAGGCGCTTGCTTTGCCAAGATGTCCCAAGGGTCGCCAACGAAAGGAACCGCCGCCGCAATAAATTTAGTCCCATCAACAACCGAACCACCACCAACAGCCAGGAGAAAATCAATACCTTCTTGGCGTATCAGTTCCACTGCTTGCAAAAGAGTTTCTAGATGGGGATTAGGTTCAATCCCGCCAAATTCAAAGACGTTCCGTCCAGCCAATGCAGATTTAACTTGGTCATACACACCATTGGCTTTAATGCTACCGCCACCATAGGTAATGAGAACCTTAGCATCAGTTGGAATTTCGGCAGCAATATGAGCGATTTGACCTTTGCCAAATAAAATTTTGACTGGGTTGTAAAAAACAAAGTTTTCCATAAATGCTGAAACCAAGGAATAAAATTTTGCCTTGAATATTGTAATCAGTTTGACCATTTCTGTGCTTATACCCATAGATGAATAAGTAGTTCCCTGGAGTGAGACGCTTCACAAGTACATCTACTTTGCTTTGAGAAAATATGAGAGACAAACACAAAAAAATAAGATGATATTAAAATTACTCAGCACCACCTTAGACATTGAATCAAAAGCCCATGCAGATATTTAAGGTCATAGAAGAAGCCATTACCAAACCACCCATCCCCCACGAACCACATAAGCAATCATTGAAAGCTTGGACTATGTATTGTCTACGGGATAGAGGCTTTAAAGTTATTTACGCCCAAAATACTGATTTTGCCATCGAAATCAAGGGTGGAGAAAAATTATACTTTAAAGTTTCCAATAGCCCCGTTGAGCAAAATAGTTCTTTTAGCTGGGTAGTTTGGGATAGCGCGACTAAAAACGCCAGTTTAATTCCTCAACAATCTTAAGCCGAGTTTTGGAGAGGTTGAGAGGTTAGGGTTGAAAAAAGAAAATTACTGAATCAGCACCCATAACTCGGTCATTAACAGAAAATTTTATTCCCTATCCTCTAGCCTTTTATGAAGAATCATATGTTTCTTCGAGTCGAAACTAATCAAACCTTGTTGTTGTAACTTACCCATTAATCGTGTAATTGTCACTCTAGTAGTACAACAAGCACTGGCAATATCCTCATGAGTGAAACGTACACTTAGGCGAGTCCCTTCTTTTGTAGGTTCTCCGATTTCTTGTTTTAAAAACTGTAATAGATGATATAGACGATCTTCTACTTTCCGTCTTCCAGCAATAACTAAAAAAGATTCTTTCTGCTGTAATTGCTGATTTATTTTTGGTAGCAGTGTATGACTCAGCATCTGGGAAACAGCTATTTCTGCAAAATTGATTGATACTAATTCCACCTCAGAAAGAGCCGTAGCTTGATAAATGGGTAAATTAGTCATACTAGAACCAAATACCATGTGTGTTTTTGCCAAACCCATTAATACTTCTTCACCTGTTTCACAAAAAGTACTCAGCTTGACTAAACCTTGGCGAACATACCAAATAACTAAAGGATTAAGGGGGATATTCTCTCCTTTTTCATATACGTATACTGGACGGTTTTGACTAAGATAATTTTCATGATTGACTAAGCCTAAACTTTGCTGTTGATTTTCATTAATGTGACTTAGCAACCAGTGCAGAGATTTTATTTTACCGTTTTGGTTACGAACTACAGATATTGTTAGAAGCGCATCAAAAGATTCACCATTAAATTGGTGTAAGCGCACTATTAACTTTTTAGCCTTATCTGTTTGGAATAATTGATTTAGTTCGCAGTGAAAGCTTTCCCTTTCTTCGAGGCGAATAAAATTAATGATTGATCTATCTACTAGTATATGTTTCGGTGCATTGAATAACTTTGCCGCAGTCAGGTTAGCTTCTTGAATAATTCCCTCAGCATTAGTTACTAAATACCCATCTGGTGCAAACTCAAATAAATCATGGTAGTGTTGACGTTCTGCTTCTAATAAACTGCGTGTTTGTATAAGTTCCTCATTTTGATGATAAAGTTCTTCTGCCGCCATCTGTACTAACTTGGAGTTACTATAAAGCTCTTTAAAAGCCTGTGGTAGTAAATCTGGCGGAATCCAAGGCAACACGCTAGCAGTTTGGTACAAATCTGCTAGTTGTTTATGTAATGCTTCTGCCCGTTGGATAAATAATTCTATATTCACTGTAGATGCCTACGACTTGATGACAGAAGTTAGTCAGTCAGATTTAATGCACTAATTTAAACAGGAATAACAGCACCTATGGTACTGCTAATTGTGAATTTCATGGTCAATACAATTAATAATTAGAAGATTCCTCAAAGGCTAAACTCATACAATATCTTTAATAAATATTTGAATCTGAAAAGATAGTGCTAATATGGGAGATGTTTCTGTATTATTTTGGAAGTATAACTATTAATAATGCCTAGATATTAAATTTTAAACCATAGTATAAATTAGCTTTTTTAAAGGAGAAATTTACAGATAAGTCGCTAAACTACCACTTTTGAATAATGATTGCCTCTATCTGTGGTTGGATAATTCACCAAAATTAGTAAAATATCAAGTTATGAGATAGTGCTGCTTATTTAGTAAGTAGTTGACGTACCCTGGGCAATTATTAATTTTTAAGAATTAGCGCGCCTATTGATCAGCTTACCTACTCGTTTACGGTCTTACGTCCGCCGCTAGCATCAAAACTGTTAACACTATTTAACACTATAGAGATAGGTCAGGCGTAAATGTTTAAAATCCTGACACACTTACACCCAATCTCAAGAGACAACCTGGGTGCATAAATCTCATCCAAATATCATTATGGTGAACACACCTCCACCGCATCGGATAATTCCCCTACAGGAAAATGGTAGCGAATTCACCAGCGATAAACTTGCGCGTCTCCATGACACTATACTTGCCCAGAAACTAGGGGTGGTAATTAGTTCGTAATATTCATAAATTCTCAATTGATGGCGAGGATAGATAATGCTCCGTTATGTGAGCGATCGCCCACAGCATTCTCTTTGGGATAACACACTACTAAAGCCTCTAACTGTGCCGTAGCATACTTGACAGTAGTTTAGTTAAAGCATAAGGCATCTTGATTAGTAACGGCGTAAACTTTTTCAACATAAACACCCTACACTAGTTATAATTTCCTATAAGTTGAAAAAACTATTAAGATTTAGCGTAATCACTACGCTGCTTTCATACCCACTAGCTGACAACCACATTAGGAGGACTATCTATGGCGCTTGTACCATTGCGGCTGCTTTTGGATCACGCGGCTGAAAACGGTTACGGCATCCCAGCTTTCAACGTTAACAATTTGGAGCAGATTCAGGCAATCCTGAAGGCTGCTGCCGAGACAGATAGCCCCGTAATTTTGCAAGCTTCTCGTGGCGCTCGTAATTATGCAGGTGAAAACTTCCTCCGCCACCTGATTTTGGCTGCGGTAGAAACCTATCCTGAGATTCCCATCGTCATGCACCAGGATCATGGTAATGCTCCTTCTACCTGCTACTCAGCAATCAAGAACAACTTCACCAGCGTCATGATGGACGGCTCCTTGGAAGCTGACGCTAAAACCCCTGCTAGCTTCGAGTACAACGTGAATGTTACCCGCGAAGTTGTCAATGTAGCTCATGCTTTGGGCGTAAGTGTAGAAGGTGAACTCGGTTGTTTGGGTTCTCTGGAAACTGGCGCGGGTGAAGCTGAAGACGGACACGGTTTTGAAGGTACTCTTGACCATTCCCAACTGTTAACTGACCCCGATGAAGCTGTTAACTTCGTAGAAGCAACCCAAGTAGACGCTTTGGCTGTGGCTATTGGTACCAGCCACGGTGCTTACAAGTTTACCCGCAAACCCACCGGCGAAATTTTGGCTATCAGCCGTATTGAAGAAATTCACCGCCGTCTACCTAACACCCACTTGGTAATGCACGGTTCTTCTTCCGTACCTGAAGATTTAATCGCTTTGATTAACGAGTACGGTGGTGCTATTCCTGAAACCTACGGTGTACCTGTAGAAGAAATCCAAAAAGGTATCAAGAGCGGTGTTCGCAAAGTTAACATCGATACTGACAACCGCTTGGCTATCACTGCGGCTGTACGCGAAGCTTTAGCAAAAAATCCTAAGGAATTTGACCCCCGTCACTTCCTCAAGCCTTCCATTACATATATGCAGAAGGTTTGTGCAGAACGCTATGTACAATTCGGTACTGCTGGTAATGCTAGCAAGATTAAGCAAGTTTCTCTAGAAACTTTTGCTGCTAAGTATGCTAAAGGCGAATTGAACGCTATCAGCAAGTCTGCTGCTAAGGTTTAATTTTAATCAAAGATAAATAGGAGCATTATTTTGCTCCTGCAAAATTTTTGATATTGATATAAATAAACCGGGTAACACTAAAGTTTCCCGGTTTTTTGTAGAGTATTGGTATTAGTAGTTTAAAATACAAATATTCAGCCTTCAGATAAACCACCAAAATTAGAGACTGCAAAATCAATAGGTAATTCCATATTAAGGGATTTTTTGCAATAGCTATATTTACCTTTTTTGCCAAATTCACTGTTACTAAAACTGTAACCGCCGAGTGTTTCAGTTGTCTTAATGCCATAGTAAATAAGCAATACGGCATTAACGTCAAGTTTGGTAGATAGCTAAAAACTTTGGCACACGAGGTAGTAACATGAATCGGCAGAAGTTCAGTGGTGTGAAAGACAGTTTTTTACAAAGACGTTACGCTGTTAGTCTGGGAAGACGTTATGTTCTAGCAGCAGCTAGCGTGGTTCTATTCAGTGTACTAGGTTGTTCTCAAGTTAATCCTGACACAAGTGCGCTGGCCCAGACTGGGGTATCTCAAGCAGAATCTTCATTGCAAAAAAAAACAGTAGTGCCTGATACTAAAATTGTAGATGCTAATAATAAGTTTGGCTTTAAGTTGTTTTCGGAAATTGCCAAACAAGATGGTAACGCCAAAAATATTTCTGTGTCGCCCACGAGTGTAGCGATCGCCCTAGCCATGACCTACAATGGCGCTAGCGGCTCTACGCAAAAAGCAATGGCCAAAACCCTAGAGTTACAGGGTATCAGTCTACCAGAACTCAACTCTGGTTATGCTTCATTAAACAAGCTGCTACAAAATCCTGGTGAAAATGTCCAACTGACTATAGCTAACTCCCTGTGGGCTAATCAAGATGTGAGTTTGCGTCCCGATTTTCTGCAAACAACCCGCGATTTTTATCAAGCTAAGGTGACAAATTTAGATTTTAAAAATGTCGCAGCTGTAAATACAATTAATGCCTGGGTGAAGGAAAATACTAAAGGTAAAATTGACAAAATTGTCGATAATATTGAACCAAATCAGGCGCTATTTCTCATCAATGCTATATATTTCAATGGCAAATGGAGTAGTGCTTTTGATAAGTCTCAAACAACACCACAGACCTTTTACACTGCATCGGGTCAGCAAAAACAACACCCAATGATGTCACAAACGGGTGAATATAGATATTATGAAACCCCACAATTCCAGTCTGTCAGTTTACCTTATGGTCAAGATGGCAAGGTGAGTTTGTATATCTTTCTGCCCACAAAAAACTCTAACCTCAAAGCTTTTTATCAAGACTTAAATGCAGAGAACTGGGAAACATGGATGCCTCAGTTTAGGAACCGTGAAGGCTCTATTCGTTTACCGCGCTTTCAAACAGACCATGATATTACCCTGAATGATGCGCTGAAGTCTTTAGGCATGGCAGAAGCTTTTAGTAATAAAGCCAACTTTTCTGGTATCGGCGACAATTTAACTATTAGCCAAGTGAGACATAAAACTGTGATTGAGGTGAATGAAGAAGGTACAGAAGCTAGTGCAGCAACTTCTGTAGGTATGGTAGCGACATCTTTGAGAGAGCCACAGCAGCCATTTAAAATGATTGTTGACCGTCCCTTTTTCTATGCAATTCGTGATAATCAAAGCAAAAATATCTTGTTTATGGGTGCGGTTGTAGAACCAAATTAAATCAATTCGCAACTCTCAATAAACCAGCCATTCCCAATCAATAAAACCATGATGCTGTATTTATTTTGAATTCCGCTTTGCGGTACTAGTAGTCTGCCAAGAGAACTTTGCAAGGTTAATAGCAGCACAAAAAATCTCTTTCTCCCCCTGCTTCCCCTGCTCCCCCTGCTTGCCCTAGCCCAGCAATTTTGGGTTGGTGAACTACTAGCCTGGGTATACTCTACCTTTCCATGCACCACCGCGCCCTTGCCAATGACGGAATGCAGAGTCAATGGTCATGAGGGTATAGAGAAAGGCGATCGCTGGTAAACTAAAGGCTAATAAGGCAGGACGTTTATAAAAGCGAATCGTAGGTAAGTAAGCCAGGGACATCAAAAACCAGACGGCTAACCCTGTCAGGGCAATTCTCCCATCTCCTATCAATACACCGATAATAGTAGCTATAGGTGGAAGCAAATAAATTAGCGTCATCCCTACAACAGTTCCCAAAAGTAACCAGGGGGAATAATTTAACTGAGTGTATGCAGTCCGCGCCACCATATCCCAAATTGTTTGCAAAGATTCATATGGTCGTAGACTGCGCGTTGATGAACTTAGGCCTAGCCAGATTTTTCTGGAAGTAGCGTTGTTTAATTTGTCTCCTTGTCTTCCTTGTCCCCCAGATTTGATGGCTTGGGCGAGGGTGCAATCATCAATTAAGGCTTGGCGAATGACTTGAATACCACCAATTTGTTCAAGGGCTTCTCGACGAATTAAGATAGACCCGCCAGCAGCAGCAGCCATTTTGTTTTTGGGGTTATTTACCCAGCGAAAGGGGTAGAGTTTTTGAAAGAAAAAGACAAAGGCGGGAATTAGAAATTTTTCCCAAAAGCTGTCACACCTGAGTTTTACCATTACAGATGCTAGGTTTAAATCTTCTTGTAGGGCTTTGGCGACTAATCGCCGCAAGTTGCTGACATCATGTTCAATGTCTGCGTCGGTGAGGAAAAAATAATCTGGTGCAAATGTCTTGGCTTGTTGAATGCCTTGTTCAACTGCCCAGAGTTTACCAGACCAACCGGGGGGTAAGGATTCGCCAGGAACAATGTGTAATTGTTGGGCTTTGTCTACAGCGTGGGCTACCCCTTCTGCAAAAGCGGCTGTACCATCTGTACTTTGGTCATCAACTAAAAAGATGTGGAAGTCTCCAGGATAATCTTGAAGAAGCAGCGATCGCAAGCTCATCGGTATTAACTCAGCTTCGTTACGTGCAGGGATAACCGCACAAATTTTTGGTAAAGATGCTAAGGGAATCTCCTCTCCTTCTAATCTCTGGTCTAACCGCCAAAACTGCCCCCAAAAAACTAATAATCCCAACCAAATAACCAAAGATAACAATATTAACCCTAAAAAGAACGCACCCATCTGTTTGTTACCGCTTCAATACTATGGGGACTAATTATTTTTGAATTTTGAATTGATTAGCCTCAAACACAATACAATATTTGCTGAGTGTGGTAAAAATTTTTTGTAGTATTTGATGCGAACACAAGACAGGGTACAAGTCAATTCTATTGCAGAGGCGATCGCAGCTAGTCAAAAATATCTGCTATCACTACAAAATCCGGCTGGTTACTGGTGGGCGGAGTTGGAATCGAACGTCACCATTACGGCTGAGGTTGTTTTACTGCACAAAATTTGGGGAACAGATAAAACTCTACCTCTACATAAAGTAGAAGCTTACCTGCGATCGCAACAAAAGCAGCATGGCGGTTGGGAATTATTTTATGGGGATGGGGGCGAACTCAGTACATCGGTTGAGGCGTACATGGCGCTGAAGTTGCTTGGGGTACCTGCAACTGACCCCGCCATGATTCAGGCGCGAGATTTTATTCTCCAGCGTGGTGGTATCAGCAAAACCCGTATTTTTACCAAGTTTCACCTCGCACTCATCGGCTGTTACAACTGGCGTGGTCTTCCTTCCCTCCCAGCTTGGGTGATGCTGTTACCCAATCAGTTCCCTGTGAATATTTATGAGATGTCCAGTTGGGCGCGTTCCAGCACTGTCCCACTGTTGATTGTTTTTGACCAAAAACCTGTCTATCAAGTCAATCCAACTATTACCCTCGATGAGTTATACGCGGAAGGCGTGGAGAATGTCCGCTATGAATTACCCCGCAGTGGTGACTGGACTGATTTATTTCTCACTTTAGATGAAGGCTTCAAGCTGGCGGAAAGTTTCAATTTTATTCCCTTTCGAGAAGAAGGTATTAAAGCCGCCGAAAAATGGATTATAGAACGCCAAGAAGCCACAGGCGACTGGGGGGGAATTATTCCCGCCATGTTAAATTCTATGCTGGCTTTGCGCGCTTTGGGTTATGACACCAACGACCCAATTGTAGAACGGGGTTTGCAAGCCATTGATAACTTTGCTATCGAAACAGCAGATTGTTATCGAGTCCAGCCTTGTGTGTCACCTGTGTGGGATACAGCCTGGGTTATCCGGGCGTTGATTGACTCTGGTATAGCACCAGACCATCCGGCTATAGTCAAGGCGGGAGAATGGTTATTACAAAAGCAAATTCTTGACTATGGTGATTGGAATGTCAAAAATCGCCAAGGTAAGCCAGGGGCTTGGGCGTTTGAGTTTGAGAATCGCTTTTACCCAGATGTGGATGATACGGCTGTTGTCGTTATGGCACTCCACGCGGCTAAACTCCCTCATGAACAATTAAAGCAGAAGGCGTGCGATCGCGCTCTCCAATGGGTAGCATCAATGCAATGCAAACCAGGCGGTTGGGCAGCTTTTGATATTGATAATGACCAAGATTGGCTCAATTCCGTACCCTACGGCGACTTAAAAGCCATGATTGACCCCAACACAGCAGATGTTACCGCCAGGGTAATCGAAATGTTGGGCGCTTGTAATTTATCTATTGATTCCCACGACTTGGAACGGGCGCTGACTTATCTATTAAATGAACAAGAAAAAGAAGGCTGTTGGTTTGGACGTTGGGGCGTAAATTACATTTATGGAACTAGTGGCGTTCTCTGTGCCTTGACTTTAATCAATCCGCAAAATTATCAACGCCATATTCAACAGGGTGCTACTTGGTTAGTGGGGTGTCAAAACCCTGATGGCGGTTGGGGTGAAACTTGCTTTAGCTACAACGACCCCAGCCTGAAAGGTCAAGGTGACAGTACACCATCCCAAACAGCCTGGGCGTTAATTGGGTTGATAGCAGCTGGTGAAGCTACTGGTAATTTTGCTCATGATGCCATTGAACGGGGAATTCATCATCTGGTATCCACTCAACAACCAGACGGCAGTTGGTTTGAGGCATACTTTACCGGAACAGGCTTCCCCTGTCACTTTTATTTGAAGTATCACTACTATCAACAGTACTTTCCTTTAATTGCCCTTGGTCGTTATCAAGCAATTAACCCTCTTTAACTGCCTCCCTATTTATCAGCTGCATCTGCTTGTTGCGTTTTCCGTAAATGAGTGCAGACTTTAGCTAATAATTCCTCAATATTAAAGGGTTTGACCACATAATCGGCAGTACTAGCATCTAAACCAGCAATGCGAGCGGTGACTTCATCTTTAGCCGTTAACAATATTATGGGTATATTTTTGGCACTATTCCCCAAGCGGTGGCAAATTTCCCACGCCGATAAACCAGGGATTTTCCAATCTAAAATTATCAAATCTAGCTGCAATTGCCGGGCTGCAATCATTGCAGTTAAGCCATCGTAGGCGACACTAACCTGATACCCTTGATAGTTTAGTTCCAATTCCAGAAATCGTGCTAGTTTGACTTCATCTTCAACCAGTAAGATGTGCGTCATGATCGAGCAAAAGTAAAAAGGTAAGGTAACAATTGTGAGATACCAATACTGTAGGCATTTAGGCGATGGTCTTCGACCGACCGTAGGTCGTCGCATATAGTCTTGTTATGGCTAATATGCTGTAACAGCCAATAATGACACCAATAATATGGGCATCTAATTAGTTCTAGGCTAGCTTATTATACTTTTGCTTAAGTAACAACCGTAAGTTTGCACAGTAATAAATACTGTTAGCGGTAGTAGGGTGTTGAGCAGTTTCTTGTGTGATGAGTACAACATCTTATCTCTAGCCTCTCATCTTAGCCCTGTCAATGTGACTTTTTGGCCTGAGCTAGGAACTTGGCAGTTGAGACGTGTGGATGACGAGGATCATACACAGGAGGAGCTTTTTTCTTCTTGGGAGGACGAGGGAGTTTGAGAAAAGAACTTAAACGCACTTGTGCAGCCAATTACCCAGCTATTCGTCACCTTGATAGAGCTACCCCATACCCCTATACCCTTAATTTACGCGTCAAAATAGATCAATAAACCTATGTCTTATTTTCCATGTCTAGTAAAAAGACAACTATGTTAAGTTGTGACTGGCCGATTGAGCGGTTACCTGGATTAAGTCAAGAAGAACAATCTCGACTGCAAAATTGTGGCATTCAAACTACAGCAGGGCTTGTCAAACAGGGTAAAACTTTAGAGTCCAGGCTGGCTTTGGCGAGTAAGTTACAAGTTCATCTGCAATATGTCAATAAATGGATAGCCTTAGCAGATTTAGCCAGGATTCCTAGTGTAGGAACACAATATTGTGGTTTATTACTTCATGCAGGCGTTGGTTCTGTGGCACAATTAGCCCAGATTCCCACTCACAGATTGCACAAGCAGATTTTACGCTTACAAGTCGCAACCTTGCAGCGTCGAGATTTGTGTCCAGCGATTGAATTAGTCCAGCAGTGGAGTCAACAGGCGAATATGGTCAACAGTCAACAGTCAACAGTCAACATGATTTCCTAATCTTTTACCAGCACCCCATTTAGGAAGATATCAGCTAGGCCTTCTGCCATTTGCTGCATTTGTTGGGGGGAAGCGTCTGGCTGCATGAGAGTATTGTTGGAGAAGCCAGCGATCGCAAACATTCCCAGGAAAACTTTGGCGACTAGATTAGCATCGGTTTTGCGGTAAATGCCTTTATCCATAGCAGTTTGGAAGAAGGCTTCGGCGACATTGGTCATTTTCTCGATGACTTCTATTTGAATGCGATCGCGCAAGTCTGGGTGAAACTGCACTTCCATAAAGCAAACCCGCATTAAATCGGCGTTTTTTTGCAAATTCCACATCCGGCGGCGCATCACCTGAGCAACAGCCTTATAGCTACCCATTTCGCTCAATTCTGTCAGCAAATCTGTGAGAATGTCCACCCAGCCAGCAGTTGCTACTTCTACCAAAATCGCTTTTTTGTTAGGGAAATGCCTAAACAAAGTACCTTCGGCTACACCTGCGGCTTGTGCTAAATCGCGGGTGGTGGTGCCATCAAAGCCTTGGGAGGCAAATAACTTTAGCGCTGCCTGTAAAATTTTGGTGCGTGTCTGTGCCTCTGAAGGCGGGGGAGAATTAAAAACTCGCATAATAGTTATTGTAAAATCTCCGGAACACTACTTGTAGCATTATTGTCTAACGTCAGGTACAAAAAGCACAGAAAGCTTAATACAAGATTAACGCTGCAATTCTCGATTAACCTGTTGCTTAGGTAGTGGATATTTATTTACTTGTTGCTTATGAATCAACTTAGTCGTTCAATATCGCGTCGGCTGTTGGCTATCTTGATGGCAACAGTCGTTCTATGGTGGGGATGGACACCAGAAATAGCTTTGGCACAAACGCCTCCTGCTTTACAACCAAGCAAAACACCAACTGCAAAGGTTCCCACTTCAATTCAACCCTATCTAGACCGGGTAATTAAGGATTTGACGGAGTTCCGGCTGGATAATGGCATGAAGTTTATTGTCTTAGAACGCCATCAAGCGCCAGTGGTTTCCTTTCTCACCTATGCGGATGTTGGAGGTGTGGATGAACCAGATGGTAAAACTGGTGTCGCTCACTTTCTTGAGCATTTGGCGTTCAAAGGCACTACACGCATTGGTACGCAAGATTATCAGGCCGAAAAACCTCTACTTGAGCGGTTGGAGCAGTTAGACACGCAAATTCGAGCAGCGAAAGCTAATGGCAAGCAAGATGATGTTGTTAGGCTGCAAGCGACTTTTAAGGAAGTAGAATCACAAGCTGGTAAATTAGTCAAACAAAATGAACTGGGGCAAATTGTCGAACAATCTGGGGGTGTAGGTTTAAACGCCAATACCTCGACGGAAGCGACACGTTATTTCTACAGTTTCCCGTCCAATAAGTTAGAGCTGTGGATGTCATTGGAGTCTGATCGATTTCTTGACCCTGTGATTCGCCGGGAGTTTTATAAAGAAAAAGATGTGATTTTAGAAGAGCGGCGGATGCGGGTGGAAAATTCACCTATTGGTTTAATGGTGGAAAAGTTCATTGATGCTGCTTATAAAGTTCATCCTTACAGACGACCGGTGATTGGTTATGACCAAGATATTCGTAACCTAACGCCAGAAGATGTACAAACATTTTTTGACACTTATTACGTACCCAGTAATCTGACTATTGCTGTTGTTGGGGATGTGGAGGTAGCTGAAGTCAAACGCTTGGCACAAACTTACTTTGGACGCTATAAAGCAGCACCTAAACCACAGTCAAAAATTGCCACAGAACCCAAACAAACACAAACAAGAGAAGTTACTTTAGAACTCGCTTCTCAACCTTGGTATTTAGAAGGTTATCATCGTCCCGCAATGACTCATCCAGATAATGCGGCATATGATATTATCGCCAGCTTGTTAAGTAATGGGCGCACATCAAGACTATATAAGTCTTTAGTGGAAACAGAACGTGTAGCATTAAACGCTCAAGGTTTTAGTGGTTTTCCTGGTGATAAATACCCCAACTTGATGCTGTTCTATGCTCTCACGGCTCCTGGTCATACAGTTGATGAGGTAGCAGTTTCTTTGAGTAAAGAAATTGACAAGTTGAAGACTGAACCTGTATCTGCGGTGGAATTGGAACGGGTGAAAACTCAAGCCAGGGCTGGTTTATTACGTAGCTTAGATTCCAATATGGGGATGGCGCAGCAACTTTTGGAATATGAGGTAAAAACAGGCTCTTGGCGCAATTTGTTTAAACAATTAGATGACATTGTAGCTGTGACTCCTGCGGATATTCAACGAGTAGCAAAAGCAACGTTTACGCCGGAAAATCGCACAATTGGCAAGTTGTTATCGAAAAAAGCATGAGTAATACACCGCAAATATGAGGAGATCAGCAACAGATATGTACAGGCGTAAACAATTTAAGAGAAAATTCACAATGGGGAAAGGCAAAAAATTTATTATGGCATTGGTAGCTGTTTTTGCCTTTTTAGCTGTGACTTTTAACTTTTCACTAACGGCGACAGCAGCAGCCAAGCACTACACAGAGTTGCAGTTTGCGCCCTTACCGGAGGTGAAGTTACCCAAGTATGAACGGTTTGTGTTGCAGAACGGCTTGGTTGTCTATCTTATGGAAGATAGGGAACTACCTTTAATTGGGGGTACAGCCCTAGTTCGGACTGGAAGTCGTTGGGAACCAGCAGATAAAGTGGGATTGGCTGGTTCTACAGGTGGCGTGATGCGGACTGGTGGAACTAAGCAGCATTCACCTGATGACTTGAATGAAATATTAGAACAACGCGCCGCATCGGTAGAAGTGAATATTGGTGAAGCGGCGGGTAGTGCTAGTTTTGAGGCGCTGAGTGAAGATGTGGAAACTGTGTTTGGGCTATTTGCTGAGGTGCTGCGATCGCCAGTGTTTGCTCAAGCTAAACTAGATTTGGCAAAGACGCAAGCTAAAGGTGGTATCGCTCGCCGCAATGATGACCCGGATGATATTGCTAATCGGGAATTTCGCAAGCTAATTTATGGCAAGGATAGCCCCTATGGTCGGATTACAGAATATGCTACTGTGAATGCGATCGCTCGTGAAGATTTGGTACAGTTCCACCAAAAGTATTTCCACCCCAATAATATGATTTTGGGCATTGTGGGAGATTTTGATAGTAAAAAAATGCGATCGCTCATTCAAGCCAAGTTGGGTAACTGGGCGCGTAACCCGAAATTTACTAAACCAACTTTACCAGCAGTTTCCCCAGCAAACACAGGCGGTGTGTTTTTCGTCAATCAACCCCAACTGACCCAAAGTAGTATTTTAGTTGGTCATTTGGGAGGTAAGTTTGATAATCCCGACTACGCCGCTTTGGACGTGTTGAATGGTGTGTTAAATGGTTTTGGTGGGCGTTTATTTAATGAGGTGCGATCGCGTCAAGGTTTAGCCTATTCTGTATATGGTTACTGGAGTCCCCGCTTTGACTATCCTGGGATGTTCATGGCTGGCGGACAAACCCGTTCTGATGCGACTGTGCAGTTTGTCAAAGCCTTACAAGCGGAAATTAAACGCATCCAAGCCCAACCCGTAACAGCAGAAGAACTAACCCGTGCTAAAGAGTCTACCCTTAATTCTTTTGTATTTAACTTCCAAGACCCCAGCCAAACCTTATCCCGGTTGATGCGCTATGAATATTACGGCTATCCGGCTGATTTTCTCTTCCGTTATCAAAAAGCCGTAGCCGCAACCACCATAGCTGATGTGCAACGGGTAGCCAAGCAATACCTCAAACCAGATAATCTAGTGACTTTGGTAGTGGGTAATCAAAGCGCTATTCAACCACCATTAACTCAACTAGCCTCCCAAGTCACACCAATTGATGTGACAATTCCTAGCCCACCACAACAAGCGCAGAATTAAGAGTTGAGATCAGCTATTTAGACGCGCATTAGCTTAATAAATGGATAATAATCCCAGTTTCTCTAGAGAAACTGGGATTATTATTTTGATGAGGACAAAGCAGCTTCACTGTTATATGAAATCAGGTTTTATAGACACAAATACTTTAATTATGTCTGAAAATCTAGTCCGTAAATATTGATTTTCTTCAAGGACAAATCAAAATATAAGGCAGGACTTCCCATCTTTCTGATTAGGGAAAATCCCTGTAACGAGCTAACCGATATAATCGTATTCAAAGAGGCAAGCAAATGGTAAAAATAACAATTTCTGATCTTTCACCCGACGATGAGGGAAAATCATTGAAAGACCTCACTAATTGGGAACTGAAGTCTGTGTATGCAGGCTTGGAAAGAAGATATGGCGGTAGAAGAAATCAAGTTGCTGAACCGTCAGAAGAGTCAACAACACCCACATTGAATGATACTAACGGAACTCTTGATCGATGGATGGATTCACTAGAATTACAAATTCAAGACCTGCGAAAACAGCTTGGTATTAATTCATGATTGTTCGTTAATTACAACCTAATATTTAAGATGTCGTGTATTTTGATATTAGTTTTTATCAAAATACACGATTTTTTATTGTGCGAGTGGGTATTATACCAATTCAAAATTCAAAATTAAGGAAGCAATACAGAATAATGGTTTTGGAGTATTATAGCCCCAGCCAGATAGATTGGGACATCCAGTTCAGATAAAACCCTGACAATACAAGGCTTTCAAATCGATCAACCGTCAACAGCTATATCTGCCGCGTTCTTTTTTAAAATTAGTGTTAGTTATCTGTTGCTTTTGTCAGTTTATAAATGCAGTAATAGCGTGGCTAAGTAAGTTGAAATATTAAATAATACTACCGTATTTTTCATAAAATATTGTGTCGGAAATTATCAAAATTAGCCGGCTTAAATTTTAGGCAATGTAAAAATCAAAAATAGACATATAGAACTCATTTATGTCTTGCTGATTAAGGTTTTAAGCTTGATTTTTCTAAAAAAAATAAATAAAAATTGAGTCAACGGTTAAGAAAAACCAACTTAATCGTTGACGGAATTCGCTAAAAACAAACATTGTTCAGGAGTCAATCATGGCGTTTATTGCTGTTAAAGAATTACAAGCTACTGGTGCAGAATTATTCCAAGATTCTGAAAGCTTTCTCAACGAATTGAACAGTCTTGATAACTCTGTTCATGGTGGTGGTGACTATTCTAATACCACAAATGGAGTTCTAGACTTAGCCGTGAAGGGATTTGAGTTTGGTGTCATCACCTATGGTATCGATGCCATTGGACACCTAGCTAAGTCCTACAGTGACGCTGGTTACGGTTACTAAACTTCAATTGCTGACTGGTTGAAGACTGAGCTAAATAGCTCTGTTGCAATTGTGGCATGAGCGATTAAGTTTTGAACTTCTTAATCGCCTCCACTTTCTATTAAAAACTAAAATCATTTCAGGAGTCCATCATGGCGTTTATTGCTGTTAAAGAATTACAAGCTACTGGTGCAGAATTGTTTCAAGATTCTGAAAGCTTCCTCAACGAATTGAACAGTCTTGATAACTCTGTTCATGGTGGTGGTGAATATTCTAATACCACAAATGGAGTTCTAGACTTAGCTCAAAAGGGATTTGAGTTTGGTGTCATCACCTATGGTATCGATGCTATTGGACACCTAGCTAAGTCCTACAGTGACGCTGGTTACGGTTACTAAACTTCAATTGCTGACTGGTTGAAGCTGAGCTAAATAGCTCTGTTGCAATTGTGGCATGAGCGATTAAGTTTTGAACTTCTTAATCGCCTCCACTTTCTATTAAAAACTAAAATCATTTCAGGAGTCCATCATGGCGTTTATTGCTGTTAAAGAATTACAAGCTACTGGTGCAGAATTGTTTCAAGATTCTGAAAGCTTCCTCAACGAATTGAACAGTCTTGATAACTCTGTTCATGGTGGTGGTGAATATTCTAATACCACAAATGGAGTTCTAGACTTAGCTCAAAAGGGATTTGAATTTGGTGTCATCACCTATGGTATTGATGCTATTGGACACCTAGCTAAGTCTTTCAGTTCTGCTGCATAAATACTAAGATAAACAGATTTCTTGCAATTGTGGCGTGAGCGATTAAGTTCTATATTTCTTAATCGCCTGCACTTTCTACTCAAAACCAAACTAGTTTTAGGAGTCCATCATGGCGTTTATTTCTGTGAGAGAATTACAAGCTACTGGTGCAGAATTGTTCCAAGATTCTGAAAGCTTCCTCAATGAGTTGAACAATCTTGATAACTCGGTTCATGGTGGTAATTATTCCAATACCACAAATGGAGTTTTAGACTTAGCCGTGAAGGGATTTGAGTTTGGTGTCATCACCTATGGTATTGATGCTATTGGACACCTAGCTAAGTCCTTCAGTTCTGCTGCATAAATACTAAGATAAACAGATTTCTTGCAATTGTGGCGTGAGCGATTAAGTTCTATATTTCTTAATCGCCTGCACTTTCTACTCAAAACCAAACTAGTTTTAGGAGTCCATCATGGCGTTTATTTCTGTGAGAGAATTACAAGCTACTGGTGCAGAATTGTTCCAAGATTCTGAAAGCTTCCTCAATGAGTTGAACAATCTTGATAACTCGGTTCATGGTGGTAATTATTCCAATACCACAAATGGAGTTTTAGACTTAGCCGTGAAGGGATTTGAGTTTGGTGTCATCACCTATGGTATTGATGCTATTGGACACTTGGCTCGTTCTTTCAGTTCTGCTGCATAAAAACTCAAATCAATAGCTTTGTTAAGATTATGGCATGAGCGATTAAGCAATATCATGTTTAATCGCTTATAAATTCCATCAAATTATAGTCTTTTTCTGTGAATAAAAGTAAACTATTTTTTGGTTTTTTCTTAGACTGAGAAAATTATCTAATATAGAGTGTATTTAATCAATGTCAAATTTTTGCATATTTCTAAAATGGCGAAAATAATTGTTTCTGAATTACATTCTCATGATTCAGAAAATTTTCTAACCGACCTAAATTATGAAGAATCTGGATTAATATACGGCGGTGGTGATTATTCATATAATCAAATATTTATCTTAGCAGAGCAAATATTTCGGTTTATCACAATATCATTTGCTATTGCTACCATTTTAAAAATAGTTAATTCATATATTGGCAATAGTCATAAATAGATATAGAGCTAGTATTAGATTTTTTAAATATATAGAGGAAAGCCATTGCAGACTTAAGGATTTGTAGCCTTGGAGCAAGTGCTTTGGGCGACACCCACCCTACAAATATTTAGATATAAATGTTGTAACTCATCTTAAATATATGCCACCATTTATCCTCAACTCCCAAAATGTATGTGATTACTTGATTTCTTTAAACTTGTGTACTCTTGAGGAAGGAGCGTCGAGCAAAGTTGAACTGAAACCAGCAAAGAATTTTAATTTATTAATTACTTTACCACAAGAAAGAAAACTACTAGTTAAACAAGAACGTCATAACTTAGAAGGAAAGACGACTGGTGAGTTTGTTCTGGAATGGCGTATTCATGATTTTGTGAGTAGATTTCCCGAACTTAACCACATACGTTCCTATTTATCAGAAGCAATATACTTTAATTGGGAGAATTCTATTATTATTTTCAACTATCTTGATAATTATCGAGATTTGATGGATTTTTACGTTAAGGAAAATTTAAATTTATTTCCCACCCAGCTTGCTAATGCAGTGGGGACTACTTTGGCATTGATTCATCGCACCTCATTTAACTGTGAAGAATATCAGCACTTCTTTCAAAATCCTGGTGAGAGTCAATCTAACCCAAGAACACCTCATCTAAATCGAGGATTAGATAGACTAACTCCAGAAATATTTGGTAAGGTTCCTGCTGATGGTCTCAGATTTTTTGCCTTATATCAACGTTACGATAGTTTGGGGCAGGCGATCGCACAATTAATCAACAGTTTTACTCCCTGCTGTCTCACACATAATGACTTGAAGTTAAACAATATCCTCGTCTCCCTCAATTGGGAAGATATTGGTGATGAAAATATGGTGCGCTTCATTGACTGGGAACGTGGTAACTGGGGAGACCCTGCTAACGATTTAGGAACACTCATCGCCAGCTACTTGCAAATCTGGTTATATAGCTTGGTGACGGGTAAATCAATTGCCATTGAGGAGTCCTTACGTTTAGCTGCTACTCCTTTGTACCTTCTCCAACCTTCAATAAGAGAGTTGGTGACGGCTTATCTTACTCATTTCCCAGAAATATTAGAACATCATCCCGACTTCCTACAACGGGTCATGCAATTTTGCGGTTTAGCACTCGTTACCGCTATCCAAGCTCAACTCCAGTACGAAAAAACCTTCGGTAACGTGGGTATTTGTATGCTGCAAGTCGCCAAAAGTTTGTTGTGTCGTCCAGAAGCATCTGTGCAAACGATTTTTGGTGTCCAGTTATCAGACCTTTCTTCTGTAAGTTTGTCTCATGCTTAATTAGGGAGTGAGGAGTGGGGAGTGGGTGCTAGGAGGAGATGGGAAAGCTAAAGTGACATCCGCCTCATCTCCTTCATCTTCCTCATCCCTTCCTATCCTACTCAATATCATTTACTAACAAACTTCTATGCAAATATTAAATTCTCTATCGGTTCAATTGTCAGATATTCCGGAGTCATTGCAGATATCTTTGCAAGACATGATTCATAATATTGAAATTCAGTCTCAGTATTGCATTAAGCATCCCAACTATAAACCCTTAGAATTACCTGAGTCTTCAGTCTCTCGTTTTCAAAAATTATCTTTAGATTTACAAAATAAGTATTTGAGTCAACAACTGCGTAGTTTTCTCTATGGCATCTATTACAATGGCTCTTTGAAAAGTGTTCTGGCCTCGGATGCAGAAATATCTAATTTAGCCGTCAACAAAAATCTAGAAAATAACACATTTTTAGGTGTAGACCTGGCTTTTTACGATCGCCTGCATGAAAATAATAGAGGTACAGGTTACTGGAGTTATGGTTGGCAAGTTCTCCGGGAAGAATTAGACGGGACTTTGGCTGTTAATCGGGATGGTTTGACTCTCCACGTTCCGCCGGATGGTTTGCGAACTCAAACTATGGGTAACGCTGCTGCTATCCAATTGCCGAAAAATCTCGTCCAAAACGGATTTTATATGGCGGTGGCTAATGCAGGTGCAACGCAACAATATCAAACTTTGGTACGTGTTTATTTCAACTTAACCCCAGATGGTGCAGTTGCAGTCATGGATGCCTTGACTACACACCTCAACGCTATACCTATTGCCTTCACGTTTAAAGCACTATACAACCCTTCTGATTATGTTCGCCATGACTCGGCAGTGCTGTATTTTGATAAAAATGACTATGACAAGGTTTACCCTGTGCTAAAGACGATATATGCAGAAAATCAAACGCATTTTCAGGCACAAGTACCCTTATTTACTAAGCCTATCGCACCAGGGTTAGCGATCGCTGAAGAACCCAACCACAGATTTGCCGAACAAGAAAGTTTTGGTACGCACCGTTGTCAAATCATTGCTAACGGTTTGCTGGAAGCTTGGCAGCAAGGTAATGATACGCCAGCAGGTAGAATGACTGCAATTTTACAACACTTCTCTTCACTCAACATTGAATTGCAGCGTCCCTACCTCAATGCTTATTCTGAAGATATCTATACACCTTTGTAGTTATTGAGCTTCATCTGAGTGATGAAAGTTAAAGATGTATTGATATCTGTGTAAAGTTTGACTGTTGATAACCTCACAGTTATTGGGAGCTATTCCGGCGGGCAAAAGGGCTTTTTCTCAACATTTAAATTCACGTTTATAATTTAGGCCGATGACTCAAGAATCTTCCCCCCATAATCCACTTTGCAACTGTACAATTCTCACCGAAGAATGGGAGGCTATTCTCCAGGCCATAGCTACTGGTAAGTATTCTTGGGCTTGTGTTTTAATGCTCCACACTGTCGGTCATAATCCTCTGACATATATTCCCTATCGGACTTATATTCGGTTGGTTAAAAATAATAGTATTCCCGATAAGATTAAAAGTCGTAAACTTCATAATGTAGGCGTAAATTTTGTAGCTATTAAAACAAAATTCATGGAATTAGATTAAATTCTGTTTTAGTAATTTTATACCCAAATTTCATATAGAAATCCAATTTTATTATTATACATATTTAATGAAACATAGGGTGGGCAATGCCCACCAAAAGCATAATCAAAAAAGCAATTACCGATTACCCATTACCTAAATAGTAACTGACTTGGAAAAATTTACTGCCCCTTCGGGGCGGGAGTAGGGAGTAGGGGAAGAAATTAGCCCCGAAAAAGGTTTAAAGCCGAGTGGAATTGTGGGCGATAAAATCCTTGTATTGCAAGGTAGGTTAAAACCCCGCCCCTCTCTGCGAGACGCTACGCGAACGTGGGCGGCTTAGTTTCCCTACTCCCCAATCCCTACTCCCTACTCCCTTTCACATCAACATTAAGCTGGTCTTGGTAATTCAGAAGAAGAGTTACCATTTTGAGAAAGTTCAGCGACAATTTCTAAATTAGTAATTTGTTGCTGTAACCAATGGGTAAAGAAATCTTTAAGTATTTGAATCCGGCGCGATTCATCTAATTCTGGTGTAATGATTTCCTCCACTGCAATTATATGTACACCTTTGGGTGTAATTATTGGTTTGAGAACCTGGGGAGGCGTAGCGGCAAAGACGGCTGCGGCTATTTCTGGGCGAAACTCCGAACGATAGCGAATCCCTTGATAACCTCCCGCCCTGCGGGTTTCTGGATTTTGAATATATTGACGGGCTATTTCTTGGAAACTAATTTCACCTTCTTGCAAAGCATAAAATAACTCTAAGGCTAAGTCTTCATCATCTAGAATTACTTCATAGGTTGCAGCTCCAGTATAATCAATTTTATGAGCATAAAAAAAAGGTTCAACTTTGTCAGCAAATAGATGTTCAGCCAATTTCATATGTAATAAGTTTAATTTGGCTACTTCTTCAAAATCATCTATAGTTAGATAGTGCTTTTCTAACCAAGCCCAAGTATCATCTGCTTTTAGCAAGCGGTTAGCAAAACGCATACTATCAGCAGATTGTTGTAGTTCTTCTACACTTAATTCAATGCCTATTTGTTCCGCAGTCTCAGCAATAATTCTCTGGGTAGCGATCGCTTCTAATATACTAGGCAGTTGAAAAGAGACTTTAAGATGAGTGATAATGTCTTCAATAGATAGTTTTAAAACCTTTTCCATGTTGATATTTACTCCACTATTAGCTCAAAAATAATTATTTTTTTATACCGTTTATTGATTTACAGACCTACCCCCAGCCCCTTCCCTACAAGGGAAGGGGAGTAATTATCAAAACCTCTCACTGTGCCGATGAGGGGTTTTTGGTATTAACTTATGCCTTTTTTCTTAAAGTTCTAACCCACTTTTTTGTAGCTTCTTGAATGGGTCTAAGATAAAGTCAATGACTCGACGCTGGCGGATAATAACTTCGGCAGTAGCTGATTGTCCAGGGGTTAAGGTAATACGTTTATTACCAGCTTGAATATAGGGATGATCTAAAGTAATATCCATTTCATAAACTTCTACATTGCCCTGGCTAGTAGTTTGAATTTTTGAGTCAGGAGAAATCCAGCTAACACGTCCTGGTAACACGCCATAATCTTGGAAAGGATAGGCATCAAATTTAATTTTTACTGGCATTCCCACTTTCAAGAAACCACTGTGTTGACTAGGCATGGAACTTCTGAGAATGATTGCTGCATTCTTAGGAGCAATTTGAGCTACTATTTGTCCAGCTTCAACTACGGGGCCTGGTTTATCGATTGGTAGATCAAAAATCGTACCATCAACAGGCGATCGCACTACCCGTTGTTGAATCTGAATCTTGAAGGCGTTAATCTGGCTCTTGGTTTGGATGATTTCTGATTGTAGGGTAGTTAGTTGGTTTTGTAAGTCTTTGAGTTGTTCCTGACTTCTTAACAGGGCTAACTTACCTGTTTGTACGAGGCTTTGATAGCTGCTTTGCTGTTCTTGGAGGCGGAGTTTTGCTTGTTCAATATCAGCTAAGGTTTGGCTGACAGTGGTTTGATAATGGCTTTCTTTTTCTTGTAGGCGTAGTTGGGCTTGGGTAAAATCAGAATTGGCTTGTAATAGGGAACGTTGACTGTCTTCCGCGATCTTTTCTAGTTCTACTACTTTAATTTGAGCGATCGCACCTTGTCTTAAAAGTCGGCGATAACGTAAAACTTCTTTAATATCT
Organism: Nostoc parmelioides FACHB-3921; assembly: GCF_014696625.1. Taxonomy (GTDB): domain Bacteria; phylum Cyanobacteriota; class Cyanobacteriia; order Cyanobacteriales; family Nostocaceae; genus Trichormus; species Trichormus parmelioides. Next base: position 51,158 of record NZ_JACJQL010000016.1, read on the forward strand.
CTTTGCAAACGACTATTGCCTAACTTCTGTGCTAATTGACTAGAATTGATATCTTGCCTAGCCTGTTCAACCAGCGCCAATTTTTCTAATCTCTGTAAATTATATGTACTCTGTCTAGCATCCAGGTTTTGCTGCGCCTGATGCACTTGCGCCATTTTCTCTAATTCTTGGGCTTGGTTTTGCTGCTGTTGGATGTTAATTGTCAACATCAATTGGTTTTTGAGTAGTTCTTGCTGTCCTTGGCGATTGATGAGTTCTTCTAACCTTGTTTGGGCTTGTTCTACTTGGGATTGCAACACATCAGACTCTAATTCCAATAGCACTTGTCCCGCCTTGACAGTCGCCCCTTCTGCCACATTGACAGCCTTAACACTACTAGTAACAGCAACACCTAATTTTTGAGTCGCACCTTGGGGTTCCAAACGTCCTCTAGCACTTCCCGTTTCATCAACCTTAGTAAACATCGCCCAAGGCAAAACAACGATTGTAAAGCTGATGAGCAAATACAACATCGAGCGCGTCCAGCGCTGTGGTAACGCATCTAGTAGTTCTTCTGTGCCGTAAAACCAATCATTTGTCTGCGTTAGTGCTTGTGTCTGATAATCAACTAAATCATGACCACGTTGCACCTGAGCCGTCTGTGGTTGCACAAGTACAGATGATGAATTAACAGATGGGTTTGGCATAAATTATTTGGCGGGATGTGGTGGGATTATATGGGGTAGGGGGGCAGGGGAGCAGGGGGAGCAAAGAAGAATAACTATGGACTATGGACTATTGACCAATGACTATGGACTATTGACTATTGACCAATGACTCATGACTCACTCCCCAACTGCTGTTGATTGAGATAAAAATAATGCCCTCTTCTGGCAATTAATTGATCGTGATTACCGCTTTCGACTAATAAGCCCCGATCTAATACCAGAATTAAGTCTGCGTGGCGCACGGTGGACAGGCGGTGAGCAATAATGACACTTGTGCGCCCTTTGAGGATGGTTTTGAGGTTGTTTTGAATAATGCGTTCTGATTCGGAATCGAGATGGCTTGTGGCTTCATCTAGCAACAATAGGCGGGGGTTTCCTAACAAAGCACGGGCGATCGCTAAACGTTGTCTTTGTCCACCAGACAACATCCCCCCGCCTTCACCAATTTGGGTTTCATAACCTGCCGGCATTTGTTTAATAAAGTCATCCGCCCCTGCTAAACGAGCAACGGCAATAATTTCTTCTAAGGAAGCCTCTGGGTGAGCAATGCTGATATTTTCGCGGATTGTGCCGCCAAATAAGAATGTATCTTGGTCTACAACGCCGATTTGTGAACGGAGCGATCGCAGGGCGATATTAGTTACATCTTGGGCATCAATGAGAACTTTTCCATCTGTCGGAGGGTATAGACCCAAAATCAGCTTAAATAAAGTGGTTTTGCCGGAACCACTGCGCCCTACTACAGCCACGGTTTGCTCTGGCTTGATTTCAAAGCTGAGATTTTCTAAAATATTGCGAGCGCTTTCGGGATGATAGCGAAATGTCACGTTTTCAAAGCGGATATGACCAAGTAAGTTGCTGATAAATTGCCGATGTTGGTGTTGTAAATCTTCCTCTGGTTCTGCCTCTAAAACATCATTAATTCGTTCTGTAGAAATTACCACTTCTTGCAATTGATTCCACAAGACTACCAGCCTTTGAAATGGACGGATAATATTACCCAACAACATATTAAAGGCGACTAATTGCCCGATGGTCAGTTGGTTTTGAATTACTAACCATGCCCCAAACCATAGTAAAATTGTAGTTATCAGAGTTTCTAAGGCAGAACTAAAAATTTGTAATTTGTTACTAATTATCTGCCCACTGAAGGTTTTTCTAATAACATTATTCAGCAGTTCTTCCCAATGCCAACGTACTGTTTGTTCAATTGCCATTGAGCGAATTGAGCGAATACCAGAAAGCGATTGAATTAGATAACTATTTTCGTTAGCTGTAGCACTAAAAACCTCTCGACTAATGCGGCGTAAAAATGGTGTAGCGATGATTGCCAATAACATAAAAGGCGGGACAATCGCTAAACTCATCAATGCCATTGCTGAACTATACCAAAACATCAAAGCTACATAGATAAACACTGTCAACAAATCTAAAATGATTGACAATGCTTCCCCAGTTAAAAAGCGTTGAATCTTTTGATTTTCTTGGACGCGAGAAACAATATCCCCGACGTAGCGCGACTCAAAAAACGATAAAGGTAAACGAAAGGTATGTTTAATAAAACCTACCAGTAAGGATATGCTGATACGATTGGCTGTATGGTCTAACAAATATTGCCTTAGTCCGCTTAGTGCAACACGGAATAAGCCAAATATCACCAACCCCAAACCTACTGCATTTAATGTTAAGGTGCTTCCTTGGACAATTACCCTATCTAACAACAATTGAGTAAATAGGGGTGTGATTAATCCAAACACCTGAATCAATACCGAAGCGCTGAATACCTCTACTAATACTCGTGTGTGGGGTTTGACTAGCTCAAATAGTTGCCAGAAAGATGTATTTGCTTCTTCGTTTTCTTTGAGGTCGGTTGTCGGTTGCAACAACAAGGCGTAACCAGTCCAACCCGCTTTAAATTCCCCAATACTGAGGTTACGTTGACCGATCGCCGGATCACCGACAATTACCTGTTTTTTGTTAATCTCATAAACTACAATATAGTGTTTACCCTCCCAATGAGCGATCGCTGGTAGGGGTTGTTGTGCCAATTTATCAAAACTAGCTTTTACCGGACGGGTAGTAAAACCAATGGTTTCAGCTGCGGCGGTTAAACCCTTCAAGGATGCACCACTGCGATTAACATTAGTTAAATCCCGCAGTCGGTTCACACTCAAACGCTTACCCCAATAGCGACTAATCATCACCAAACAAGACGCACCACAATCAGCCGCACTTTGTTGTTCAAATATGGGATAGCGCTTAATCAGTCGTCCCCACCAATGACCAACCTGAATACGAGGACTAGGGAAATAAGCTCGGCGTTGTTTTGGCTGTGGCTGTGGTTCCGGCTCCCTCACCACCGTAGGACGAAGACTCGGTAAAGGCGACTGAGAAGCCTTTTCCCCAATCCCCAGTCCCCAGTCCCCAGTCCCCAACTCCGGCCAATATTCCTGTGCTACTTGCCAATTCTCCTGCTTGAGAATGTAAACAATAGCTGATTGTGTTACCCGCCAATTGATCTGCTTTGAATATTGGGAGATGGTTCCGGGTTGGAATGTGCGTCCGTTATTATTTTCCAATTCTCCGCGACGCAGTATCCACAACTTGGTGTCTGGAAATATCTGTGATGGTAGGGAGCCAATATCTAAACTATGTCGCTCAAATAAAGCTAAGGCTTTGATTATCTCCTCAACTGAGGGGTTTTGCGGTAACAAAGAGTTTTGACAACACAACACCAACAAATCCCAAGTTTCGGCGTGTTTTTTCAGGCGATCGCCAACACTGGAATTTTCACCCATCAAATCTTGTAAAATCGTCTGGGGAAGGTAACCCAATTTCAAGTTCACCGAAGCTCTAGCCACATAAGGAATAAAGTCTGCGTCAGGAAACAGAGTTAATTCCCCAAAGGATGCACCAGTCGAGACGGTCGTAATTAAGTTGTGAGCGCTATCTAGTAGCCTCACCTTACCCCCAAGAACGATATAAATCCCCGCCGACGCTGTTGCCGCTTGCCAAAATTGTTTGGCGATTGGTGGTTCGATGATTTCTAAACCTTGGATGCACTTTTCTAACTCCCTTTCTGACAAAGACTCACCCAATATATGGGTGAGTTGTTCCGCTAAATATTGCCGGGAAAACCCTGATGGCATTTCCCCACCTCCAACCCCAAGGGGGAATTCAAAATTTAATAGGACTTATACACCCAGATTTTCTGTTGAAGCTGGGTGTAGGGGTGTGAGGGTATAGGGGTGTAAAACATTTATTTTGAATTTTGAATTTTGAATTTTGAATTGATTCATACCCCTGTACCCCTAATTACGAATTAAAAGACCAATTAAGACTAGGTTCGGATGTGGTTTTTAAGTCGCCAATTGTAATTGCAGCATCCTCCGGAGAATTAGTTTCTTTCGGCTGGGAACCTTTGCGTTTAGTGGAAAGTCCCATTTGTTTAAGCAGGCGATTAATGTGGCGATCGCTAATTTCAATGCCTAATTCTGAAGCTAAATGTTTGCTTAACCATTGAGCCGTCCAGTGAGTAAAAGCATACCCATAATCACGAGGGCTATTACTTACTAACTCTCTTAATCTTTCCAGATATTGAGTATTAACAATCTTCGGTCTACCTATGGGACGTTCATTCCATTTATGAGCTAAACCAGCTTCGGCTAAACCAATCCAATAACGAGCCATTTCTTGGGAACAACCCAATATTTCACAGATTTGAGTCTGAGATTTACCAACATCAGCCATCAACATAATTTCAATGCGGCGGCGATATTCTGGCTGTAAATTGTTTTGTAAATGTTTGAGTAAAGCCTTCCTTTGAAAAGGCGTTAAAAACTTGCTCTCTTGGTTTTCATAAATAGCAAAAACTGTTTCTTGATTAAAACTGTGTGACATAATCATTACCAGTTGCTGTCTAATGTGAAACTGCGATAAACTTGTGTATTACAACTAAAAAATTAGTTGCAAAATTAATTTCTCATCAGTATCCGATGATGAGTGTCTACCCCCCTATCTAAGAAGATTAAGGCGGCTATTTATCAACATTTAGTACTCAGAATCTAGTAGCCATAGCAGTTGTAATATCGATACTCCCACCTCGCTTCTAACGATTCACAACTAACAACTGACACGCGCAGCGCAGTAAGATTCCTTATCCAGTAGTAGTCAGCAAACCTAACAAAATATGCTATCAGCATATATGTCGTATCTCCCGATAAACAGCATTATCTGGTAAAACACCTAGAACGAATTAGTTTTGCACTGGTTAATTGGAATAAATCGGACGTTTTTCTGAAGCTTGGTGTAATACTGGTATTTTTCTCGCCGATAATTTTCTAAAGTTTAATACTCAAGTCTGATTTTTAGGATGTTACTGAACTTTGCAATTTTAGTTCAGAGGTAAGCCTCTCTATCTTTAAACTTAGTTTTTTAGAGACTAATGAGAGGTTAAAGCCTGTTATACATAGGAATAAAAAACATATGCAGCTAGGTATAAGTGTAAACAATGTTGTTTACATTCACCTAACAATAATTGTTTTCAGCAGTAGAATCTGATGTGCCTGGAGTTAATTAAAAGACTAAATTCTCTTAACAGTGACAGTGATTTAATTTAGTTTTTTACACCACTGTTATTCTTTTAAGAATTTTTCATCATATAGTCAATAGTTTTCATTGAAAAACTTAAAACTTCATCAAATCTTTATATTAACCATGTAAAGAATAAATATTGCTTATTGGTTATGATAAAAGTTTGAATATTAGATGAGTTTTACTTTTACTTTGCGGACAAAAATTTAAACTTAATAACTTCATTTTTTATTGGATTTCTTCTAATTCAAGATAATAATTATAAAAATAATAAGCGGACATACATCTACCTTGAGCAGGAAATATATCGGATTCACATTTGATTTCCAAAATGTCCTTAGGGTGAGCAATACTTACACTCATTAAGCAGTAATTTTACAGTAAATTTTATTAAATTTACTGTAACATAACTACTGAAACAATTATTTTTATACCGAGGAAAATAATTAAAATTATAACCGTATATATCTTTACAAAAAAATAAGCAAATAAATTATATCAGTTATAATTTTGTCATTATCACTACAAAAATTTAATTATTTACCCTGTTCTACTTAACTTGCCGTAGGGTACTTGATATTTTGAATTGGCATTAGGTAATTTTTCAAAAGATAATATAAAGCTTGATGATTTATACTTTTACTGAAATATATTTGGTTTCCCAGAGGAGTTTTCAATATTCTTGTAATTGATTTTCCAAGGATGAATTCAAAATCTTATTTAGTTCAGTAATCAACCATTGATTAAACATATTATTGAGAATTTCTTGATATCGTTCCCCCGTTAATTCAGCAGGTATAAATTCCTCCACCATAAATAAGTGATAACCTTGGTCAGTTTGCAGGGGACTTATTAACTGTTTAGGAGATGTTCTAAAGATAACTGTGGCTACATTTACAGGGAGAGAAAATCGGTAAACTTTGCCTTCATAACCGCATCTTTGTCTGCGAACAGCGTCAATATCATATAAATATGCAGCCTCATAGAAACTAATTTCTTCATCTTCTATTTGGTAGTAAATTTCTTGAGCGAGTTTTTCCGAATTGACAATAATTTGATAGAGACTAACTTGCTCAAACTCCAGTTGATTTTGAATAAAAAAAGCTTCTACTTTATCAGCAAATAAGAAATGAGCTAACTTTTGAGATAACAAGCGATCGCGGATACCCATTTCCCAATCCTCAGGGGAAGCCAACTGATCTGTCAACCACGCCAGAGTATCTGCGGCTTTCTCTAAACGCTTTTCCCGACGCTGGCGGTTAGCCTCAGCCTCAATTTCTTCTGTTGTCACCGTGATTCCCCTAGCCTCAGCCACCTGCAAAATCAACCGTTGAAATAAGATTTTCTGATATACCTCCTTCAACTGCATATTTTTTTTGAGGAAGTTGACAATTTCCTCAGGTGCAATAAATACTTTGGTTAAATCACTCATTGATGTAATTAGAAACTAATAAGGGCTGTTAACAGTCAACAGTCCTCACGATGAATTGTGCAACTTAAAAGCAGAATAGCTTAGTTATTAGCCAGTAGTTATCTTCTCTCTCCCTTCTTAACACATAAAAAAGCTGGAGGCTAATTAATCGGGTTAGCTTCCAGCAGTTTTAAGAGTTGCTGTATAAATTACAAATTTATCTAGCAGAGGTAATCCTATCTGGTAGGACGAGGATTACTGAATTTTAAAAGGTTAAGAACTATAAGTTCTACCAGCTACGACAACAATCAAACCACCACTTTTATTCTTTTGTCTTGCTACTTTTGGTTTGGTTCAAGCAACACCATCCCCAGTATAGAAAGTTTACTAAAGTCCTCACCACCATATGAGAACTCGATATAGAGCATTAAAGTTAACATTGGTAGGTGCCAGCAAACCAATCTTAATCCTTGCTCAACTTTCTCGAAAAAAGAACCGTTAGTAATAGTTAGCTTGTCCGTCTTGCTGTAGGATTTATTCAATTCCCCAAACACTAAGTGCTTCAGCAATAGCACTCAGTTTTGTAGGTTTCATAATTAGATAATCATTGATACAATCAACGACCTCTATTTGAGTAGCTATATTTAATGTATAGGATTCCACTACTGAAAATTTGCCATTTTGGCAGAATTTAGTAATTAATTTACATCTTCTGTAAAACTTGCCGAATGTGATCTGATGTCACCTCGTCAGTAACTGTCACTACACCAATTTGAGTCGGTAAAACAAACCGTACTTTACCATCTTTGACCTTTTTATCTAATTGCAATGCCTCAATAATCCCTTCAATATCTAATCCGGCTGGTAACTTTGTCGGTAAACCCGCTTTTTCAATCAGGGCATTTTGACGGTCTGCATCTGCTTGTTGCCACAGTCCTAAATTTACAGCAATTTGCCCAGCCGCTACCATGCCGATACCTACCGCTTCACCATGTTTGAGTAGCCGATAGTTAGTTAAGCTTTCCACCGCATGACCAACAGTGTGTCCGTAATTCAAAATCGCTCTTAGTCCACCTTCTTTCTCATCTTTGCCGACAACATCAGCTTTGGCTTGACATGAACGAGTTAAGATAGCATCCATCAATTCTGGTTTGATGTAACGCAATTGGTCGAGGCGTTTACTCTGTTCCAACTGGTTGAATAATTCTGCATCCCAAATCACGCCATATTTAATTACTTCTGCCATTCCCGCCCGCAATTCCCGTACAGGCAAGGTTTTTAGCACTTGAGTGTCAATTAACACAAATCGCGGCTGATGGAACGCACCAATCAAGTTTTTGCCGTGGGGATGATTCACACCTGTCTTACCACCAATAGCCGAATCTACCATTGCTAATAGTGTGGTAGGGACTTGCACCACATTAATCCCTCGTAGCCAAGTAGCGGCGGCGAAGCCAGTCATATCACCAATCACCCCTCCCCCCAAAGCCACCATCGTTGAGGAGCGTTCTAGGCGATTTTCTAGGGCTATATCGTAGAGTTTTTGAATAGAGTTAAGGGTTTTGTAGCGTTCCCCGGCTGGTAAGCAATAACTGGCTACTTGAAATCCAGCAGCTTCTAAGGAATCAACAGCAATTTTGCCAAAATGCTTAAAAATCGTGGGATTAGAAACCAGTAATACTTTTTTGCCCAGTTTTAACCCAGCCAAGCTTTGACCAATCTGATCTAAACTTGCAGGTGCGATCGCAATCTCATAAGACTGCGTTGGTAGATTCACATTAATTACAGAAGTCATTACCCAAACCCCAACAAGCGCCGTGGGCTGTATTCTACCTCATTCTGGTCAGGAGATGGGATGACATATCTTTATTTCCAAACTTCAGTTAAGTCCAACACAAATCCCGATAAGACATTTTCCCCTGACAAATTGGCAGGATGATTAAGAATTTCTACATCTTGACCTGGGCGATAAACTTCTACTTGTCGATTTTTGCGGTCAATTAACCAACCTAAACGCGCGCCATTGTCGATGTATTCTCTCATCTTGGCGCGTAATTTTTCTATAGAGTCATTCTTAGAACGTAGTTCCAGCACAAAATCAGGACATATCGGGGCAAAAGTCTCTTGTTGTTCTATACTTAGGGCATCCCATCGGTCTTGACGTATCCAGGACGCATCAGGAGAGCGATCGCTACCGTTGGGAAGATGAAAACCGCTTGAAGAGTCAAAAACCACTCCTAACTTAGCTTGGCGATTCCATAACCATAGTTGGGCGTTAATATCCGAATTTCTACACCCTGTATCGCTCCCAGTTGGAGGCATAACAATTAACTCACCCGTAGCAGTTCGTTCTAATTGTAAATCTCTGTTAGCCAGTGCTAACTGTACAAATTGTTCGTGGGAGACTGTCAGCGTTAGTGTAGGTGGAATATTGACAGCAAGAGTCGGGGATAAGTCAGTTTTTGTCATTGTTCCGTCCTGAAACTGGAACCAAAATATTAGTCTTCTAGTTAGTTCCAGATTAGCATTTACGCCAGATTTTCTTAGGGACTGGGGATTGGGCGAAAATCTTGGAGTAAGTTCTCCCCCTGCCTCCCCTGCCTCCCCTGCTCCCCTGCTCCCCTGCCCCCCTGCCTCTTTTGACCAGTGACCAAAATTTAATGATTCAATAGAGTTAGTAGAATATTGTGGAGAAAAATAAATGTTGGCAATAGTAGCTTATATCGGCTTTTTGGCTTTGTTCACTGGCATAGCTGCTGGTCTGCTGTTTGGTTTACGCTCTGCGAAGATACTGTAGTGTAAAAAAATAGACTCCCGACTTCTTCAAGAAGTCGGGAGTCTGGAAGTCGGGAATCTGAAGCGATTATGAATTACCTATGACTACAGGTTGTGGTCTTTGAGACGGAGGACGCATTTCTAAGCCAAGTAGGTTGAGCATTTCCTGATCAGCATCGTAATCTGGACAAGGTGTTGTCACCGTCAGCATTTTATTATCGTCGCTGGAAAAGATGGAATTTGCTCCTGCCATAAAACAAAAGGCTTGTTCCACTTGAGAAAGTCTCGCCCTACCAGCACTTAAACGCACATCCGATGTGGGCATAACTATACGTGCAGTTGCAATCATTCTGACTACATCCCAAACAGGTACATCTGGTTGATCTTCTAGAGGTGTGCCTTCTACTTGGGAGAGAATATTAATTGGTACGGATTCTGGATGAGGATTGAGGGTGGCTAAGGTTTGTAACATTGCCACACGGTCATCAATGCTTTCACCTAAACCGAGAATGCCGCCAGAACATACGGTAACATTAGTCTGCCGAACATTTTCGATGGTGTTTAGGCGATCGCCATAAGTTCTCGTGGTAATAATAGTGCTGTAGTAGTCAGAGGATGTATCTAAGTTATGGTTATAAGCGTACAATCCTGCTGTCTCCAACTTTTTGGCTTGGTCGGCTGTCAGCATTCCCAGAGTACAGCACACTTCTAAACCCATGTCTGTGACATCTTTGACCATTTCTAGCACTCGGTCAAATTGAGAATTATCTCGCACTTCCCGCCAAGCCGCACCCATACAAACACGACTGACACCCTTTTGTTTAGCGTTTTGGGCAATTTCCACAACCGTTTGCTTATCCAGAAGTGCTTGGGGTTTAACTTCAGTTTGATAACGAGAAGACTGGGCGCAGTAACTACAATCTTCTGGACACCCGCCTGTTTTAATCGATATCAGCTTACATACTTGTATTTGTTTAGGATTATGAAATTGCCGATGTACACTAGCAGCTTGATAAATCAACTCTAGCAATGGCGTATCATATACTGCGCGAATCTCTGCTTTCTGCCAATCGTAGCGTATTCTTCCCACCGACATCAGTATAGTATCCTTATTTCAGTATTAGGGACTGGGGACTGGGCTATTACAGTCAACAGTCAACAGTCAACAATCAAACCAATCTTAAAACCGTAGCTTGTACAAATCAAAGAACTCCCCTGGTTGTCGTCCAACTACTTTAGCACCAGCCGCGCTAATTATTTTTTCCCACTCGGTGACAGGTTCTAGAAACACTTCCGCGCCCAAGTAAGTTTCTAACACCGCCCAGTCTTCAGCTTGAGGGTGTGCGGCGTTGAGGATATCAAAAACAAAATGTCCATCTGGTTTGAGTACACGCTTCACGGCTTGTAACACAGATGTCCAATATTCCAGGGGAAAATAGCAACTGAATCCTGTAGCGATCGCTAGATCAAAATAAGCTGATGTGTATTTTAGCTGATGGGCTGCCCCTAATTCCACGCCTTTGAATAACTTGGAGTTCAACTGGGAACCACGAGAATTAAGGGTATCTCGCGCTACATTACTTATTTCTTGCCCATAAAAAAATGCTTGCCAATCTCGCCAAGGATAAATCAAAAAACTAACTCCACAACCAATATCCAAACAGTGCTGATTTTTTTGGGGTTGAGCAATTTCCCAGAAAGGAGAAGCAATCTTTCCTGCCAATATGCCAGAAACCCATTCTCGATAAATCGGCATTTCCTGAACTTCTGCTGGTAGTTCCAAAGTTTGATTTTGATACTGTTGGTTAAAGCGATATGCTACCTGGGCTACCCTTTGTTGCCATTTATCTGAACGATTGATGTTGTCTATGTAAGGATTTGGTGAAGTAGACAGATGGCTTTGAGACGACTTTTGAGACATTAGGGCTACAAGACTCCTGAAATTTATTGTGATTACAAAGTAGAATTAGACAAACTATTTAATCAAGGTGAGTTTTCTCAAAGAAAGTGTTTATGTGAAGGGTGTAAGATTTTTCTGCAAAAAATTCTTGTTTGAGCTAACCGAAGAGCCTTTTGGATGGTAAAAGTGAGAAAAATCTGACTACTGAATACAATAATATGGGCAGACTTTTTTGTTTGGCAGTCCCTCACAATTAGGAATTAGTAGTTATTTGCTTCGTCAGGAATTAAGACTCAGGACTCAAGACTCTCTATGTTAGCAGGCAAAATTTTACAGGGTGGAAAATACACCCTCATCCAAGAAGTAGGACGTGGTGGCTTTGGCATTACGTTTAAAGCTACTCATCATTACTTAGGACATGAGGTAGTGATGAAAACCATCAACGAACGGCTACGCCAACACCCTGATTTTGCAAAGTTTGAGCGTCAGTTCCAAGATGAAGCCAGAAGACTCGCCACTTGTATCCATCCTAATATTGTCAGGGTAAGTGATTTTTTTGTTGAGGATGGATTACCTTACATGGTAATGGAGTATATCCCTGGAGAAACCTTAGGAGATGCTTTTGTTTTACCGGCCATACCTTTACCAGAAGAAACTGCAATTCATTACATCCGCCAAATTGGGGCAGCATTGCAGGTAGTACACAACAATGGTTTGCTGCACCGGGATGTTAAACCAGATAATATCATCCTCCGTCAAGGTACACAGGAAGTAGTCTTGATTGATTTTGGCATTGCCCGCGAATTTAATAGCGGTGTGCGTCAAACTCACACAGGACTAGTATCTGAGGGGTACGCCCCCATCGAACAATATTTAACTCAAGCACCGCGCACACCCGCGACTGATGTTTATGGTTTAGCGGCAACTTTGTATGCACTGTTAACAGGACAAGTTCCCTTACCAGCATTATTGCGCGATCGCGAACAAATGCCAGCCCCCCGCGAACTACAACCCCACCTGAGTGCAGCCGTAAATCAAGCCGTTATGCGTGGTATGGCTGTAGAATCTCGCTTCCGTCCCCCAAGCGTTACCGAATGGCTACAACTACTACCAGGTAGCGGCATCAATTCGCCAATTCACGCATTACCTACTCACGCAGTGCCAACCATCGATTTGTCTGTGCATCTGCAAGAAAAGTTTTCTGGTGCTAAAACATCCGGTAGTCTTAAAAAACCATCGCCCCTGAAAAATATCGCCTTAATAGCTCAAAAGTCTGGCACTTCTCAAGTCTTCCTGGGTGTCATCATAGCTGTGGTTGCTGCCGCCGCAGGATTTAGTGCCACCAGCCTGTTTTCCCGCTCTTGGACACAGCCATCGGCAAAACCACTGTTTGAAGACCGCCCAATGGTACCAGTAGGCGGAAAACCTCAAGTTGATTCTAGTCAAGAGCGAGATAATACTAGACAAAACTCGCAAAATTATTCCGCCAGTGAAACTACCCCTGTATCCACCTCTAGAAGACGCAGGCGTAATCTAACTAACCAACCAAGCGAATCTTCCAATCCCAACAGCAATTCTCCAGAACAATCACCGCAACCAAATACAGGAGAATTACAGCCCCGCAATTATGAACAACCTGGGCTGTCACCTAACACATCCTCTACGCCATCCCTCGTAGAAAAATTGCGAGAAATCCGTTCATCTCGCACAGCCAAGCCAGCCAACACTACAGATACCAGTCCACCATCCTCAACTCAAAATTCCACCACACCAGTTGAGCCGCCGTCAAATTCTATAGTTGTGCCAGTACAACCCACAGAGCCAAAAAATTCAGATTCTTCTGTGGTAGTCCCTACAGTGGAAGTAAAGCAAAATTCCTCTACTGAGAGTCAAATTCCAGCACCGTCACAGAAAAACGAAAAATTTCCAGAGAATACACAAATTAATAATTAAGCATTGGTAGTTGGTAATGGGTAATAATAACTGCTCAACTACCAATTACCAATTACCTATTAACCATTTTTCTTATCGATTTTTCAATACTTTCAAGATTTAAAAATAAAAATTACTGAGTATTTTTTATATACAAAACTACTAATTGTACAGCTTAAAATTTGTTGCATATACATTGCCATGAAGTATAAATTACATTATTGTATAAATTAATAATTTAGCTTCTTACTGTTAGTTTAGTTCAGGGAAAGTATGGAGTCAGGGAAGATACATTGAAAAAGTCCCTAATAGCCTAATTGCTGCCTTTCTATAGACTGTGCAGTATAGAAACTAACTTAGTAAATGATGAACCGTTTTCTATGAAGCCTTCTGTTTAGTTGAATTTACACAAGACTATAAGGGCTTGCTGGCATGAGACTATCTGAGCTAGATCCACTCATACCGCTTATTCATTTAAAAGAAGAACTTCTCAAGTTACCAAAGGGCTACTCATTTTATGAAGAAGAGGTGGTAGATTTTCTCTCTCGCAGAAGATGGCCTGAGAGCGATCGCCGCATTGACCGCACAACTTTCTGGCGTTGGAGGAACGATAACGGAATTGAACACCAAAAAGTATTCACTCGATCAGATGTTCTCAAACTCTGTCAAATTTGTGACCATTATCGAGTCGATGGTACCCGCACAGAATATTTGGAAATCATGAAAAAGAAAAAAGAGCTAGCACTAAGCAAATAAAACGTGAACTGTTGACTGTTAACTGTTGACAGTCAACAGCCCTCATGATGGATTGTGCAATTTATAGCTTTTGACGGTTGACAGTTGACCGTTGACTGACTTGAAAACCTTGTGTTGTGGGGATTTCATCTTAGGTTGATGTCTTAATTTATCTGGCTACGACTATAAAAGCACAATAGCTGACCAATGCAAAACCACTCCCGACATCAGCCCTAGTTGTGTTAAGTTTTGCAGCTGCGGCGATCATCAATAACTTAATAGCTATAGAGTGATTAAAGCTTAATAATTGCTTATATTCGGAATTTCAGCATGGCTCGTCACTCAGATAATTGTATTCAAGAAGCGACAAATATCAAATTTGATGCTAATTTGCTCAGGAAATACGATCAGCCTTTACCTCGCTACACCAGTTACCCGCCAGCAACAGAGTTAAGAGAGAATTTTGAGGAAAGGCACTTTACAGAGGCGATCGCCATCGGTAATGATAAAAAAACACCACTTTCTCTGTATTGCCATATCCCCTTTTGTGAAAGCGCCTGTTACTTCTGTGGCTGTAATACCGTCATCACACAGAAAAAATCAATAGTAGAACCTTACCTAAATTACCTCAATCACAATATCCAGGAGGTAGCCAATTTAACGAATAATCAACGCACTGTTCAGCAATTACATTGGGGTGGTGGTACTCCTAACTATTTATCTCTTTCTCAGGTGGACAGCCTTTGGCAAACTCTCAATGATTGTTTCCGGTTTGATGAGAATGCAGAAATTTCCATTGAAGTGAATCCGCGTTTTTTAACTAGAGAATATTTATTTTTCCTCAGAGATTTGGGTTTTAATCGGATTAGTTTTGGCATTCAAGACTTTAATTTCCAGGTACAAAAAGCGGTTAACCGGATTCAACCAGAGGAAATGTTGTTTCAGGTTATGGATTGGATACGAGATGCTGGATTTGCCAGCGTAAATGTTGATTTGATCTATGGTTTACCCTATCAAACCCTAGAAACATTTAAAAGTACTGTTGACAAAACTATTAAATTAAATCCCGATCGCATAGCTGTTTTTAACTTTGCTTACGTACCTTGGTTAAAACCTGTTCAGCGTCTGATTCCGCAAGCTGCATTGCCTTCGTCACCAGAAAAGCTGGATATTTTGCAGATGACCATAGAAGAATTAACCAGTAATGGTTACGTATTCATTGGGATGGATCATTTTGCTAAACCCAACGACGAATTAGCGATCGCCCAACAAAACGGTAAACTACATCGCAACTTTCAAGGATACACCACCAAACCAGAATCGGATTTACTGGGGTTTGGCATGAGTTCAATTAGTATGCTACATGATGTGTATGTACAGAACCATAAAAGGTTAAAAAATTATTATCAGGGCATTGATAGTCAGACGTTACCCATTGAAAAGGGAATCAAACTTAATCAAGATGACATCATTCGCCGCACCATCATTATGGAATTGATGTGTCAATTTCAAATTTCACCAGAAAATATCCAAGAAAAATATAATTTGAGCTTTGACAGTGATTTTTCCGAGTACTTTCTTCCAGAAAAATTGCCACTCCAATTATTAGCAGCTGACGGCTTGATTAAACTTTTACCTCATCATATAGAAGTTACACCTGCCGGCAGATTGCTCATCCGCAATATTGCTGCTGTATTCGATGTCTATTTACAAAAGCGTTCAACTAGCGGTTTTTCCAAAGCTATTTGAAGTTTTCCCAATCTTACCTAATGCCTATCCTCCATGAGTACGTAAGTCATACTTACAACTGATGCCAAGATGACCAAAAACTGGTCAAATAGAGGTATAGTTACCCACACCGGAGTAATGACAGACCGCGTATTAATTCTTGGAGGACGGGGGCGGATTGGTAGCAGTGTTGCTCAAGATATAGCCACCCATACCCAAGCCCAAATTACAATCACCGGACGTTCCCCAGCATCAGAGAAGGACATTACCTTAGCGTCGGGGGGAAGGATGCAGTTGTTGGTGCTGGACTTGGCAGAAGTTGACAAATTGCGGCAGGCGATCGCCCAATCAAATTTAGTTATTCACTGTGCCGGGCCATTTCACTACCGAGATGCCAATGTGTTGAAAATATGTATTGAACAAGGGGTTAACTATTTAGATGTTAGTGACCACCGTTCTTTTACTAGCAAGGCTCTCAAGTATCACGAGGAAGCCGTTGCTGCGGGTGTAACAGCAGTTGTGAATACTGGCATTTTTCCGGGAATTTCTAACAGCATGGTGCGTCATGATGTTGAACAATTTGATGAAGCAGAGAAGATACATTTAAGTTATCTGGTAGCTGGTTCCGGTGGTGCTGGCATTACAGTCATGCGGACTACCTTTTTAGGATTGCAGCACCCTTTTGAAGCTTGGCTAGATGGAAGATGGCAGATAGTTCAACCCTATAGTGAAAGAGAAGTAGTTAAATTTCCCTCTCCCTACAATAACAGTGGAGTGTATTGGTTTGATATGCCAGAAACCTTTACATTACCCGAAGCTTTCCCTAGTGTCAAAACAGTTATTACTAAGTTTGGCTCAGTTCCCGATTTTTATAATCATTTAACTTGGATTACTGCTCACATTTTCCCCAAATGGTTGATGCAGCGCCGTACCATGATTGAATTCTTATCTCACGTCAGCCATTTTATGACAGATGTCACTAATAATTTTAGTGGTATCGGTGTGGCAGTCCGTTCAGAAGTGACGGGGATAAAAAATGGTAAGCAAGCTGTTTATTGCTCAACTTTAGTACACGAAAATACAGCCGTTGCTTCTGGCCATGGTGCAGGTAGTATAGCACAATTTTTACTAGCAGGTAAGCTGAAAAAACCAGGAGTTTGGCCTGTGGAAGAAGCACTATCAACAGATTTATTTCTAGAAGCTATGGCAAGCCGAGGCATGAATATTAACCATAATTGGTTATGAATCAATTCAAAATTCCAAATTTAAAATAGATGGCTAGTAGAGTGGACAATGCCCAGCATTACACTAGGCATCATCAACCCTACACTTGAGCAACGTATACCAACAGAAATTTACCTAGATTCTATAGTTTTTCTCACCGATGAGAGTACATTCTACATAAGCAAGAAAAGTTATGAGACGTGTTTACATTATTTAATTTTTTCTATGTTACATATCAGCACTAATAGGGATTAATAGGAAGGTGAGAAATGCAGTTATTTTCACTGGAATCCCTATGCAGTATCCACTAGAACTTACATTCAAGTTTTGGGCATTAGCGCCGCAAATATCCGTCGTAGACGCTCAAGGCAATTTAGTTTTCTACGTCAAACAGAAACTGTTCAAACTCAAAGAAGCCATCACCATCTTTGCAGATGTGGAGCGTACCCGTCCTCTATACTACATCAAAGCCGATCGCATCATTGATTTTTCTGCGCGCTATGACTTCAGCGATAGTAACGGTGCGAGTATTGGTGCAGTCAAGCGACGCGGTTTAAAATCCTTATGGCGTGCGCGTTACGATATATTTGATGGCGATACAACTACCTTAAATATTCAAGAAAAAAATCCTTGGGTGAAAATCGCCGATGCTTTATTTGCGGAAATCCCCATTGTCGGTATATTCACTGGCTATGTATTTAACCCTATTTATTTAGTCAGCCGAACTGATGGTACAGTTGTGATGCGTTTAGAGAAAATCCCTGCCTTTCTCTCTAGAAAATTTACCATCAAACAGGTTGATCAAATTAGCGATCGCGAAGAGCAACAAGTTCTACTAAGCTTAATGATGATGCTTTTATTAGAACGCAATCGTGGTTAGTGGCAGAAGTTGGGAGAGGAACCAGAAGTTACTTATTTTACTAACCTCTCTAACCTCTCTAACCTCTCACCTCTAACCAATAACTACCACTAACCGATAAGTCTTTGCCAACTCATCGGCCCAATAATTCCATCGGCAAGCAAACCATTTTGTCTTTGGAATCTTTTAATTGCTGCTTCTGTTTGCGCGCCATAAATACCATCAACCTCAACTCCTACTCGGAATTGTAAGTATCTCACAACCGGGCCACCAGCGTGGTTCTGTCTGATAATTCTTTTAGCTAAAATCAGATTGATAGCATTCCATGTTGCTTCATTGACAATTCCAGTTTTCTCCAGTCCCACAATACCTTGAAATCTTTCTACCGCAAACTTTGTCTCTGCATTAAGTTGGCTATTTTCCACGAGAGGTCTATTACTTCTATCAGTAATTTTGAGACGATTTAATGCTTTCTGTAGTCTCAAAATACTGGTATCTATATTTTGTTCTTCATCTGGAACAGAAGCCACAGGAGTACTGGGTAATTTTCCTGTTAATCCCTTGACAATTGCATTAGCAGTTGCTTCTGAATCAAATAAATTCATGTCTTTTTGGGCATCGATAAAGCAACACTCTACCAATATTGCTGGCATATTTGTATTTCGCAGAACAAATAAGTGAGAACCACTTTTAATCCCACGATTAAAATATCCTAACTTGATAATTTCATCTAATACTGGTTTAGCAATTCTTCTACCATTATCACTTGTGGCAAATACTTCAGTACCGTTGGCTTGTCCATTAAAAGCATTAAAATGGATAGAAACAAAAACCTCTACTTTGTTGGCATTAGCTCTATTACATCTTTGAGAGAGAGAATCTTTAACGGAAGTAGCTCTATCTGGTCTACAGGATATTACCTCATGTCCTAAAGCTCTCAACTTAGATATGACTCGGTTGCCTACATCTAGAGTCAGATTATCTTCAAACCTAATCCCTCTAGCTCCAGTGTCTGGTGGGCAATTGTGGCCAATATCAATTCCATATCTCATATATACATCCTCAAATGATTTCCTCAATACTTCAAAACTATTACCATTTTTGGTTTTAAGTTAATTGGACAGTTATTACAGCGCACTCAGCAGAATACTGTCTGTACAAATCGTCGATTAATCAAGTTTGTATTGTAACAAAAAAACATTACACATTGTTGCTCAATGATAGTTTAAAATATAAGAAAATAGTGCTAATTAGTATTCGTCTATTTTAAAAAAAATACATATGTTCTGCAAATAGAATATATCCTATCAGCAGGTAAATATGTAGGACTATGATTTGATTTGTGAAAAAAAATCGTACATCTGGAGGGACATAAAATCAAAGGCAGTGTTTCGTATAAACCACTCAAACATCTCCTTGAAATGAGAAGATTTTGGAACTAAAGCGCAAAAACGTGTGGTGGGTTTTTGCCTGTAACCAGATATCTTCTCCTAACGAAGATGCTACGCGAACGATTAGGATTTTTTTGTGAACAATTTGGAGCAAAACGGATGCAGTGAATTTTCCATTGTGCTTCAAATCAACCCTGGTTTACCTCAGATAAAAAGCTTTGGACAATCTGTGACCGATGGTAATAAGCTCCATCCCCAAAAATAAGTAATTGTTGGTTAGGGTATTGGGCTAATAAATAACGTAGATAATCAATTGTATTGTTTTAATTACCTGCATCATAGGCTTGAAGAAGTAATTCACCCTGACACATCTAAAATTGTTTGGATTTCCTCATACTTATAGCCTTGATAAACCAGCTTTACAGCCAATGCTTTTTTGACCTCACGCGCATCTGGCCAAGCATATATAAATTCTTGTAGTTCTGCAATCTTAGCTTGTAGATGCTGGTTTATCATTGTTCGCTGTTAGACAAAACTTATCCTCCGTATTATCTCTTAGTCTTTTTCAGAAATCAAATATGATTCCTATATATGTATTTACTTATCTTCACATAGTTTTTTTTAAGTCGCTCTACTTACTTTTTAGCAGAATATCTGCGGACAGCCATAGTTGTGATTCATCAGTTACTATCTATTTCTACATAAAATTTGTGTACGATGACCTACGATCGCCTATAGATCATCGCCACCTTGAGAACGCTAAACCTCATCCACAAAATTAGGTCTAGCTTGTTGCGTTGTGTGTAACTTGGTTTCTAAAGCTGACCAATTTTCCTGCTCAACTAGAGCGATTAACTCATCAAGACGACGGCGATATTGGTGCAATGACCCCAGCAATGCTTGGCGATTGTATTGCGCCATCATCACCCCTAACTCTGGATTCCCACCACCAACGCGGCTAGTATCTCGAAAACCTGAACTAGCAAGGTTTTGGGCTAATTGTAAAACTTCGGGGTCAGTTTCGCTGATGCAGGCGGCAATTAAGGAGGAACTGACCATGACAGGTAAATGGGAAATCCAACTGACGGCGCGGTCATGTTGCTCTGGCTGACAGTAATAAATTTTAGCCCCTAACGATCGCACAATTTCCTCTACAAGTGCAATCGCTCCTTTGGGTGTTGTCGGCTCTGGTGTTAACACATAAGGTCTATTAACAAATAAATTTCTTTGGGCAGATTCTATCCCACTATCGGTTGTCCCAGCCATTGGATGACCACCGACAAAGTTTTCCCACAGAGGGGAAATCGCTTCAACTATCGGTGCTTTCACTGACCCAACATCAGTCACCACAGTCGCCTGGGGTAGATGATTAATCAATTGCTCCACTTGGGGAACAATAAGACCGATAGGTGTACAAATAAATACAACATCTGCGGCTGTTAATAAGCTTATGTCAACGGAGGCTTGGTCAACACTACCTAAGGAAACTGCTGTTTCACAAGTAGATTGCTTGCGGCTCACACCTAAAACATGATGACCTTGCGATCGCAAATCATAACCCAATGAACCACCAATCAAGCCTAAACCTAAAATTCCAATTTGCATTTTTATCATTAGTCAATGGTCGTTTTTAATTACGAATTAGATAAATCATGAGGTATTAGATGAATGTAGAGGAATTGTTGGCACAATATGCGACTGGAGTCATCAATTTTAGTGGTGTTGACCTCTCGGAAGCTAATTTGAGTGGTGTCAAACTCTGTGGTGTGAATTTTAGCCAAGCAAATTTGAGTATAGCTAACCTGAGTGGGTCAAATTTGAGCGAAGCTGACTTCAGCCATGCCAAACTGAACGTAGCTAGACTGAGTGGTGCCAACCTCACTGATGCTATTTTCAATCATTCCAGCCTCAATGTTGCTAATTTAATTCGTTCTGACCTCAGTCGCGCTCAATTGCGTGGGGCTTCTTTGGTACGTGCTGAGTTAATTCGTACTGAACTCAGTCGGGTTGATTTATCAGAAGCAAACCTCAACAGTGCTGATTTGCGAGAAGCCACACTGCGCCACGCCAATCTTCGCCACGCCAATTTGAACGGAGCCAGCTTGAAAGGTGCATCCTTGGTAGGAGCGAACTTGGAAATGGCTAACCTTAATGGAGCTGACTTAAGTCGTTGTGATTTAACAAGCGCCAACCTGCGAGATGCTGAACTAAAACAGGTAAACTTCCGCCATGCTAACCTTAGTGGTGCAGATTTGAGCGGGGCGAACCTCCGTTGGGCTGATTTGAGTGGTGTAAACCTGAGTTGGGCTGATTTAAGTAATGCAAAATTGAGCGGCGCTAATTTAGTCGGCGCAGACTTGAGCAATGCCAATTTAACAAATGCTAGTTTAGTCCATGCCAATCTAATTCAAGCAAAATTAATTAGAGCAGAATGGGTGGGTGCTGATTTAACCAGCGCCATTTTGACTGGTGCAAAACTGTACTCTACTTCCAGATTTGGCTTAAAAACAGAGGGTTTGATTTGTCAATGGATTGACTTAAGTCCTACAGGCGATCGCTCTATTATCCAACGCTTTGACTCTGAAGATCCAAGAGAATTTTTCAACGAAACCCCCCCAACCATTCAAATTGTCATCGATGCAGCCTTAGAAGCAGAAGCGAACTTTGCCTTAGCTGGCGCTTACTACCACATCGCCCAAGAATACTCCATCCTCAAACAACCACCCAGCACCGAAATCAGCCGTCGTCGGACTGTGTTTACATTTCGGGTAGATAATGACGCGGACTTATTACCCACAGCCTGTATGGCTATTTTACCTTTTAAAGATGCTGTTAATACCCAAAAAAATATTTATGCCCTGTTAGCGATGATGGAACAGGAAAATGTATCTTCCTTGGGAATAAAAACACCCCATCGGGTGAAGGAATTAACGAGTGCGATCGCCGAAGCTATAAGTCAGGCACAGACCATGAAAAAAACCAAAAAAAACCTGCATCTAGCCGCGAAAATCAAATTTTTCCAAGCCCCAACCCAAACCATATTAACTAATTCCAGCGCGCAAACTTTAATTGTTCATGACAGCCCCAACTTTGGTAAGCGATTTATCAACTCCTCAGATACAGACATGACTTTTTCATCCGATGTATCCGGTGACTCTCTCCCACATAACCTACCTGGGTTAAACACACTTACAGATTTTGTTAACAGTTTTCACTATGTGAATGAATAATGAGAGAGATGAGGGAGCAGAAAGATTCAAGAAGGCAGAAATTCTTAATTTTGGATTGATCAGTCCCGATTAAACAAACTTTTGGAGGTTGACAAACTGGTATGTTTAACAAAATGATGGGTCGGACTCGTTATGTAGTATTTCGGTTATTTTTACATTTAAGCGGGTCTGACATAGCGCCCATATTGGGAGAATTAAATCGCATTGCTAGAGATGCAATCAATGCTGAAGGGGAATTAGAAGTTCTAGGGGAAGGATTGGTAGAACTATCAGAGACTCTACTGCGCTACGATGAATATTGGCTCTCTGCCGCCAATGAAGGTGATGTATTTTGGAGTGAAGGCGAAGCTGGAGATTATGTCAACGAATTATTTAGCGATTCTGCTGCCAGATACGGTGCTGATTTAGAGTTAGATACTGATGACTTTGATCGCCCCCTTTCCTTACCTGCGACACGCAACATCGTAATTATGACTACAGTCGCCTATGAAGGGGAAGTACCGGAGTTAGAAACTGATTTAGCTAATATTCAAGCGTTGCAAGAAGCCTTAAAAGCCTTGATTAATCTGCACTACAAACACAAGCTCAGAGCCATCCAAGTGCATTTCTCACCAGCACGGTTAGGGGATGAACTAAGTAATGATCAGCTATTGCAATATTACCCAGAGTTGATACCTTTATAACCAGGACTTACCCATGAGAATTGAAAATCAAGGGTTCAGGGGTATAGGGGTATATGGGTATAGGGGAATTGCTTGAAACCCTTACACCCCTATACCCTTACACCCTTACACCCGGTTTCAACAGATAACTTGTGTGGTTGTCCGTACCTACAACCCATCAAAGAACTTGTTAAGCTCGAAAATAAGATGACAATGCCATGATCATGACAATACTACGTAAAGTTACAGTGATTTTTTTAGCAGTCAGCTTGTGCTTGACAACCGTCGCCTGTGGAGGAGGAGAACAAACCAACTCTACAAATCGGAATTTTAACCAAACTTCTGCTACAACTAAACTCAATGACGGTCAGTATCAAGTACAACAAGCTACTTATGATGATGCGACTGGGGAATACACCTTATTTTTACTCAACAGTACACCCCCAACCTTTGCCACCGAAAAGTTGCAAATGGCGCGGCTGACCGACGATGAAATCAAAGAAGGTAAGAAAAGTTATCTAAAGGTTGACAATGGACAGCCAGTTTTATATTTGACAGAAGATTTTAAAATTGAGTACGTTCATAACGTTACCGAGAATAAAACCAATCCCCAAACCGGACAGCAAGAAACAGTTGTAGTTCGCCGAGAAAATGGCTTTTGGGCCCCCTTTGCCGGTTCTGTCGCTGGTAGTATAGCAGGTCAGGCGATCGGTAATGCTTTGTTTAGACCCCAGTACTACGTTCCCCCCGTCTATCAACCAGGTGGAGTAATTAGCGGCTTTGGTGGATATGGTAATAGTTACGACCAAGCAGTATCCAGCTACCGCAGCCGTTACAATGCGCCACCCGCAGCCGTCAGAAATCGGACGGCTTTCCGTACCACCGGCACCATTAGAAGGTCTCCTAGTTCCACTGTCCGCACAGCACCACGCACCACCACAAACCGTCCTTCTGGTTCCGGTTTTGGTGGTAGTAACCTAAGACCTTCTGGCAATTCCAGCACCACCAGACGCAGCCCTAGCGGTAGCAGTTTTGGTAGCGGACGTTCTCCTGCCCGCCGTTCAACGGGTTTCGGTTCCAGACGGCGCTAGAATATTGGGTGACTGGGACTGTAGAAAACACCTGAGTAAGCTATTTTGCTTTGAAGCAGCATAATCCATCATCAGGTTTGTTGACTGTTGACCGTTAACAGTCAACAGTCAACAGCCCTTATTAGTAGTTATACAATTTGGGCGCGTATTAGCTAAAACAGTATCACCCATCACCCTTTGGAATTGTAATGATAAACTCAGTCCCCTTTCCTGGTGCAGAGATACACTGTAACTGTCCTTGGTGGTTTGTCACCACAATTTGGTAACTGATTGATAGTCCCATGCCAGTGCCTTTACCTATGGGCTTAGTGGTGAAGAAAGGGTCAAATAGCCGACTAAGAACTTTCTCTGCCATTCCCATTCCATTATCAGCAATACGAATAATTACCTGGTTGTCGGTGGTAAGTTCAGTCCGAATCAGAATTCGGGGATTGTTAGTTGTTTGATTATTCACTACTGACAAATGACTACTGGCAACAGACTCTTCCAAAGCATCAATTGCATTAGTCAGTAAATTCATAAATACTTGATTGAGTTGTCCGGCGTGACATACGATATTCGGTAGGTTGCCGTACTCTTTAACTACTTGAATCTCACTACAGCCTGATTTAGCTTTTAGACGATTTTGCAATAATAGCAATGTATTATCGATACCTTCATGAATATCTACTGCTTTCATGCCATCTTCGTCTAGGCGAGAGAAGTTACGCAAAGATAGGACTATCTGTCGAATACGTTCTGCTCCCATGTGCATTGAATTAAGAACCTTGGGTAAATCTTGAGAAATAAATTCTAAATCCATCCCGTATATATGGTCTGCAATGTCTGGTAATACTGAATCGTAGTGATTTTGATAGAGTTTTACCAAGTAAAGCAAATCCTCTATGTATTCACGGGTATGAGTGATATTACCGTAGATAAAATTCACCGGATTATTAATCTCATGGGCCACACCCGCGACTAATTGTCCTAAACTAGACATTTTCTCTGTTTGAATTAATTGCGCCTGGGTTTGCTGGAGTTCCCATAGCGCTGCTTCTAACTTTTGGGCTTTTTCTTGGGCTGTTTGGGCAATTTCTCGGTATTTAGCTTCAGATTTTCTCAGTTCTTCTTCGGTCTGCTTACGCTTAATACCGATAGCAATTTCATGGGATGTAATTCTCAAAGCCTCAAAGGTCGATTCGCTGAGTATTTGGCGAGAAAACATGGCGATGACCCCTAATATCTCTCCTTCCACAATCAAGGGATAGCCAGCAAAGGCAATCATTCCCTCTTGCTTTGCCCACTCTTTATTCCCTACACGGGGGTCGGTTTGTACAGAGTTGGTGAGGTGGGGTTTGGCTTCTTCGGCGATTAACCCAATTTTGAATTTACCGACTGGTACAAATCTGTGGGGGCCATCAATGTGGGTATACATCCCCGAACTAACTTGCAGTTCTAGGACGTTATTTTGCTTATTCAGTGTCCAGATGCGGGCAAAGGCTGCATTGAGATGTGTCACCATAGTCTCAGCACAGCCACGCATTAACTGTTGTAATGTATGATTTTGAGAAAAAACATTATCAATTGCTGTCCGAAAGTTAGCTAATAAGATTCTTTCTGCTAGCGCCGCTTCTGTAAGTTTGCGGTCGGTTATATCGTTAGTAATGCCAACAAAATACACAACATTACCATTTTCATCTTTAAAGACAGATGCACTAATTTCCTGCCATCGCCAGCTACCATCTTTGGCTTTTATCCGGTATTCTAGCGGCTGGTGCTTGTTGCTAGATTTGGCAATTGTGGATAAATAATCAGTAAATAGTCGCACATCATCATTGTGGACAAAAGAAGCGAAAGATTTACCTTCCAGTTCTATTACTTCATACCCTAAGATTTCTGTGACATTAGGTGAAGTGTAGCAAACATGACCATCACTCGTGAATACAATAATAACTTTATGAAAATTTTCTATAACTTGATATAAATTGTTTTCGGTTTCTAAATTAACTTTGAAGTTGAAGTATTTTTTTCCAGATTCTCCAATTTGCAGAGGCGCTTGTGTCTGATGAACGGGTAGTTTGGTAACTTGATTATTTGATTGTCTCACTTCCTATAAATCCCACTTATCTATGAGAGTCATGCCACAAATCAGGCGATTTATTCAACCTGGTTTAGATAATTCTAAAAAGAATTTCACAGAAAAGCCGTAAAGATATAAAGAGTATTTTTATAGTTAATTGATGGTGAAAATACCGAGGTTTTGTAAATTAATATTGCTGCGCTTTTCCATATCACGTATGTCAATCAAGAATTATTTAAATTGAATATTCAAAAATTCATCTTGGTTTTATAAATCCCTACCGCCAATTGTGAATTTATAAAAAAAGTTATTTGGTCAACAAACTAAGTTACCAAAAGGTACTAAAAATTACTTATATCTCTTTTTTCCAAAAATTAAACTCTACATAGCCTTCCAGATCTTCATGTGAGTAAATGACACCTTGGTTCAAGCACGCCAAAGCCACTAATCAACAAGATGGCAAATAGGAAAGTGAAAAGATTTTTTTTGTGTTATAAAACTCACAGAAATTTATCTTAGCGGAAAGCTGCTCTATGGAGCCAGAAAAACTGGGACGTTTTAAAGAGTACGGCGAACTTATTCTTCAAAAATTAGATTTTGTTCCTCAATCTCCCTCCCAACAAGAAGATTGGGTTCCTGCTAGTCTAGATGATTGTCTTTTACGTCTACGGGAAGCTGCCCAAAAAACTGTAGAACTGGCTACATCGCCTGTGAAAATTGGGGTGATGGGAGAATTTAGTAGTGGTAAAACTCTTTTGTTGGGTAGCCTCATCGGCTATGCAGACGCTTTACCCATCAGCGAAAATCCTACTACAGGAAACGTCACAGCGATTCACCTTATTCCTCATCCGGGCTTTACTACTACCCAGGTTGGTAATTTCACAGTCGAGTATCTGACACGGGAAGGGGTAAATGAGTGTTTGCGCTTCATGTTAGGAGAAGCTAACCGCCGGACAATAGCCGCCGGACTTCCAGCAATGCAACCAGCAAAACTCAGTTCTGGGAAGGAAATTCTCGGTTGGTGTGAAGCTAGTTGGAAGAGTAGTAATAATTTAGAGTTGCGTTATATTTTGCGGGAGTTGGTGCTGTTTATCCGCGCCTATAGTTCCTATGGGGAAGCTTTGTGCGGTGGACGTTACGAAATTGACCCGGATTCCGCCCGTGAAGGTTTGCAGTTGGCGGAACAGCCTTTGGCTATCCAAACTCTTGGCTTTGAAGATTTACCACCAGCCCATATTCGTTTACCGAGTCCACCGCAAAAGTTAGCCACTAAGTTATTACAAAATAGTTTCCCCTTAATTCGCCGTGTGGATATTGATGTAAAAATCTCTAGGGAAATTTGGGATATTACAGATGTTTCCGAATTTACTCTTTTGGATTTTCCCGGTTTGGGGGCGGCTAACTCTGGTGCTAGGGATACATTTTTATCATTACGGGAATTGGCAGAAGTTCAGACAATTTTGGTATTGCTCAATGGTAAATCGCCGGGGAGCGATCGCGCCAATAAGATTTTCACTATGATGCAGCAGCAGCGCCCAGGACAAGACCTGAAGGATTTGATTTTGGTGGGTGTGGGGCGATTTGACCAGTTACCGTTGGAAAGTGAAGGAGGGGAAAGACTACTCGACCAATTAATTGATGAGAGTCGAACGCCGAATTTAACAGCAGATAAGGTTTTACAGCAACTGCGGGTTTTACAAACGACTATCGACGGGGCGAGTGCATTCACCACCAACAAAGACCGCATCGCTTTACTTTCGCCACTGTTGGGACTGGCGGAACTAGCCAAGCGTTCCAGCACTATTAAAGCGGGTTCGCCAGAGTTTTTGGCTAACTTGGACTATCCCAATTACTTGGAGAGGTCGAAACAGTTGCAGCAAAAGTGGGGATATTTGAGCGATCGCCTGATAGAATCAGATCCACGCAGCCATTTAAGTCGTAAGTTAGGTTACTTTGCTCAAGACGGGGGTATCGCCAAGCTACGGGAATTGATGCAAAATCACGTTGCGACTCACGGACTTAAGCAACTGTATGAAGATACTAGCCGCGCTGCCGACAATTTACGGCAACAACAGGATAATCTCAAAGGTATCATCGCCGAAATTCATGAGCAGGGTATACCTACAGGGGATAGTCAGGCTTTAATTGATTTGCGGACTGCGTTAGAAAATTTAGATAAAACCTATCGCAACTTTCAAAAAGATTTGGGTAAGGAACCACTCAAAGACCGCCGGGGAACTGTGGTCAGTGATGTGGTGAAAGATGAACTGACCTTTAGAGTTTTGAGTTGGAATCATTGGACTTTGTTATTTAACAAAGCGAATAATGGCACAATCACCATTACAGAATCAAAGGGTGCAGCAGGTAAGTTATTTGACAGGGGAAATAGAACCAATACCAGTATCCCTACCAAGAGTGATGATTTTTATCCAGCTTTTGAAAAGACTGTCAAAGAAGTAGAAGAATTTGCGCGCGATCGCATCCGCCAGGCAGTGGTAGACTTACTAAGTAAATTATCTCAACAAATCGCCCCAGAACGGGAGCGTTTGCAAGCACTCCTCAACCCAGAAATAGAACAAGAGATTGAAAGTAAATTTGGCGGGGAAGAAGCTGATTTATTTTACCAATTGTTGTTAGGTAGTGACCCGACCCAATGGCAAGCAGCAATTATATCGGAAATTAATCATCAAGAAAAATTCCTCACTCCAGAAATTATGTTTCCTCTGGCGCGTCAGGATGAAAAACACGATATTGGTCAAATTTTTGATTGGTCGCCGGAAAAAGCACAAACTCTATCTAAGTCTAGCAATCATCAAATGTTTGTGTTACGACTCCGCGATGAAATTACTGCTAGCGCCAGCTTACATTTGGTGCAATATGTTAGTGAAGTGAATCAAAGAGTCAATGCCGAATTAGATGGAATTTTAGATCAAATTATTCCTACCTTGCAAAACATCTCCAAAAAAGATGGCTTGCTGAGGTTTATTGCTGCTGGTGATACTCAATCTTCTGGTGCAGTTCCAGCTTGGTTACAAAATCTCTCGGAAATTGCCGATTTAGCAGTCAAATATCAGTAATTAGTAATTAGTAGCCACCACTAATTACGACTGCATAGGAAACCGAAAAAATGCCTGTAAAAATTCAGCTTGCACCACGCTTTCAGATGCGGGTTAATGAAAAAAAATATCTGGAACTTCCCCCGATTCAATTAATTGGTACTGGGAACAATGTCCCTCATATTTCCCGCATAACCTGCACTGTAAAGGGCGCATCAAGTGAATTGGCATTAAAAATAGAAAAAGCCTATAGACAATTTGATTCTGCTACACCAAAAATTTCCCAAATTGGGCAATTAGAGCAGTATCCTTGTAAATTAGAGCAAACTTTAACACAAGCTATCAACTGTAATTTACAAGTAATTGTTGAATATTTCGATTCTGATTTATCAGGAAATCCCCTGCTATCGGCACGCAAAAAAATAGCAGCTTATTGTCATCTGTGGTCACTACCTATGAAACCAACAACACAACCAGATAATACCCAAGAAATCCGTACTAATCATGAGCAACAACCCGATATTAAACAACGTAAAAGATTCCCCGGTTGGTTTGCTTTAGATTTCGGTACATCTAATTCTACAGTGACACTTTTTGACCCCATTGAAGTGCCAATTGCCGAAGTTTTACCGAGAGAACAGGAATTAAGATTACGCGATCGCCTATCTCAATGGTTGAGTTCTCCGGCTGCTATTGCTTTACCAGAAGCAAGCGCCAGTGAATGGGATAAATTTATCCTTGATATTAGTAAAAATTTAGAAGTTGCCCCTAGTCAATTAAGTGAAGTTTTTCAAACAGATAATAGAGACAGATTGTTAGAAGCAATTCGGCAAATAGAATTATGTTTAGGAAATAGCGATAGATTTCGTCATGCCGTCAGCAGAAAATTATATAATATCTACCATGAAGTTTTTCGCGTACCTACCTTAGAATCGCAAAATCTCATTCCCGTAGTTTTAGATATCGACCGTCGAGATACAGAAATTCCCAGCGAGTTAGAAATCTCCAGTTTGACAGATTTAAACATTCGTATGGGTAGGGAAGCAAGGGACAATCGCAAAAAGGCGATCGCTCAAGGAACCAGCAGTTCTCTAAAGGAAATTATCAGCAGATTTCACCATTCACCAAAGCGTTATTTTGGACAAAAACGTGATTTCTCAATCATTTTAGATGGTGCAGAAGAAACAATTAATGTTAACCAACTTGTACAAGCTGCTTGGTCACATTTAATTGATTTAACCGAAGATTATCGCCAACGTGCTAGACGCAGATTTTCTGACGGGGAATTTTTAACCGCAGTTGTCACCTACCCCACAGTTGCACCGCCAGTAGTGCGGAAAGAAGTCAAAGAATTA
This sequence comes from Nostoc parmelioides FACHB-3921, assembly GCF_014696625.1. Taxonomy (GTDB): domain Bacteria; phylum Cyanobacteriota; class Cyanobacteriia; order Cyanobacteriales; family Nostocaceae; genus Trichormus; species Trichormus parmelioides. Next base: position 81,869 of record NZ_JACJQL010000016.1, read on the forward strand.
GTTGAACAATTAGGGATAGATGACGTACAAACTGCCTATGATGAAGCGGTATCTGTAGCCATCTTCTTTTTATGGCGTGAGTTTGGTGGTAATCTCAACATTGGCATTGAGTCTTTTAAAACCCGTTGCCGTCAAGAAAAAAATAAATGGTCGCAAAATGTTCTCGTCTTAGATATTGGTGGTGGAACCACAGACTTAGCTTTAATTGAACTCACCCTAGAAGATAAAACCCCATTCTTTAGTAGTAATGAAGATAGAGGCTTAGGCGGACGTTACTATAAACTTACGCCCAAACTGTTGGGTTCCTCTGGACATTTACAACTAGGTGGCGAGTTAATTACCTTGCGAGTGTATCGGTTGTTAAAAGTGGCGATCGCTGATACTTTACTCACAGCAATTAGCGTTGGTAAAATCGAAAGCGACAAACTAGAAGATTTAATTAGCTCGGAATTAAACGAACGCTTTTTAGAGAAAGGCAAATTCAAAAGCGGCAGTCTATTGAAATGTTTAGATAAAGAAAATCCTGAAGGTGACGCAGCCTATAAAGATGCTTTAGATACAGCCGAGAAAGTCATCCCCACCCGTTGGCAACAAGCACCCCAACGCCTGCAAGCCTTTTATACCTTATGGGATCATGCAGAAGCAGCCAAGCTCAAATTAGGGCAAAAAACACCCGATGATGTTTCTAACCTCACCTTTACCCTCTCTGAACAACAAATAGCCGAACTGCTAACCCAAAGCGCCATCAAATTCCAAGTCAAAGAATTAGACACTCTCCATGTCACCTTAGACAACCAACAATTTGAACGCGCCGCCGCCTCAGCCATTAAAGAGGCAATAGGGATAGCTAAAGGCTTAATGGAAAGCCGTTTACGTTCCGAAGATAACAATATAGACCCCTGGAACACCCATAAAGTTGATTGGTTAATTCTCTCCGGTAAAACTTGCAACCTCGACCTAGTACAGCGCCATATTTACCAAGAATTTAGCAACTCTCCCCATTTCGTCTGGAATCCCGAACGCATCACTTTTGTCTTGGAATATACCAAACTAGCCACCTCCGCCGGTGCTTGCTACGCCGAGAAACTGCGGAGGCTAAGATTTGACCCCGAAGAATCCAAAGGACTGCTACGTAAAGGCGCTAACCAATTAGAAATAGATGTCAAAAATCTTTTTTATTACCTCCCTTGCAACTTCAAACGCAAAACCCAAAGCAACGACCTATTAACAGTCTTCAAAGCTGGACAGGAACTATACCAACTCACGCCAGGGGAAAACGTCGCTAAAGTCCGCACCGAATGGCAAGGGATACAGTTAACCAACATCATTTACCGCCAAGACTACGAAGACGGAGACTTACGCCTGTGGGGTAGCTTCGACGGCAAAAATCTCATGGAAAAATTGACAATGGAGGAAGGGGAATTTCTCCGAAAAATCAAAGTCCAGTTTGAAATTGACCAGACTTTACAATTTAACGTCCTCTTGTGTCAAGGAAATCCCCATTACCTAATTGATGTTCCCGGTATTGATGTCAATTCGGCAATATCAGCCGTATCCAACACATCCACCTTATTTACCGAAGGTAACTTGAAGTGGAACATCGCCGTTGAACGTCTAGAAAAAGATTTAAATGATGGTGATATTGCCGTCAATGTAATTGAATCAGCCACGGTAGATCAACCAGATGCTTATCATTTAGTCTTTGAAGTGGACAGAAATAACCACAAATCCCTGCAAACCTTCCATTATCTCCACGATGGTTCACCCCAACCAGGCGCAGGCTTAATTAGTAACCCCCTTCCCCCCTTCCCCCAAACGGGACAACACACCTTTTATATTTACCAAACCGACACCGCAACCAACACCAAAAAATGGATACGTATAGGCGCACTCCGCAAACCAGATGTCAACGCAGACTATCCTTGCCAATACCGCGTTACCCTCGACAACCGAGGAATTTTACGCATCCACGCCGGTGATGTACCTTACTGGACATCCACAAGCGCAGAATGTCTCCAACAGGAAGGCTGTGTTTACTGTGCTGAACTGGATTTGCAACCTAATGAGGTGGATAAGGAACGTGACCCTTTTTGTGGAATACATTAAACGCAAAGGGGCGCGGAGGTACGCGGAGAGTTATACAAAATCTCTCTCTGTCTCTCTGCGCCACCCTTCGGGAACGCTTTCAGCGAAATGCGTCCACCGAAGTTTGCTCAACGGGGGGAACCCCCCTCCGGGTTCACCAGTCCCCTACGGCGGGAAACCCTCCTACAGGGCTGGATTCACCGCACCGCAACTTCTCTCTGCGTGAGATAAAAAAAGGAAATACTAATGCAGCACTTATATCAACTACTAACAACAAAAAACTCAGAATTAGCCCGATTATTGCGGTTTAGCCTGTATGGAATAGAAGCTTCCCTGAAAAAAGCTCAAGCCGAATTTCCCCAAGACCCAGGCGCAAAGGTATGTGATGAAGTGCTGCAAGAACTGCGCCATCTTCTACAGCCAGAACAACAGACCGTAGCTATCAGCCAAAAATCAGATGAGTTTAAGCTAAATTCTCTACGACAGGCTTTTGATTCTGACTCAGAACTCGGTTTATATCTGGGAGATTCTTTGTTACAGAGTCATACAGATGCCGATTTATGGAACGAAATTCACCGCAAATTATTACGAGTTCCCGAAGATTTAGCACAAATTTGGCGACAACGAGCTTTAGATTTGGCTCAAGAAATGGGCGCAGTAGCAAATAATGAATATGTCTACCACCTGCCTTTTATCCGCAATGAAATTATCTATCCCGGACTTAGTGGTAGCATCAATGCTCAAGGTTTATGTTTATCACAAAAAGCATTTTTTCACAACAATATTCTACAAAATGATGCTTCAGAGGAACTACATTTAGTAGCTAGTTTCCTACTTTTATGGAGTAAATTTATAGAAATAGAACCAGATTTACATCATGCCCTAAAAAGCGTTTTTAGTTTTGATGTTATTCCTTTAAATTCTCAGCCAGAGCAACAAAATCAATATATTGATACCTTTATAGACCGTTTCCAACGCACAAAAAAAGCCGAGGAAATAGCCGAACCCTTGTTAACTCTACGCACTTGGATTGACATGGATGAAGCAATTAATTCTTTAGTATTTGTACCACCATCTGAGCGTTATTCCTGGTGGGGGAAGCTACAACAAGAATCAAGACGCGCTCTGAAAAAAGTAGCCGATAGAGCTACTAATGCAGGTTATGACGTGCGAATTCGCCAGCTAACAGGAATTTATGCTGATATTTGTGCCTTTTCTAAAGATGATTTACAACTCGATTGTGGTGGTATTCCTGGGGAAGTTTTAACTTGTTTGCGAGTCTATGCACGAATTAATCAAGAGGAAATTCCTGGTCGTGTTATCTTTCGTTCGTCAAGGTAGAAAAGTACAAGACAACTTAATTAATACTCTCAATCGTTATAAGGTTGTGGGTTGAGAATTTCAATATCTCCAGGTGAGACTTGCCTCACTCCACCAGTTGGAGATAAATCTTCAGAATTAAGAATTTCCACAACTATTTGAGAACCTTGACTACCTAACTGATAACCACCAAAAGTTGCAAATTCACCTGTATTTTTGATTATTAAAATTAACTTGTAAACTTGCCTTGAAGGGTTAACAGCTTTGTACTCTCCACCTAACATCTGTTTCTCCTGATTCAAAAGATTTTTTAGTAATCTAGCAGCTTGTTCATTACCCTGTGGCAGGAATTTAGGTAACCAGTATAAAGCCTTAACTACTTGCTGAGGATGTTCTGATAGCTTGTGAGATAACATAGCTATGACACGCCGGAAGCCGATACGCGGGAGTAAATACTTTAGCCAAATTTCTATTTCACTCGCATTTGCTTTTTCTAATCCTCTTTCTAGCAGCATCTCAAAGTATTTTTTGTTTTTCAATAAAGCATTAGCCAACTTTAAAGCAATAACAGAATCTCGATCTAACAGGGCGTTTATTTCATCAAACTGAACTGATTCCTCCACATTCATCAGCCTTTGTTGTAAAGCCTTATGATCTGCAAAATCTTGATCAATTATCATGGTTGAAATTTATACTGATTAGGCTTTTAAATTGATCTGGCTCAAAAAGTTCTTCAGGTAAACCAGCTTTGCTCATCAACTCAGGAGTCGGTTGATAATGTCCAGATTCATTAGTCCACTTGCGAAGAATGCCCCTTTTGGCACGTCCTGAAAAGTAGAGCCGACCAGCATAGTCTACATCCCTTCCCATTGCTAAATCTAAATGTCCAATTACTCTACCTCCCAGCCTAGCACTAGCTCTACAAATAAAGACTTGTCCTTCTAGAGTGACAAAATTATACTCTCCCGATGCAGTGCGTTCTTCACTTTTGTATCTAACCTCTCGCCATTTTCCTTCCCGGAGAACAAGCTGTGATCTTTGGATGATTCTTGGTAAGTCCTCCGGAAACAAGTTAGAGAACTTCTTCAATCCTAAAGCTCCTCACAATTTTCTATCCCTAACATCATCTTAACTGGTGTATATTTCGGAAAGGAGTAATTACTGCAATTTTTTCTCTATAAAATTGTTGTATTTCTCTCTTAAAATACCTGAAATAACTTTTTATAATCCCTCTCATGCTACGTTTAAAAATACAATACTACGATTCACTACCAGTAAATAGAGGCAATATCAACGCTGCAATAATTCCCACAAGCAGAATTATTTCAATTACTCTAAGAGGGAAATTATTTTGCATAAAATTATTAATTACTCCGCCAAAATTAGCTGATAAGTTAATCAACCAATTTTGTAAACGACCAGGCCATTTTGTCGGGCTATCTTCTGGGCGTACCTGCAATGAAAATATGGAAAGTAATAATGGCACACCGCCAACTTTAATAGACATTAAAATGTGAATTGCTAAACAGGCAACAATGACAACCCAACCAATCAGGTGCAAGTAGTACCAAATATGATTTAACTCTCCGGTGGGTAGCCATTCCTCTTTCATCATTCTGCCAGACAACACAGCTAAAACTGCCGCAATTAGCATGAGTGTATTGGCAATTCTTTGTAAGCTCACCCACCAAATCGGTCTACCAAATTGAGTTAAGTTTTGTAATGAATCCTGTTGTAATAGCTTGCGGTTTCCTGCATGAAAGCTATAGAGGGCTAACGCCGGAAACACAAAGAAGAAAAAGACTGCAAATGTGCCGTGAATGTCTATACTTTCCCCAATGCGGGGGATGGGTAACTTGCCGAATCTACCATCGAAGGTATTGTAAACTAAAAAACCTGTGATGATGGCGGCGATCGCTAAAATTCCACTCACACCATGAAGAATCTTTAACAACAACGGCTGATAAGGTGCAGAACGGGACATATTTAAAATATTAGTTAGCTTGTCAATTATTAAGTGCAAATATTATCATATTTTGTCAGTTTATGCTTAAAAGTCCACTCCGATATCCAGGTGGGAAATCAAAAGCTATCAAGCAAATAATTGAATATCTACCAGAAAGCTTTCATGAATATCGAGAACCTTTTGTAGGTGGTGGTTCTGTATTTATTTACTTAAAGCAAAAGTTTCCTGATTTGAAAATTTGGATTAATGATTTAAACACTGAATTATTTCTATTCTGGAAAATTGCCCAATCTAATTTATATCAGCTAGTCAAAGAAATACGTCGAATTAAAGATAAATATCAATATGGTAAATTACTGTTTTTAGAATTAACTACAGTTGATGTCAGCAGTTTATCAAATTTCGACAGAGCAGTAAGATTTTTTGTCCTCAACAGAATTACTTTCTCTGGTACTGTAGAATCAGGGGGTTTCTCTGAACAAGCTTTTCATAAAAGGTTTACCCACTCCTCAATAGAACGATTAGAGAAATTAGAAAATATACTAACTGAAGATATAAAGATTACTAACTTAGACTATAGTCAACTATTGGATAGTGAAGAAAATGATATATTCATATTTTTAGATCCGCCATATTATAGTGCTACAAAATCTAGATTGTATGGTAAAGATGGTAATTTACATACATCATTTGAACATCAGAGATTTGCTACATTATTACAACAATGTCCTCATCGCTGGCTAATTACTTACGACAACTCACCGGAAATACGAGCTAATTTTTCATCTGCTCATATATACGAATGGGAATTGCAGTATGGCATGAATAACTATAAACAAAGCGGTGCTGCGAAGGGAAAAGAGTTATTTATTAGCAATTATGAAATCAAACATAATTTACATAAAATGGCAAAAAATCAACAGAATTTACAGTTAGAAGTTGATATTGCAACCTCGCTTTGATGACAGTCGATTTTTCGGTAGGATAACTGCCATGCCTCTCTAAGTAAACAAACTTGAGCTATGACAACTTCCCCAATCCCTACCCAAGAATCTTCTACTAGTTGGTATCTTCTACTGCAACAATTAATAGATGGTGAATCTCTCAGCCGATCGCAAGCTGCTGAATTGATGCAGGGTTGGCTCAGTGAAGCCGTACCCCCAGAGTTATCTGGCGCAATCTTAACGGCACTCAACTTTAAAGGCGTTTCTGCCGACGAGTTGACTGGTATGGCTGAAGTACTACAATCTCAATCTAAATTGGGGACTGGGGATTGGAGACTGAGTACTGGGAAATATAGCCAATCCCCAATCCCCGATACCCAATCACCATTCCCCATAATCGATACTTGCGGTACTGGTGGCGATGGGTCATCAACTTTTAACATTTCTACGGCTGTGGCGTTTGTGGCGGCTGCTTATGGTGTACCTGTTGCCAAGCATGGTAATCGTTCGGCTTCCAGCTTGACTGGTAGCGCCGATGTTTTAGAAGCTTTGGGCGTTAACTTGAGTGCTTCCCCTGAAAAGGTACAAGCTGCACTGCAAGAAGTCGGGATCACATTTTTGTTTGCCCCTGGTTGGCATCCTGCACTCAAGGCGGTGGCTACTTTGCGACGGACTTTAAGAATCCGCACAGTGTTTAATTTACTGGGGCCGTTGGTCAATCCTTTGCGTCCCACTGGACAAGTGGTGGGATTATTTACTCCCAAACTTTTGACAACTGTTGCCCAAGCTTTAGATAATTTGGGTAAGCAAAAGGCGATCGTACTACATGGGCGAGAAAGGCTGGATGAGGCTGGGTTGGGTGATTTAACTGACTTAGCTGTCTTATCTGATGGTGAAGTACAATTAACCACAATCAATCCCCAAGAAGTGGGTGTGACTCCGGCTCCTATTGGCGCACTCCGGGGTGGTGATGTACAAGAAAATGCAGTGATTCTCAAAGCTGTACTGCAAGGCAAAGGAACCCAAGCACAACAAGACGCTGTGGCTTTAAATGCGGCGTTGGCGCTACAGGTGGCGGGTGCAGTTCCATTATTAGACCATGCCAAAGGTGTGAGTGTCGCTAAGGAGATCCTACAGACTGGTACTGCTTGGGCAAAATTGGAACAATTGGTATACTTTCTGGGGAGCTAGCTTCTGGGTGCAATTGGCGGCGGAACTCTACGACATTGCGCTTAATAGTGACATCGTAATTGCCAAAAAAGTCATGTCCCAAAAGCCCAGTTTCGAGTTCCGCCCCAGCGATCGCTACTGGTACTCTATTTACTATCACCCCTCCCACTGCCATCGAATCTACATAACCAATGGGAAACTCTACACCCTTAGAACTAGCGGTGTTAGCCTTGGCCTTACCCACAGTAACAACTCTCAAAGCATTTGCCATCTGTTGAGTAATCACAGTACCACTGGCTCCAGTATCCACAATCATGTCAAATTGCTGCTGACCGTTAAAAGTCACGGTCACAATTGGTGTACCCCCAATTCGCCGTTTAATTGGGGCGACAAAAACATCTTGTTCCGAGGTAAGTGCTGCGGATATGGGGAAATTTGCTGGTTCTGTTGACAGTTTTGTGCTTCCAGGTGGTGGGACAGGGATGACAAACTGGGGTGAGCTAGACTGTTGAGGCGCAGTTGCCACTACCCTGGGAGTCGGTCTTGTAGGCAATGGTCGGGCGACAGTATTAGCTTGGCGTACAGCATTTTTCATCTGACGCTGATACTCAGAAATTTTAGTTTGAGCGATCGCAAACTCAGGACTTTGTTTTTCGACTTGTTTCATCAGCACGATCGCATCATGGAACTGACTCGCTACCAAATACCAATCATCAGGTGATTGCGCCGATTGACTAATACTCTCAGCACCAGCCGCCTTATCTAACCCCATCTCAAAAGAACTCGGCTCCATTGGCGATGATGGCAACTCTGTTGACTCCGGAATATTGGGTGCTACTTGTGGTTCATCGGAAACTGGTACTGGCAAATCCTCCGTCACCACAGACTGTTGATTGCGAAGAATAGCCGTTTTTTGTTTGTCTGTGCTACAAGCAACACTTAAAAAGGCGATCGTACCAGACAAACAAATCAGGATTGCGCGAGATAAAAAGGGCTGAAGCATAATTAATTGTAATCTTACCTGTTCCAGCGAAGGCATATTGAGGGAGTGGGGAGTCATACCAACATCAAAATTCAAAATTAAGAATCAAGATAGGACAAGCTTTTGGGGCTGTATATTTGTTGCCTTCTTTTTTCAAATTGGTATTACTGCGACTGCGTTCAGTAACCGGAGGAGTAGGGAGTGGGAAATAAGAAATTCTTCTTGTACACCCCTACACCCCCATACCCCTATACCCTTACACCCTCATTTCCCTTCCCCAACGGCTCTGGCATTTTCCCATCATTAGCTATTTTGATTTTAAGTTTTAATTAATTTCCTGGCGAACGTGTAATTCACAAACTCATGGGATAATTAACACTCGCAGTGTGGGTATTAAGGACTAACGACTGAAAAAATCTCAACAATCGCAGAGCAACGGAGAAAAAATTTCTCCAATTCCCAGTCCCCCATCCCCAATCCCCCCAGTCCCCATCCTAATTCATCGCTTATGCCCCTGTCTGACGCAATACCTGCTCTCCTTGTCTTGGCAGATGGAACTGCTTACCGTGGTTGGTCTTTCGGTGCGACGGGAACCACGATTGGCGAAGTCGTCTTCAACACTGGAATGACTGGATATCAAGAAGTGTTGACAGATCCTAGTTACCGTGGTCAAATTGTCGTCTTCACCTATCCCGAATTGGGGAATACAGGCGTTAATCCTGAAGACGAAGAATCAGCACGTCCCCAAGTGCAGGGTGCGATCGCCCGAAATATTTGTCATAAACCGAGTAATTGGCGATCGGCACAATCCTTACCCGACTACCTCAAACAGCACCAAATCCCCGGTATCTTTGGTATAGATACCCGCGCACTCACTCGCAAAATTCGGATGTACGGAGCCATGAACGGCGGTATTTCCACAGAAATTTTGGATGAAGCGGAGTTGTTAGAACAGGTACAAGCAGCTCCTAACATGGCAGGCTTAAACTTAGTCCGGGAAGTTACCACCTCTACAGTCTACGAATGGTCAGATCCCACAACAGCAGTTTGGGAATTTAACCCAGAGGGTACGGTAAATAATGGGGAATCCTTGACAGTTGTCGCCCTAGACTTTGGTGTTAAACGCAATATATTACGTCGTTTAGCCAGTTATGGTTGCCGAGTCATTGTTGTACCTGCCGATACATCACCAGAAGAAATCCTCAAATACAATCCAGATGGTATTTTCCTCTCGAACGGCCCTGGCGACCCATCGGCAGTTACAGAAGGTATTACCACAGCCAAAGTATTGCTCCAAAGCGAAAAACCCATTTTTGGTATTTGTATGGGACACCAAATTTTGGGTCACGCTCTGGGAGCAGACACCTTTAAGCTGAAATTTGGACATCGGGGTTTAAATCAACCAGCCGGTTTACAACAACGGGTAGAAATCACCAGCCAAAACCACAGCTTTGCCATTGACCCAGATTCTTTACCTGAGGCAGTTGTAGAAATCAGCCACCTCAACTTAAATGATCGCACTGTTGCCGGTCTGCGCCACAAATCTCTACCCATATTTTCAGTGCAGTACCACCCAGAAGCCAGTCCTGGCCCTCACGATGCTGATTACTTGTTTGCCCAGTTTGTTCATCAAATGCGGACAACAAAACAAGCCACTACAACAGAAGTGAGTTAAAAAGGGATTGGGGAATAGGAACTAAAGAGGAACCGGGAATAAGGTAAAGGAAATTTGCCACCCAATACCCAACACCCACTACCCGATCCCCATACCCCAGCAGGTTGTAGACAACACGCCCAAAAACCATCTATACTTGAGCGTTCACTTTAACGACGAGGAGGGAATTATTGCTGAACCACTAAATCTAACCGTAAGCCTGAGAGGTACTCGTGAAGTCCGCGATAACTATCAGCTATTCCGCCTCACAGGTCTGTTAGATGCCTTTTCTGAGCCGACGTTTCGCAAGGTACTTGGCGGCAAAATTGATGAAGGCCCAAAGCATATTATTCTGGATCTTTCGCAAATTGACTTTGTTGACAGTTCCGGCTTGGGCGCTCTGGTGCAGCTAGCCAAGCAAGCTCAAACTGCCGAAGGAACCTTGCAAATTGTCACCAATGCACGCGTTACTCAAACTGTCAAGCTCGTTCGCTTAGAGAAGTTTCTCTCACTGCAATCCACAGTTGACGCAGCTGTAGAAAACATCAAGGGTGCTTGACCTCATAGAGAGATTAAGCTATCCGATATTTTTCGGCATAGCTTAATTTATAGAAAGGTTGGCAAAAAACCTCTCTCTGTCTGGGAGAGGTAAAACAGCCAACAATGAGAATAGGAAACCGGGACTAGCTAAAAAATTTACAACTCATCTCTAAGCTCAAGATTGCCAGAGTTTAGGTTGACCAAGTATTTATCCATAGCAAACTAACCAATAAAAAGATATATTAGGAAATGACTTTTCATCGCACTAAATTCATCTGGGTGTAGCAACATGGCGTAGTAGAAGATCAGCCTTTTGGTAGATTTCTTATAAATGTAGTAAAGTATAAAGGCAATATAGATATCTTTTGAAATTTAAAAAAACTGCCAAAACTAGGCATCTAAAATTTTTTATCTTTGCTTTTTAATATTACCCCGTGAAGGAATGATGAATTTGTGAAGTCCCAGGAGGAAGAGTTACTAGATAAACAAGGTGAAGACCTTAAGCCAGATTCATCTTGGAATCAAGCACTCTTGGCAAGCACTGCGCCATTAATTCAAAATATCTCCCGGACACAGTTGCAGCAGATTTCCCCTGCTTCCTTGGCTTATCTAGGAGATGCAATTTATGAACTGTATGTTAGAATGTTTTACCTGCTGCCACTACAGCGATCAGATGCTTACCATCGTTTAGTAGTAGCACAAGTAAGAGCAGAAACACAGGCGCTACATTTGCGATCGCTGACTCCTTACCTGAGGGCAAGTGAATTAGAAATTGTCCGCCGAGGCCGTAATGCTGCCACAGGTCGTCCCAAACGGGTTGATCCCGAAATATATCAACAAGCCACGAGTCTTGAAGCTTTAATAGGCTACCTTTATCTCACCGATTTCCCACGTTTAACCGAACTGTTACAGAAAATCCATCTAGAGAAAGAAGAATAATTTAACTACTCAATCTCAGCGATTGGAAGCTTTTTAAGTTTAGGTTCAGTACATACAGGAATCGGACTGTCTACCCATGCGCCATACGCCAAAATCCTATGACTAACAAACCTAAAAAAATCAAGACTGCCAGCGAAGCGAATCGCGGACAACCCGTAAAAATCAAGGGTAAGCGTGTCATTGCTAATCCTATTCGTAGTCACAAAAATGGGGAGAGTAATCCTGGCTCTAGCAGCAGTTCACGCCCTCCGCGTCCACGCCGTCAATTTTCTGATGCAGCACCTATTGCCAAAGCCAAAGAAGAGAACGAAAGCGACATTATCTACGGCCGTCATCCAGTACTGAGTGCGCTGGAAAATCAACGTGGCCTCAACCGCATCTGGGTAACTCCTCGACTGCGTTACGATCCCCGGTTTCACAATTTGATTCTCCAAGCCAAAGAAAATGGAGCAGTCATAGACGAAGTGGAACCCAAACGCTTAGACCAAATCACCGACCAAGCTAATCACCAAGGCATTGCTGCACAGATCGCCCCTTACTCATATATTGAGTTATATGAACTAATCGCCCAAGCTAAGTCTGTAACAGATCCCGTCATCATCGTTGCTGATGGCATCACCGACCCCCATAATTTAGGGGCAATTATTCGTACAGCCGAAGCAATTGGCGCTCAAGGCTTGGTAATTCCCCAAAGAAGAGCCTCCGGGATCACCTCTACAGTTGTGAAAGTAGCAGCAGGGGCTTTAGAAAATTTTCCTGTGGCAAGGGTAGTGAATCTCAGCAGGGCTTTAGAAGATTTAAAAGAGGCGGGCTTCTGGATTTATGGAACTGCGGCTGGAGGTAGCGAACCTCTGCACACAGTCAGTTTCCGAGGCCCCATTGTTTTAGTCATCGGCTCGGAAGGCGAAGGTTTGAGTATGTTAACTCAGCGCTCATGTGATGTTTTGGTATCAATTCCCCTGATGGGTAAGACCCCTAGTCTGAATGCCTCAGTTGCCGCAGGAATGGCGCTTTATGAGATTTTCCGCCAACGCTCATTAAACACTTTGTACCTAGATAAATTGCCAAAGCCTCTATGAAAATAATCAGTAAAAGAGTATAAAGAAATGTAACAACAAAAAATAGCAATCTCTATTGCTGAACATTCAGTACCACTTTGATCAATTGGCGACAACCATGAAAACAATTTGGCAAAACCTGAAAGAAACCACAATTAATACTTTCAATACTTTTGGCTTGGCTTGGTGGGTGGAGATTACTACTCAAAACCCGCGCTGCACATACTACTTCGGGCCTTTTCTCAATTCTGCTGAGGCGAAGGTAGCCATCAAAGGCTACGTTGAGGATTTAGAAACGGAAGGGGCGCAAGGAATAGGTGTGAACGTGAAGCGCTGCAAACCTAATAACTTGACGATTGCTGAAGACCTGGGGGAACGTCTTGACCGCAAAGTAAAGCCTGCCTTTAGCGGTCAGATGTAAGTTAGGCAATTAGTTAATAGTCATTAGTCATTAGTCATTAGTGATTACATTAAACTCTTGACTTGGGACTTTTGACTGTGGACTTCGTATTGTTAATTACTCATTACCTGTGAGTTGTTTGCTAACCACAGGTCAATATCGTTTATTACCTGCTGGGGTATTTCCCAGGGGAAAAGATGGGCGGTGTGAGGGTAGCAGTGCCACTGACTATGTTTGAGATGTTGGGCTGTTTCTAAACTAGAATCGGCTGTTATGTGTCTATCTTGAGCGCCAGCCAGCACGAGACTAGGGCAATGAATTTGCTCAAGCTCTGGGAGTCGGTTGTATCCTAAACGCAAGGCGCTGTTAAGGGCGCGAGTGGCAGATGGAGAAGTTTGCAAGTAAGCTGGCAAAGCTTCCTTGGCTATGTAATTATATGCAGTGGGTGTGTGTTGTTGTATGAGATAACGAAACAGCGATCGCTTGCCAAAAGTTTCAATATTCCAGCGCCAGCTTGGTTTGATATAGTTCAGTAACCCAGCAATACCTGTGTAAAGATTATCTTGCCAATAAATTGGTGGATGATTACCACGGGGTCTAGCTGCTGTTGCCACCAAAATCAAACCAGTGACACGCTGCGGTAGGCGCAAAGCCAATTCCATCGCTAAAATCCCACCCAAAGACCATCCCAATACTAAGCATTTCTCGATCTGCAAACGATCTAATAAAGCTTCTAAGTCGGTTAAATGATCCTGCATGGTAAAGTTACCCCGAAAGCGACTTGTGCCGTAGCCACGCAAATCAGGGGCAATAGTCTGGTAACGTTTTGATAAGTGATTTGTAAAAACCGAAAGACTCCGACCACTACCAGGATGTCCATGTAATCCTAATATGGGGAAACCTTGACCTTGGATATGAATGTTAAGTTTCTCAGTCACAGTAATTAATTGAAAATTCTTAATACCCAATGAGTAGGGGCGGGTTAATCAAATAAATATGATGAACAATTAAGGATGCTCCCGCCCGTCCCTACAAAACCAGATTTTAAATTGTTAGCTTCCTCTGCTACCCTACTCTCTGGCGTTCATTATTTCGTGTGCCTAACTTCCACCACAGTATGAACGTTCCCACGGGGGGTAAAATCAGCTTTGACAGTTGCTTCTAGAGGGTCGCAAGCTGCGACAAAATCGTCGAGAATTTGGTTGGCTGATTCTTCGTGGGAAATGTAGCGATCGCGATAACTGTTAATGTAAAGTTTGAGAGCCTTTAATTCCACCACTCGCTCATCAGGCACATAGGTAATATAAATAGTGGCAAAATCAGGATAACCGGAAAATGGACACTTACAAGTAAATTCCGGCAAGGTAATATTAATATCATAGCGCCGACCCACACGCGGATTGGGAAAGGTAATTAATTGTCCTTCCGCAATCTCCCGTTCGCCATACTTAACTTCCTGGCTAGGCTGAGATACCGTTTCCGATGAAGAATTACTCATAAATTATTAGTCCAAAGAAATGTAAAGATCCATCACTAATAACTTAACATCCAACACCCAGCACCCAGCCCTCGAAGCTATTCTCGCTCCCAATCAGGACAACTTCCATCATCCCACCCATGAGGGTGCATACCACAGACTAGCAAATTACCTCCATATACATGACCGTGGTAATTACTGCAACCTATACAGGCAGCATTTTGTTCTGTTGTTGCTTCGACTGAATAAGGAAAGCCAGGATCAACATCCGCCACAACATCCTCTAGTTCCCAGTAGATATCCAGAATCGGCTCGGTTAAATCCTGTAAATACTGGTCAACTTCGGTAACAATACTGTTTTGGACTTGTTCAGTGAATTCTTCTGTTAGCTCAAAAAAGGCATCTACCATTTCACCCATTCCTAAGAAGAAGCGTTCTACTTCATCGGCCGCAGTTTCCACCATTTCCATCAAATCTTTTTGCCATTGATCCATAAACTTAACGCCCTGGCTTGCAAAAAATAGGACGCATAGTGCTACTTGACTGGAAACACTAAAGTACACCCTAGATCACATATATTATAGATTCTCAGGTACGTACTAGTACGCCCAGTTCACACTGTGCTGATAGGACTTTTAACTGAGCGATCGCTATTCTTTTTGCAATCTTTTTAACTCTTCTTGCAGATCTAGCACTTGTTGGCGCAGTTCATCTACTTTTTCTGTTGATGCCTCTTTCACCGTTGGTTCTTCATCTTCCTCTAAAATTTCGATGCGACGAGGTTCAGAAGAGGGCGGTTTTTCTGGAGCTTCATCTGTTGCTGGAGGCTGTTGGGCTTGCTTCATCATGTCTTCCACAAAGCGACGGGCTTCGTCTGTGGTCATTTCACCCTTGGCAACCATCTCGTCTGCCAGTTTTTGGACTTGCGATCGCAGTTCAGTTAATTTACCCCCGGCTTTCTCGCCAGCGTAAGAAGCCAATCCGACACCGAGGTAAAAAGCTTTTTGAACAATATCTCCAAAACCAGGCATTGCTGCTGATAGCTCCTAATAAATAGGGCGACCCGGAGACTACGCCTACTACAAGCATCCCGTGTTGCTGCTACCTTCCGGTCCTGACAAGGTTTAGGCGTTGGAGTCGCATAGATCCAGGTCTACTAATAATATAACATCAAATTCCGTAACTGTGCGTTATTCTACGACAATTTTCCATTCGTAAAGTTTAAAGTTGACACAACCGTTCTTCACCAAGGGATCATTGGCAACAATGGCCTCAGCTTCTGCCATCGAAGCAGCCTCAAACAGTAACATCCCGCCGCCAAATTGCGCCCAATAACCTGTTCGGGCTTTGTAACCCTTAGTAATTAAATATCTCACGTAAGCTTGGTGAGCTGGCACGTATTGGTCAAAGATGGATTTATCCACTTTGCCTTCTTCTAACTTGACGAACCACGGCATTTTGCTTGCAACCTCTAGAAATCCTATGTTCTAATATTTTTAACGGTAATGTTATCTTTAGGGAAATAAAGTGAGGAGCGATCGCAGTTTTTTAGATCGTTAATTTTCCAACTACTGTATTTAATGTTCCCTTTTGAATTTTGAATTTACCAAAAAGTCGTTTTTTCGTTGCCTTGCTACCGCCGCAAGAGATACAAGACTACGCCAACCAAATCAAACAGTATTTTGCAGATCATTACGCTAGTCGCCACGCGCAAAAGTCGCCGCCACACATTACACTACAACCACCTTTTGAGTGGGTAGATAATAATATATCTATACTGGAAACATCCTTGAGAGATTTTGCCAGCCAGCAACAGTCGATACCAGTAACTCTCAGTGGTTTTGATGCCTTTGCACCCCGTGTCATCTATATCAATGTCGAGAGAAGTCCAGAACTGTTAAACTTGCAAACTGAGTTAATCGCCCATACAGAAGCTACCTTGAAGATTGTAGACGCAGTTGGTAAACAACGCCCTTTTGTACCACACATGACAGTAGCATTTCGAGACTTAACAAAACAAAACTTTCAGGCTGCTTGGCCAGAATTTGCTAATCGTCAACTAGATTTTGAATTCACTGCGGATAAGTTAACTTTGCTGATTCATGATGGTAGACGTTGGCTGATTAAATCAGAGTTTAATTTCCTCTAATCGGCATCACATATAACTTTTTATTACAGATGCTTTGCGTGTAAAGACAGAAAGGTTTGATTATTAAGTGTATATATTAATCAAATAACTACACTTAACATGAGTATCACGGAGACGCTTAGAAAAGGGTCAAAAGGCTCAGAAGTGAGCGAACTGCAAGAAATATTAGTTAAACTAAAATTCGATCTAGGTCGGATAGATGGTGATTTCGGTAACAAAACAGAAGCGGCTGTCAAACAATTCCAACAAAAACAAAATATTACTCCTGATGGAGTAGTAGAGATAAATACTCGTAATGCTTTAAATAAAGCCATTCAGCGACAAATAGAAATAGCAAAACTTTATGGTGGAGCTTCTGGTAAATTACCATTACCAGGGGTGAATTTAATCAAAGAATTTGAAGGCTGTAAGTTGATAGCTTATCCCGACCCTCTCTCTAAAGGTAAACCTTATACTATTGGTTGGGGTTCTACTGTAAAAAAAGATGGTAGCGAATGGTCTTTGGGGGAAAAAATTACCCAAGTAGAGGCGGATGAACTATTAATTTTTCAGTTAGAGCGTAAATATTTACCACCTCTAGAGAGAATACCTAGATGGGAAGATTTCAATCCTTACCAACAAGGAGCATTATTGAGTTTTGCTTATAACCTGGGGGCGAATTTCTATGGTTCTAAGGGTTTTGAGACAATTACTAGAGTATTGAGTAATCAAGAGTGGGACAAAATTGAACCCACTCTAATTATGTATAGAAATCCGGGTAGTCCAGTTGAGCCGGGATTAAGACGCAGACGAGAGGCTGAGGCTAAACTCTTTCTTCAACCATTGTCATGGTCTTAGGAGGGAGTTATTTAACATCAGTTATCAGGCTAAATCGAACAGTAATAACTCTGTACCGATGCTAGTACTGATTTTCAGTTGCTCTTCTCCGTTGATTTGTACGCCATCACCTGCTCTGAGTTCTGCACCATTTAAGGTGGCAATACCTTGAGCGATTTGCAACCAAGCATAGCGATCGCCTTTTACGTGATAATTGACTACATCACCTGGTTCTAAAATAGAGGCGTAGATATCAACATTTTGGTGAATAGTAACAGCACCATCACGTCCGTCTTTAGCAGCTACAAGACGCAGTTGACCACGTTTTTCTTCTGGGGTGAAAGCTTTCTGTTGGTATCTGGGTGCTAATCCTTTTTCGTCAGGTAAAATCCAAATTTGCAGTAAATGTAACGGTTCGTTGCGTGAGTGGTTAAATTCACTATGTTGAATCCCCGTACCAGCACTCATAATCTGCACATCACCGGGACGAATAACTGAACCAGTACCCAAACTGTCTTTATGCTCTACTGCACCAGAGAGTACATAAGTGAGAATTTCCATGTCACGATGTCCATGAGTGGGAAATCCTGCACCAGGTGCAATGCGGTCGTCATTGATTACTCGTAAGGAACGGAATCCCATCCGGTTGGGGTCATAAAAACTGCTGAAAGAAAATGTGTGATAACTATCAAGCCAACCTGTTTGACTACGACCCCGTGCATTTCTATCATGAATTAGATGGTTTATTGTATTTTGAGACATAGATTCACCTCGTTAATTGGTAATTTTTAATTGGTGATAAAAGAATACATTTTTTATGGTTTCAATTTGGCAAAATATTTTTTTAAAAAATACATTTTTGTTTTTTATAATTTATTTTTTGAACTATTTAAATAGTAAGGTATGGCAATATAAAATGAAAAGTACGCACTAAAAAGTGGCGTACTTACCAAAAAGATACTATGAAATTGCAATTATAGAGATTCCCAAAAAAGTTTATCTAACAGCAGCTGGCTGTTGAATTTTATTAGCAATTGCACCACCGTCTTCTTTAACTGCTGCTGCTTGTAGATGCGCGTCTAGGAACCACAGTCGCTTGTCAATGGTGCGGGAGATTTCGGTATAAAGGTCTGCGGTGTCAGCATCACCTAAATCATCAGTTTTAGTGATCGCTGCTCGGATATGCTTGGCGTAGGGTGCAAATCGGTCTGCTAAAGCTGCTACGTACTCTTGACTATCCAAAATATCAAAGGGAAATTCTGGCAAAATCGAATTTTTAGCGGCGGCGCGTGCTGTTCCCACGGCATATCCACCCAAAGCAGTTACCCTTTCAGCAACAAGATCAACAAACTCTTCTAATTCGCCAGCGAGTTCGTCGAATAATTCATGTAACTGATAGAAATCAGTACCTTTTACATTCCAATGGGCTTGTTTTGCCTGAGTTTTTAAGTCCAGAGTGGCTGCTAAAGTTTGATTGAGGATAGCAACAATTTGCACCCGTTTTTCAGCCGGAATATCAATGCGGGTGGGATAGAGACGTGATGACAGAGTATTATCACTCATGATTCTACCTAATGGCTCGTGCGAATTGACTCTCTAGATAGTAGGATTAAGTGCCTTTTGTGCGTAACTCTCTAGCGATAGATAACATTCATCTTAGACATGGATGCCAGCGATAGATGCAGAAAAACGATGAATGCGCTATCCTAAAGCTGTTTTTCGCTACAAATTGGTATTCGCAGTATTTTATTTTCATTTTCTCTGCCCAATGTGATAGCAGAGGGTTAACTGGACTTGATAAGCTAATGGGTGCCTAAATTGCATAACTACTAATCAGGGCTGTTGACTGTTAACAGTTAACAGCCCTCACGACGGATTGTGCAACTTGAAAGCAGAATAGCTTATTAGATACCTGTCGTCTTCTTAATGCAACTGCATTACAATTATCCTGTCGCACCTCACAAAACAGGTAAATAAATATGGGCAGCAAATGTAGGTAAAGTTGCTGTTCATGGAAAAAAACAGCTTATTTACCGAATTTAGAACCTGTATTTGCTACGTAAATATACTTTACTGCATCCAAAAACTATGGATTTATCAAACTTTACTACACTGCAAAACTTAGAAGCTGCCTTTGGTGGGGAATCGATGGCAAATCGTAAGTATTTATTTTTTGCCGAAGTAGCCCGTAAACTGGGATTTACAGATTTAGCTAAACTATTTCGTGAAACAGCAGAGCAAGAGACAGAACACGCTTTTGCCCATTTTGAGTTACTGCATCCTGAATTGGTTGTAGAAAATCCCTCTGCTTTAACTGACGAACAAAAGCGAGAAATTGTCTCTCGGTGTTTATCTTTGGCTATTGAAGGCGAAACCTATGAATACACTACAATGTATCCAGATTTTGCCGCAGCTGCCCAGAGCGATCGCGATCATCCGGCTGCGGAAGAATTTCTCAAACAAGCACAAGAATCTAGCGAACACGCCAGCACTTTCCGCGAAGCTGCACACCGCTTTGGCTTATTGAAGTTTATCGAAAATTACCACGCCGATCGCTACACTGAAGCCTTAGAAGTATTAAATGGTGGACAACCAGTCGCCAGAGTCGTTGGCGAAGATCCCAGCACTCGCAAATGGATTTGTAGACAATGCAGCATGATTTATGATCCTGTTGCTGGCGATCCCGATTCTGGTATTGCGCCAGGTACACCATTTGAAGATATCCCCGATGATTGGCAATGTCCGATTTGTGGTGCTACCAAAAAGACTTTTAAACTACTTGAGGAAAAAATCGCAGCTTAGAGATATAAGCTAATGCACGTCAAAATTGTGTAACTACTAATAATATCTGTTAACTGTTGACGGTCAACGGTCAACAGTCAACAGCCCTCACAATGGATTGTGCAACTCAAAAGCAGAATAGCTTATTACCCATTCCCAAGCATCAATCAAACTAGATATTACAGAACAGCGTGTTTTTTTTGACCTTGAAGTATTTCTGTTGCTTTTTCAGCAGAAAGAGGCTTATGGAACAAGAAACCTTGGACATCCTGACAATTAATTGATTTTAAAAAATCAAGTTCTTCCTGTTTTTCTACCCCCTCAGCAGTTAGCCTCAAACCTAAACTCCTGCCCAAAGTCACGATCGCCTTAACGATATGTGCTACTTTGCTATCTGTGGTCAATGCTTTGATGAAAGACCCATCAATTTTTAGATTGTGGAGTGGTAAAAGCTGCAACCGAGATAAGGAAGAATGACCAGTACCAAAGTCATCAATGGCAATATCAACGCCCATCTGCTGCAAATTTTCTAACACATTCCTAGTAAAATCAATATCCTCAATAGCTGTTGATTCCGTAATTTCTAATTCTAAAAACTCTGGTTCTAGACCTGTTTCAGCTAAAATTGTCGAGACAAGTTCTAGCAAATTGGGTTGACGGAACTGTTTGGGAGAAAGGTTAACAGCCATTTGCAAAGGATATAATCCAGCTTTTTGCCAAGCTCGGTTTTGCATACAGGCTGTACGCAATACCCATTCACCAATAGGAATAATTAACCCAGTTTCTTCAGCGATGGGAATAAAAATACTCGGTGCGACTATCCCCATCTCTGGATGTTGCCAGCGTAACAATGCTTCCATACCAGTAATTTGTCCGGTCAGGATATTAACGCGGGGTTGATAATAAACTTTTAATTCTTGCTTTTCTAAGGCATAACGCAGACTTTTTTCTAAAGTTAGCAGTTCTGGTGTTTTACCACTTAAGCTTGTGGTGTAAAACTGATAGTTATTTCTGCCCTCATCTTTGGCATGATACAGGGCTGCATCTGCGTGTTTAATTAAAGCTTCTGCGTCTGGACTATGTTGATCCAGTAAGGCTATGCCCAGACTAGCGCTCACATAAAGTTCATGTCCATCCAGATGGAAAACTTCTTCTAAAGCTTTGAGAATTCTGCAAGCTGCCTGGGTGACTTCTTCAAGATAACTGATGCGGGGTAGAAGAATTGTAAATTCATCACCTCCCCAACGAGAAACCGTGTCTCCACTTCTAAGACAGTCACGCAATCTTTGAGCAACGCTTTGTAATAAGCGATCGCCTAAGCTATGACCCAGAGTATCATTAATGACTTTGAAGCGATCCAGGTCGAGGAACATAACAGCTAAACTCTCTTGACTGCGCGATGCGTTAGCTAAAGCTTTAGCCAGTAATTCATTAAATAGTAAGCGATTGGGTAATCCTGTCAGCAAATCATGTAGGGCTTGGTAGCGAATTTTTTCTTCCACTTGTTGACGTTGCCAAGCACCACTAATACTAGCTGCCATTGTCAAAAGCGTAGATTCTTCATGCCTTGACCAGTAACGCTCTTGAGTGCAATCTGCTAAACCAAGGTAGCCCCAAAATTGATCTTCTAGTCCCAGAGGTACTAACAATAGAGACTGAATTCCCTGCCTTTCTAGAAGTTCCCGTTCAGCCACTGGCAATTTTCGCCTCAGTTCATTGATCGATTTACCACTAGATAAAACACTGTACCAACGTGATAATTCCGCAGACTGATAAGGCTTATTCTGCCAATCTTGAATAGAAGGCTGGAGGTCGGAGCAATACCATTCAAATTGTAAGCTTACTGCCATTTTCCCCGTAATGGTATGAGGATGGTTTTTAAATAAATAAGCTCGATCTGCCTGGGCAGCTTCACCCACTACAGCTAAGGCTTTTTCAATAGCAGTGTCATAATTCATTTCCACAACTAGCCAATTAGCTGCTTCTGCTACTGCCTGCAACAGGCGATCGCGCTGGTGTAGTTCGGCTTCAGCTTGTTTTTGTTCAGTAACATCACGTATGATATATGTTCTAATTAAATCGCTTTCTGGTAAATTATGGACTGACTGCTCATAAACTGCATGACCAACTGTCACTTCTCGGACAAACGGATTGATTTGGGGATTTTCAGCAATATTGAGAATATCTTTTAAAATCGGATGCTGCTGACCCAGTTCTCGCAAATCTGGAAATTTCACAGATGCAGCTGGGTTGATATATGTGACTCTTCCCTCTAAATCCGTCTCAATAATTGGATTGGGAATCAGTTCTGGGAAAGATGCTAAACGAGCTAAAGCAGTCTCACTAGCGCCTTCAAACTCAGGATCAACAACTAAAGTTTGAAAAGGGTTCACAGGTTGGGATAGCTCAGATAAAAATGTTGATAAGTCTTCAACATCGGCAGATGCAAAAAAAGCTTTTTCGGAAATGTTGGAAATAGCATAATATTTAGCTTGAGCTTGATGGCTCCCAAAGTTAATCACATCCCCGTGCCGGAGATTGTGGGAAAAGCATCTAGTCCCATTTACAAGTAAGCCATTAGTGCTTCCTTGTCCTTTGAAGTTGCCATCAATGATGCGAAAGCTACATTGATCAGTCCCCGGAAGGGTTACCCGCAGTAAAATGGCGTGTTGTCTGGATACTGACCGAGAATGGAGAACAATCGCATTACTGGGATGCCGTCCAATAGAATAAGTGGCCTCCTGCAATGGTATAGTGCGCTGTCCTTGCAAGTCTTGGACAACTAGTATGTGGCGTATTTTTTCCCACTCGTTGCCTGGCATTATTCTTTCTCAAATCCTCAAATATTTTGAATATACGGTTGAAATATATCAATTAGACTTTACTATTTATAACAGCCATTTTTTCTTATGCACATCAATTAATTATTCAGCTTTCTTAATGCCAAAATTAGATTAACTCACAAGTTGATGGCAAAATTTGAAGACTTGTGAGAGTCTTTGTTTAAGTAGAACATGGTAAATAATTTAAGTTTTGCAGAGAGAACTTTAGTTATGAAAAAGAACTAAAGTCCTGATTACGAAAAAAGTGAGAGTATTTTTACATTACTTAACATAGGTTGTTTTTTCGGCGTTGCATAAATGCGGGACAAAAATCATCCCACTAATCAGCAATGCCGTTTTTTCCAGTTGTTCTGACTTGAACAAGGGATGTAGGGATATAAGGGAACGACTTTTTCATGTTTTCTTGTGTATGTAGTTCATGATGGCTACTTATCTAAATATTTACTTTGCACCATGATGATTATTGACAAATAATATACATAATTTCTTTTGGAAATTTATTATTGAATGTTGACTATAAATAATAACAATAGACCTTTAATCCTCAATATTTCTTGCGTATTATTACTTATTTTGTATGAATTTTGTATATTTTGTATACAAAGTTGAGGACGATCGCTGCATATATAGCTGTTGACGGTTGACAGACTGGAAATACCAACTCACCAAAATAGGACAACAGATAATACCAATTTGAAAAAATAATTCGACAGATATACAGCCCCAAACGCTTATCCTGTCTTGATTCTTAATTTTGAATTTTGAATTTTGAATTTTGAATTGGTATAACTTGGGTGAGACTTTACAGGGTAATTTCCTACAAAGGCTCAATGTGTTGTCCAGATTTTTTGAACTCTGAGAAATTTTAAAAAGGATTATAAATCAGCGAAAAATATAATCCATTTTCTTGCCAGGTTCTCGCTTGTGAATCAACAGATACTAAAGGAATCCCCCAATCGAGACGAGCGCTAAAGCGATCGCCACCTGACCAGCGCAAACCCAGACCAACGGACGCTAGGGTATTAGGGTCTGGAGTTTCTCGATAGTTATTCCAAGCCACACCAAAATCCACAAATGGGGTGAGTTGTAACAGACCATCGGATTGGGATAATCGCAGAATTGGTATTTGTACTTCAGCTGAAGCAAAAACTCCATTATCAGTTAGTAGAAAATCTTGCCGATAACCCCGGACGCTATCTAGACCACCCAAACCAAATTGTTCCAAAGATAAAAGCCCTTTGGATGCTATCTGTGTATTAGCTTTGATAATTAATAAGGTTTCTGGAGCCAGAAGACGCGCCCATTGGGCTTGTCCCTGCCAAGAAAAAAAGCGACTATCGGGAGGTTCGGCGTTAACTGTGGCGTTCAATGCACCTATACCCAGATTAAATTGCGATCGCACTGCGAAAACTTGCCGACTGTTACGAGTAGTCCATTCTTGAAAGAAACGCAATGCAGATATCCTGGTGCGTCCTTGATCATCAGCGCCAGGGGAAAGCACACTAGGCGGTAAACGAGGTTCTTCGTCGAACAGTGAAGAAGATATTTCACTTTCTCTACGTGAGGCTGTCAAACCAATAGCGAATTCTTGGCTGGGAGATTGAGCTAATGGTTGACGATAGGTGATTTCGTAGTAGCGAGAGGAAGACTCGATATCGAGAGTATTAAAAGGTTCTTCAATCACATTGCTGGATGAAGTGCCAAAATTAAAGCTGATTGTGCCATTGCGGGGATTCAATGGTAAGGTATAACTTGTATCAAAAGTGTTACTACCATCAGTATTACTATAAGCTAAACTGATGTTATCACCTAACCCCAGCAAGTTAGCTTCATTTAATTGTACTCGGCGGCGAAAACTCCCGACTCCAGGCGATCGCCCATTATCTAAAGCTAATTGAGCATTAAAAGATTTTGCTTCTGTGATTTGTACCTGTAGTACACTCGTCCCTGGACGAGAACCTGCTGAAAGTTCAGCAGAAAGATTTTGAATCAACGGATTAAGTTGTAATAATTGTAGTGCTTCTAGTAAACTCTCGCGGTTGAGTGGGGGTTCTGTGGCGATCGCCAACCGACTACGGACATAATTAGGCTTGAGTCGCCGATTTCCAGTAATTTGAATATCTTCTAATCTACCTTCCACTACTTGAATTTTAATCACACCAGATTTAATAGTTTGTGGCGGGATATAAGCACCAGAAGTAATGTAACCCTTATTAACGTATAGTTCGGTAATTTTAGAACGAGCTTGAAACAGTTCTGCTAATGTAATAGGTCTTTTGGTAAACTCGGTGGTAACCTTGGCTAACTCTTCCTGACTAAATACTGTACTGCCAACAACTTCAAACCTCTCTACTGTAATAGTTTGAGGCGCATTTTCTGGTACTTGCTGCTGTGGGTTAATGTCGGGAGAGGACGGCTGGAGTAACTCTCCTGGTGGCGGTAATTGCTGTGGTTGCTGGGGCGGAGGTAAAGGAACAGGTGCAGGTGGTTGGATATCTTGAGGCTGAGGTAGTGGTTGCGTAGGGTTACTATTTGGTAGTTGCGTCCGATCAACAGCTTGAGCGTTCACAGGTAAAAAATCTATGCTGTTGAGTGATAGGAATATACTCAACGGCAGCCAAGAAACTGCAAGCTTTGGGTGGCGATACATCATGCTAGTAATTTGTTTATTTGCCAACAATAAGAGATTTGCACGGCTACGGCTTTAGAAGTGAATATTACTTCATCTTCTGATATTGGTACACGCTAACCATCAAAATTTTATCTACGCAACGGTAAAAAAGCAGGGGAAAGGGGAGCAGGGAGCAGGGAGCAGGGGGAGCAGGGGGAGCAGGGGAAGCAAAGAAGAATTACTGTTGACCAATGACAACTGACAACCGACAACTATCTATTGACTTACCTTGACAATTAATTTGCCAAAGTTTTCCCCTCGCAACAAGCCAATGAAGGCACGAGGTGCGTTTTCCAAGCCAACCACTATATCTTCTTTATATTTCAGTTGTCCTGACTGCAACCATCCAGCGACATCACGAACAAAATCGGGGAAACGGTGTTGATAATCACTTACCAAAAAACCTTTAATTAAGGCTCTTTTAATGAGCAAAGGCATTAGATTCGGGCCGGGAGGTGGTGATGAAGCATTGTATTGGGAAATGAGTCCTACTAAGGGAATTCTGGCTCCCAAGTTAATTTGCTGCAACACCGCTTCTAAAATTTCACCTGCGGTATTGTCAAAATAAACATCTATACCATCAGGTGCAGCTTCTTGCAGTGCTGGAGCGATTTCCTGCGTCCGGCGGTTAATTCCCACATCAAAGCCTAATTCTTTGACGATATAGTCGCGCTTTTCGTCACTACCAACGATCCCTACCACTCTAGCACCTTTAATTTTGGCAATTTGACCTGCTACCGCACCGACAGCACCAGAAGCGGCAGAAATAACTACAGTTTCACCTGCTTTTGGTTGACCTATATCGAGTAAAGCGGCGTAAGCGGTTAGACCAGGCATACCCAATACGCCTAAATAATAGGATAGAGGAGCCTGATTGGGGTCAAGTTTACGCAAAGTCTCACCTTTAGCAACAGCGTCAGTTTGCCAACCATGATTGCTGAGAACAAAATCTCCTGGTGTAAACTCTGGATGATGGGATTGAATGACTTGGCTGACTGTTTCACCAACAATAACTGAGTTCAATTGTGTTGAGGCTGCGTAAGAAGCATTGGTGCTGAGACGACCACGCATATATGGGTCGAGGGATAAATAAATAGTGCGGTTGAGAACTTCACCTTCCCCTGGTTGGGGAATTGGTGACTCTACCAAAGCAAAATCACTCTCCTGTGGTTCCCCAACAGGGCGACTTTTGAGGACGATTTGTTGATTGACTGCATCAGCCATAGAAAAATGATTCCATAGTAAAACTGATGGCCAAAGTACATGATGTTTTTCATTTTGGCATCAGGCGATCGGCTATACCTGTCCATAGGTCATCGTCATATCTATTAAGATGAGTCTCTAACGGAGGCGAAGTTACGAGAAGGGCGAAAGTGTACACACAAGTCCAAGTAAAGTAAGAACAGAAAGGGTGTGAGGTTAATTAACGGCAAATTCTATACTCAAAAATTTTCCATGACTAATTCCCGTCAAATAGCTTTTATTGCCCTGAGAGATGTGCATAAAGGGGCTTATACAGATGTTGCTTTAGATAGGGCGTTGCAAAAAGCACATTTATCAGATATTGACCGCCGTCTAGTGACAGAATTACTTTATGGCAGTGTCAGAAGACAACGAACTCTTGATTTTATTATTGACCAACTCGCCAAAAAGAAATCGCACCAACAACCAACAGAACTCCGCAGTATCTTACATTTAGGTTTATATCAACTGCGTTATCAAGAGCGTATCCCTGCTTCTGCGGCTGTGAATACTACTGTTGAGCTAGCGAAAGATAATGGTTTCGCCGGACTGACAGGTTTTGTTAATGGTTTATTACGGCAATATATCCGTTTGGCTGAAGCATCACCAGATTTTCTCGAACTCCCAGAAAATCCCGTGGAAAGGTTGGGAATTTTACACAGCTTCCCTGACTGGATGATCAAAGTGTGGTTGGAACAGTTGGGTTTGACGGAGACGGAAAAACTCTGTGAATGGATGAACCAAACACCAACGATTGATTTGAGAGTCAACCCCTTACGAGCTTCTGTTGCAGAAGTGGAAACAGCTTTAAAATCGGCTGGGGTTTTGGCTAGACCTATTCCTCATTTACCCCAAGCTTTACGACTCATTGGCAATACTGGTTCTATCCAAAAGCTTCCAGGGTTTAGTCAAGGTTGGTGGGTTGTACAGGATGCTAGCGCCCAGTTAGTTGGTCATTTGCTGGATCCCCAACCCGGTGAAGTGATCATTGATGCTTGTGCTGCACCGGGAGGTAAGACGACTCACATTGCTGAGTTAATGAAAGATGAGGGAAAAGTTTGGGCAGGCGATCGCACTGCTTCACGTTTGCGTAAGCTGAAAGAGAATGCCCAACGCCTGAATTTACACTCGATTGAAATTTGCACAGGTGACAGTCGCAACTTACCGCAATTTTATAACGTTGCTGACCGCGTATTACTGGATGCCCCATGTTCTGGCTTGGGAACTTTGCACCGCCATGCTGATGCGCGCTGGCGACAAACACCAGAATCTGTTCAGGAACTCTCGACGCTGCAAAAGGAACTATTAGCACATACATCAAAATTTGTCAAAGTTGGGGGTGTGCTGGTTTATGCCACTTGCACGTTACATCCGGCCGAGAATGAAAAAGTAATTACGGAATTTATGGCTGAAAATTCTGATTGGCAAATTGAGCCGCCTAGCCCCGATTCGCCTTATTCTACCTACACTACACCGCAAGGCTGGCTGAAAGTTTGGCCTCACAATCAAGACATGGACGGCTTTTTCATGGTGCGCTTAAGAAAAACCAACGTTTCCGAATGATTACTATCAGGGATAGTACGATTTGATTGAAGCCTGAATCTCCCAGAGGAGGCAGCGATGGTGACAGATTCCAATGTAAAAAATTTAGTTAAAATCTTGATAGGTGCGGCTTGGATTGATGGCAAAATCCAACCAGAAGAACGGCAATATCTGCGCGAGATAGCCCAAGCTAAAGGTTTGGCTAGCGATCCAGAGATTAAGCCTTGGCTGTATGAGTTAGTTGCTGTTAAACCCAATGAATGTTACAAGTGGGTGAAAGAATATCTAGGCGATCGCCCTAGTCTCGAAGACTGCGAACATTTGATCGAAGCCATTAGTGGTCTGATTTATAGTGATGGGGAAGTAGCGATTGAGGAAGCAAAGCTCCTGACAAAACTACAGGATCTAGCAAAATCAAACGAGTCAAACCAATCAGCTCATACTGTACTGTTAAAGCAGATCCAACAACTGTATCGGCGTTGGGTAGAAGTTCAAAATTAACTATAGTCAAAAGTCCATAGTCCAGACTTGATTGACTAAACGACTAATGACTAATAACTAATTAAGACTTCGGTTCGCCCAGACCCGGAGTTTCTTCTTTTTCCACCTTAGGGACAAAATCGGGACGTTCCTTGCTTTCCCAACCAACAGGACGCTTAGAGTTGTACCAAGCAATGGAGCCAATGGTGACAGCCGCAATAAAACCGACTACATACACCAAGGTAAAAGCTGTGGGGAAGTGATTTCCTCCTGTAGCGATCGCATTTGCTGCCTGCATCAATATACGCATAAGTAATATGTTCCTAATTTACGCAACACTTCTTCATAGAGTATAAAAAAAGTGTAACATCTACATCCCCCCCTAGTTTGAAACATTTCCTATTACATGGGGCAGATCACGGGGAATAGGAAATAGGAAATAAGAGTTAGAGGTAGAAAATTTTTTTAAAAGCCTAAAATCTGCATTGATTTTTCCAGAACTTCTTTGGGGCGAAATGGTTTAGTTAAATACAAATCAGCGCCAACATCCATTCCTCTTTGTTTATCAAACTCTTGTCCCTTGGCTGTCAACATCACAATGTAGACATTAGTCATTTGTAGTTCATGTTTAACAATCTGACACACTTCCAAGCCACTCATTTTCGGCATCATCACATCAAGAAACACTAGGTTTGGTTGCTGTTTTTTGATGGTTTCCAGGGCTTCTTCTCCGTTTCTGGCGGTTAAAAGTTCTACTCCTTCGTCTTCTAATGCTTCTAGGGCTTGTTCCAGCAAAATCACGATATTGGGTTCATCGTCAACAATGAGAATTTTTTGGGTCATATGAATCAATTCAAAATTCAAAATTCAAAATTCAAAACAGCTTGTTCGTTTACCCTCGTCCTGAAATGATTAACGATCTGAGAGCATGATGAAGAATACATTCTCTAACTCCTTTTCAAACTTGAGAGTTTTCACCAAGTCGGCTTCTTGAGAGAAGATAGAATCGATGATGATCATGTCCGGTTTAGCTGACAGGGCTTTATGGATACATTCTTGGGGATCTGAGGCTTCAATCACGTTGTATCCCTGAGTTTGCAATACATCCGATATGGTTTTTAAAGTTGACGCGTTTTGATCAACAACCAAAACCTTTTTACTAGAAATGCCCTGGGAAAGGAGAGAGCCAATTTCATTGAGAAGTTCTTCTGTATTTATGGGCTTGGTGAGATAGCGATCAATCCCAATGTGGTGACCGCGTTCTTTATTTTCCACAATTGAAAGAATGATGATCGGAATATCTGCGGTTAGGGGATCGTTTTTCAAAACAGCAGCTACATCAAAACCGTTGATTTGGGGCATCATCACATCTAGAACAATCAAATCAGGAGAGGATATTTTGATTTGATGAATCGCATCCATACCATCCTTGGCTTCCCGAACGTTGTAGCCTTCGTTTTCTAATTGTTGACGGAGTAGTTCTCGAATGTTGGCATCATCATCAACAACCAGAATGGTTTTGCGGTTTTCGCTGCCTACTTTGTTGGCAGTGATGACGTGTTCTTTCAGTTGTCTGACTAGGGCATCCAGATTGAGATTAGCATTGGTTTTGTGATTGCTAGCGTAGATGGGAATGTGGAAAGAGAAGACGCTACCATTACCTGGGTTACTTTCCACCCAGATTCTGCCGCCATGATGTTCGACAATTTGTTTACAGATGGGTAGTCCTAACCCTGTACCTTTTGGTTTATCGGTGAGGGTATCACCAACTTGGCGGAATTTCTCAAATACTTTAGGCTGGTCTTCTGGAGCAATACCAACACCTGTATCAATGACACTGATACATACACCATCTTTGTCTTGTTTGACACGACAGGTAACAGAGCCAAATTCAGTAAACTTAACGGCATTAGAAATTAAATTGATCAGGACTTGTAATAGACGATTGCGATCGCCTATTATTTGCGGCAACCCAGATTCAATTTCTGTGAGCAACTGTAGACCATTAGTTTCAAATAATGCGGCTGTGGAAGTAGCCGCCCAATCCAATAACTCACCAGGGTCGATAGGCTGCATTTGCCATTCCACCTTACCTGCTTCCATCTTGGCAATGTCTAACACATCGTTAATCAAAGATGTGAGTCTTTCTGCTTCCGACACAATAATATTGAGATTGTCACCCACCCGCTTGATTGTTTTTTGCAGTTTACGATCTTCGCTACACAGGATGGGGAATACATCTTTTTGCAGTTTTTCTTGAATAATGGAGGCAAAACCAAGGATAGAAGTTAGTGGTGTCCTGAGTTCGTGGGAAACTGTGGAGATAAAATCAGTTTTCATCTGGTCGATTTCTTTTTCCGCCGTTACATCCCGAATCAACAGCGCTGAACCAAAGCAAGCGGCAACTTCCTTGGTGTCTGTCCGCTTAAAGATGGCTGTCCCTACGGCTTGCCCAATGCGGTCTTTTGCCAGTGCTACATCAGCAGCAAACACCTCTCCAGGATGAGATCGAGTGCGCTCAATCAAATCTGCTAAACCGAATATGGGTAGTTCCTGATAATGTCCATTCAGGGTGCTGGCTGTTAATCCGTGCATAGCTAAAAAGGCAGGATTGTAATGGGTAATTTTTCCTGTGGTGTCTACTACCAACAAACCATCCGCTAAGTTATCTAAAATGGCATTTAATCCTTGGGCTTCAGCTAGGGTATTTTGCAGTGCTGCCGTCCGTTCTGCTACTCTGGCTTCCAGTTGGTGATTGAGTTGTCGTAGAGACATTTCTGCCAGCTTGCGGTCATGAATGTCGCTACAGGTGCCAATCCATTCTTGAATACTGCCATCTTGTTTTAAGACAGGAACACCACAAACCGAGAAGTAACGGTAAGTGCCATCTTTACCCCGTAGCCGATATTCGGTTTGGTAAATACTGCGCGTCGCTACAGCCGCATTCCAGGCTTCCAAGGAACGGGTACGGTCATCGGGGTGAATGGGATCAAGCCAACCCCAACCCTCAACCTCCGCTTCACTCTGCCCTGTATAAGCTATCCAAGTGAGCATTTCGCTACTGATTCCCCATCCTTCTGGGGTTGTACCCCAAACAATTTGGGAACTAGCAGTTACCAAAGAGCGATATCGTTCCTTCAAACGTTGATTTTCGGCTTCTGCTAACTTGCGATCGTGAATATCTGTACAGGTGCCAATCCACTCCCGGACATCACCATCTTCTTCGATAACGGGAGCGCCCCAGACCCAAAAGTAGCGATAATTGCCATCCTTGCCACGAATCCGGTATTCAATTTGGTATTGGCTGCGGTTGGCTACAGCAATACCCCAGGCTTCTCCGGTGTAGCCCCGATCATCGGGATGAACAGCATCAATCCAGCCTCCGTTCTCAGCTTCCGCTAAAGTTTGTCCTGTGTAAGCAATCCAGTCTTTGAGTTCAAAGCAAATTCCTTCTGGTGAACTGACCCAAATAATTTGTGTATTAGTTGTCACTAGAGAGCGGTATCGTGCTTCGCTCTGTTTCAAGATTTTTTCCGATTGTTGGCGTTCTTTTTGGGCTTGTCTGGTGCTGCTAATGTCCTCGACACTCGACCACATCAGTTTCTCGCCATTTTTCTCAATCACCACAGTGGAAACTTTGACGGGAACCAAGTGTCCATCCTTGTGAAGATACTCCTTCTCATAGGCTTCGTGACAACCAGTCTGTTCTAGTTTCTCTAGTATGGTTCTCTCGGAGGCGAGATAGTTTTCAGGAGTAATCTGCCAGTAGTTTAAGTTGAGGGTTTCTGGGACAGTTCTCCCCAAAATGTCAGCATAACTGGGATTCACATTAATCAACGCGCCATTTTTTCGCCACAATACCAGACCAACAGGACATTTTTCCCAAAGGAGGCGATTACATTCATCAAGTTGGCTAGACATGGTTGTGGTTTCCTTGGTGATTGATTGGTGTAGGGTTAGAACAACAGAACCAGGACAACAAGGTGGCGTAAAGTTTTAACGAAATTGGATTACGTTGAAAAATTTGGTAAATTTGCTCAGAGGATGCAGTATCAACGCCTGGGTTCTGTTCGGAAAGTTGACGGATCAGTTGAGTATGGCGGAGCAGCAATTCTGTTGGTTTGAAGGTGGGAGTTGTGGAGGGAATGAAACCGTCTGCATCAGCAGTTGGGGATAATTCGCTTGTAGGGGTTGTTAAGGTTGCAGTCTTCAGGTCAGGAATCAGACGATTTTGCTCTTTAGCTACTTCCATTGCTGAACAATTGATTGGGATTTGAATCCAAAATTCTGTACCTTGACCTGGTTGAGAACGACACTTGAGAATTCCATGATGTCTCTCTACAATAATTTGGTGGCTGATGGCCATGCCTAACCCAGTTCCTTTCCCAACTTCTTTCGTGGTGAAGAAGGGATCATAGATGCGTCCAATGATATCTTCCTTGATACCTGAGCCATTGTCGGCAATGCGAATCACCACCCATTGATCGTCTAGGGCTTCGGTGCGAATGGTGATTTGGGGTTTAGTCAAAAGTCCAGAGTCCATAGTCAATAATTTAGGGTCGTTGACTCTTAACTCTTCTAAAGCATCAATGGCATTTGCCAAGATGTTCATAAACACCTGATTCAACTGTCCTGGGTAGCACTCAATTAAAGGAAGTTGGGCATAATCTTTAATGACTTCAATTTCTGAATAATTAGGGCCAGCTTTGAGACGATGGCGGAGAATCATTAGCGTCCCGTCGATGCCATCTTGAATATTGACGGTTTTCATTTCCGCTTCGTCATGGCGGGAGAAATTCTTCAGGGATTTGACAATTTCTACAATGCGATCTGTGCCAACCTTCATGGAATCCAGCAATTTGGGCAAATCATCCCTGATAAATTCCAGATCAATATTTTCTAAATCTACTTCCATCTCTGACGGAGCCAAAGGTAAGAATTTCTGATACTCATGCAGTAGGTGTAGTAGATCCTTGGCGTATTCAGCAACGTACCTCAAATTCCCACAAATGAAGTTAACTGGATTGTTGATTTCGTGGGCTACTCCGGCCATGAGTTGCCCCAAACTGGACATTTTTTCACTTTGGATTAACTTTGTTTGTGCTAATTGCAATTCATGGAGAGCTTGCTGAAGTTTTTCTGTTTGGGCTTTTGCTTGGGCGGTGGCTTGAGTGCTTTGTTCATAAAGCAAGGCTTTTTCAATGGCGATCGCAGTTTGTGAGGCAAAAATGCTCACAAGCTTGAGGTGTTCAGCTTTATAGGCTTCGGTTTTGGTTGTACCAATGGCGATCGCTCCCAATATCCGATCTTTTGCTCGCAAGGGTACGCAAATCATTGCGTTGACGTTCTTTTGCTCATCTATCCGCAGATCGGCTGGTAAATTATTGATCAGTTCTGCCCGACCAGATTGTACAATGCTGCCAATAATTCCCTGGCCTGGTTGCGGTTGATTTTGGCCAAAAAGCTGCCCAAATTCTGCAATAGTTTCAAAGGCAGTTTTATCTGGGCTGAGGAGCAGAATGATCCCCGCAGACGATTCCATCAGTTGACTTAATTCTTTAAGTACGAGTTGAGCAATCTGTCTAGTATCCAAACTTCTAGTCAGTTGAGTGGAGATATCCTCAAACAAATCAATTTCTTGGTATCGCTCCAACAATTCTTTAGCCAGCTCTTTCTTCTCTGCTTCCTGTTTTGCCAAAAATGACAGCAAACTAGCTATTATGCTGGATTGTTCTTCACCAACAACCCAACCGATGATTTCTCCTGACACCTCAATTGAATGTCTGGATTGTGAAGTTTGCTCCCCAATACTCAGCAGTTTTGTGCCGTCTACTAGTTCCACATCAATTGCTACCTTGAGTTGCTCAACTAAGTTTTGCAGGAGTAAAGGTAACTCTTTTTTGCTAAAAATCTTTTTGAGGTTAATTGCGGACATACAACACCTCACCTAAAGCGCTTTGCAAACTAGCTACTATCAAACCAACACAGTGATTAATTTCACCGAAGAACACAACAGCATCACTTTCTGTTAGTTGCTGTCTTGCCTTTTGTCTGAAGTGCCTAGCACTTCCCCACAGAAGAGTTATTGTCATAAAATTTAAAGAATATATGAATTTACTATCAAGACTAGTCTTCCCAAAAAAAATGGCAGCATAACGATAAAGTTAAGCTGCTTTAAACAGGGGTTTAAGGGTATGGGAGTGTAAGGGTAAAGATACTCTCAGCACTAAAATTACAACCAAGCGCGGTCATATTGAACTGGCCAGTGTTTCTCGTGTCCTAGTTCTTTCGCTGCTAGGTGAGGCCAGTAGGGATTGCGGAGGAGTTCACGTCCTAATAGGACTATGTCGGCGACACCAGAGCGAATAATTTGGTCGGCTTGTTCTGGGGATGTAATTAAACCTACTGCCCCCGTAGGGATATTGGCTTCTTTACGGATACGTTCGGCAAACTGAGCTTGATATCCAGGTTTCACAGGTATATTAATACCTGGTATAACCCCACCGGAAGAACAATCTATTAAGTCTACGCCTAAAGATTTTAGTTTGTCGCTGATGGCAATACTTTGTTCAATATCCCATCCTTTATCTACCCAATCCGTGGCAGAGAGGCGTACAAATAAGGGGTATGACTCTGGCCATACCTCTCGCACAGCCTCAACTACTTCTCGTAATAGACGGGTACGGTTTTCAAAGCTACCACCGTAATTATCTTGGCGTTGGTTAACTAGGGGAGAAAGAAATTGGTGTAATAAATAGCCGTGGGCTGCATGAATTTCTATAACTTTAAATCCAGCTTGCAGGGAACGTTTGGTGGCTTGGACAAAAGCTTGAATAACTTGCTGGATACCTTCAATACTTAAGGCTTCAGGTACCGGGCTTTCTTTACTAAAAGCGATCGCACTACTAGATACCACAGGTCGCCAACCTTCTTGAAACTCATCTATAAATTTCCCCCCTTTGCTGGGTTTAGAGGTGCTGGCTTTTCTCCCTGCATGGGCTAGTTGAATAGCCGCTACTGCACCAAAGTTATGAATCAAGCCGACGGTTCTCGCCAAAGCTTCTATATGTGCATCCGACCAAATTCCCAAATCTTGGGGGCTAATTCGTCCGCGAGCTTCCACCGCCGCCGCTTCGGTCATTACCAAGCCCGCTCCACCAACTGCACGAGAACCTAAATGAACCAAGTGCCAGTCATTAGCAAAGCCATTGGTACTGGAATATTGACACATCGGCGATAAGGCGATGCGGTTGCGAAAAGTAACTTCACGAATTCTTAGTGGTTCAAATAGATGAGTCATTAGTTATTAATTCCTTCTCTTGCTAGGTGAAAGAAATTTGGCAATATTCAAGGTTGTAGGAGACAGAAGGC
Source organism: Nostoc parmelioides FACHB-3921 (assembly GCF_014696625.1). GTDB lineage: Bacteria > Cyanobacteriota > Cyanobacteriia > Cyanobacteriales > Nostocaceae > Trichormus > Trichormus parmelioides. The sequence continues at coordinate 118,299 of NZ_JACJQL010000016.1, forward strand.
TTTTTTGGGGGATACCCTCAAGGGACTTCCAACTAAAAAAATATACAATCGCTTTGGTAAGCAGGGGAGGCAGGGGGAGCAGGGGAAGCAGGGGAGGAATAATACAATGATCATATTTGCTCTGACCCATTGAATAATTTATTTTCTGGAAGTCCCCAAAAAAGGAAGTTATAGCCGTAGTCACATAGATTAGGATATCAAGCCAGGATAAAACCCTGACGAAACAAGGCTTTTAAGTCTGTCAACTGTCAACTGTCAACATACATATCCAAAGCCATGAGTAACATCCTGAGTCTTCCCCAAATCCCGCCTTCATCCTTGGCTATAGAATTTTTTCATTGAGAACGGCTTCTGCTTTGTTAATGCTTCCTGTATATCTTCACAACTACATTCCCAAATATCTTGTTGGCCTTGTCCTTGATCAATTTTTAACTGTAAATTATCTGGTAATTTTGTGTTTTGCCAATGTGAATGAACTTCTACCCATAATAGTTCTCTTTCAACTTGTCCAAAGAACATGATAGCCGTCTCCTTTACTACAAAAAACATTAATTATTTCTTCAGTCTTTTCCTCTTCAATATTTTTTAATTTAATGTTTTATTAATGTTAATACCTGAAATAATATGTTTGTAAATAGAAATCAAAAACGGTCTTTAACAAGAAAATTATTTTTTATAGACTCTATACTACATCCTTTTTCATATATTTTAACTAGCGAATAATATTAGTTATTATTAGTAAATATATTTTTAGGTAAAACTGCTCATTGTCTGCCATTTTTTTAAGGTAAATACTTGGTAATTTAAACTAGCATTGCCAGATATTTCCACGTATTTTATTAATCTAAAATACGATGTATCTTAGTATTTTTGTGGGGAAAAATTGTTCCTACAAGGATACCAGGGGTAAAATAGTTTTCCATTGTTGGCTAAAATTACCTGAACTCCAAGCTGCCAAATTCTTCGAGTTCACCAGCTATAAGTAGAACGTAAGCCTCCTAACTGGTTCAACGTCAAGTTCCATGATCAGCCGAATATCTATTTAGCAATTTAATATTAGTATAGTACACTAAATCTATGGGTTTACCGTATTAAACAAATATGAGATTCGCATAGATTCCAGAAAAACACAAGGGGATATTAAGATTTAGTGATATTGCTAGAGAAAACTGTAATTTTGGCTACAAAAATTTGCCAAAAATAAAGGACAAGAGTAATTCTTGTCCTAAATCATAAAAATAGCAAATGGTGTGTCAAATACGTCAGATGCTCCTGATGACATTAACTTTTTGTGGTCGTGTCTGTACAAAACTGTAACCGACCAACGCCGAGACACTACCCGGCAGTTTGCTTTCCAGAAGGAAAAGCTATTACATCAAATAAATATACCCTATCCTAGAAAGGATTGCGATTAGTCCACAGACCAATTGTCAAGATTTGCCCAAGCGGTATGGGAGAATCAAAGGTGATCAATGAAATTTAATCTTAGCCATGCTAGTGATGCTTTAGTTTTTGTTGCAATAAAGATGGGGATAAACATGATGTTTTTTGTCGGAGTGAATTTAGCTCATTGTATTTGATCAATCTGCCAAATTTTGATGGTTTGATCAGCGCTACCACTAGCGAGGAAATTACCATCGGGACTGATAGCTACAGAATTAACTGATGCTGAATGTCCGGTAAGGGTGTGTAGTAGTTCGCCTGTGGAAATGCGCCAAATTTTGATGGTGGTGTCGCCGCTACCACTAAATAAAAATTGTCCATCTCGACTGGTTGTGAGGGATTGAATGTCGCCTGAGTGTCCAGTTAAAGTATGCAGAATTTGGCCTGTAATTAAATGCCAAATTTTGATGGTGGTGTCGCCGCTACCACTAAATAAAAATTGTCCATCTCGACTGATGGCGATCGCTTTTACTTCCTGATCATGGCTGTTGAGAGTACGTAAAGGGTCGCCTGTGCGGGGGTTCCACAACCTAATTTTGTTGTCGGAACTACCACTGGCGAGGATTGTACCATCTGGACTAATGGCTACGGCGTGAACGGCGGAGGAGTGCCAAAGGGTACAAATGCGATCGCCTTTTTGTAGGTTCCAGATTTTAATTTTATTACTACCACTAGCTAAAATTTGCCCATCTGGACTGATAACTACTACGTTTACAGGTTTTTGATGTCCTAAGAGGGTATGGAGTAGTTTACCTGTTTTTAAATGCCAGACTTTGACGTTACTTCTGGGATGTACACCGCTACCAACGGCGAGAAAATTACCATCGGGACTGATAGCTACCGAGGAAACTTCTCCTAAATCACCTGTGAGGGTGCGGATGAGTTTACCAGTGGGAAAATTCCAGATATTAACTGTTTGATCTGTACAGCCACTAACTAGAACTTCGCCATCAATACTAATATCCACAGATGTGACTTTACCTGAATGTCCTGTGATTGTTTTGGTGAGGTCTGGGTATTCTAGGCTACGTTTGTATTTGAGGGTGGCGATCGCTTCTAGCAGTTTCTCTACAGATTCTAAACTGTGGCGATCGCCTATGGCCGTAAAATATTCTCTGAGCTTTTGGATATATTCTTCGTCTTCTATCTTGAGGGCTGACTGCATCGCCTCTAAGGGACTAGTGAATTGCTGTAATGAAACTTGACGCAGTTCTAACCATGCGTTGATGGAGTAGTCAACCTCTGCTTGCGCCCAAGAACTATCTGGTAGGTGGGCTAAACTCTGGGCTAACTGCACAGATAATTCTGGTATCCAGTAAAGTCGTTCTTTTTCTAAAGCTTCGTAAACTTGCTTGTAACTTGTGGCGATCGTTTGCAGTGATTGTACATCAATCGCATCTTTGAGCAAACTTGGTAACAATTCTGGTAGTAGAGGTGGTACATCATGATTCCCCAGATGATAAATATCCGCTACCCAAGCCGTAACTAGAGAATGACAAGTGATTAGCACTTGGCAAAGTTGTTCAATATCTTGCTGATTGACTCGATACTGTAAAGATAATTTACTAATATCAATACCTTTTGCTTGCCATTTCTCTGTTTTCTCTAAAATTGCTAAATTAAAAACGTTATCTTGTCCGAATTCATTAATTTCTTCTACATCTACACCTATTTCTATCAGTTCATCTCTAATTCTTTTCCACTCTAAAGCTCGATTTTTAGCAGAATTCTGAACGATTGCTTTATAAGGCAGGCGAGAAATAGTTTTATAGTAGTATGTTCCCTGAGTCAAGCCCCAATAAGCAATCCGAAAATTTAAATAATCTCCATCATTTTCCGACTCTAAAATTAATATTGGCTCTGTTTTTAACATCCCAAACAAAGCTTTGATACTTGATTCACTATGAAATCTTTTACTATCCCAGGCTCCTGCTAAAAATTCTATCGGTCTAGTGGGACTGTGGAGAGGGTAATTTTTATTGATAAACTCTCGTAAACCCTCCGCCAGCATTAACTCAATTTCAGAATAAGTTTCTACTTGATTATCGAATTTATCAAAATGGATTTTTGGAGGTGCAATAAAAACTTTTAGAGGTTTACGTCCATAACTATGATGGGATTCTAAAATTTGTGATGGATATAACCTTAAGGGCCAACTATCAAGAATTTTGTTAACTTCTGGTAGCTTTAACGCCGTCTCTCTCTGTTGGTTGGCAATTTGGGCTTGTGTTTCCCGTTGATAAGCCACCAATTGCTGCTGCCAAAGTTTTTCTTGTTCAAGACTCTGATTTGAATTATCAATGTCATTGATATTATTGATTGTTTCGAGAAATCCTTGAATTAAATTGGGAACTTGGTATCTAGCTGTGGTTAGACTTTCTTCGCTCCTCTTGTGAATGATATTTACAAACACAGGAGCAAACTCTAGTACTAGTTGAATTAGTAATCTTAACCCTGGTTCCATAGGGGTTTCCTGTTAAATCAATCACATTAGTATTACAAGAAAATTATGTGAGCTTCTCGTCAAGCATGGCCCATACTATACCTGATAGATCGGCCAATCTTATCGTCTAATGCAATAATCACTATATACTTTCATCCTACTACTTCTAGATAACTTTACTGTCGTAAGACATAATAATAATCAGTAAGAATGTAGGAGTTGGGAATATTGCAGAAATCAAGAGCTATTTTACTTAAACTCTGAGATTATGATACCAAACTCCGCAAAATCATGAATTTTTGCCTTTAATGCTTCTTTTTTAATATGTAATTTTTACTTGAGCGCGTCGTTATCCTCTCTACAAAAATGTGTGCGATCGCCAGGACGTAGTTAAATTTGTCTATACTGATTTACTTAATCATGAATTTGGTTATTGAAGCCAGTACTCAAAATAACTGTTTTTGCAATATATCCATGCTATTTCTAAGGTAAATGCTTCACTGTCAGTGAAACCTCAAATGGATGCAAACTCTCCGCATATCAAGGCTACTCATAAACCGAAAATTTTTAATAATTCAGAACGTTTTATTGAGGGATGGTATTGGTTAATACCATCTAATAATTTAGGAATCAATGAAGTTAAATCTATCACTCTCTTGGGTAGAAAACTAGTAATTTATCGTGGACAAGATCAACAAGTAGTTATTTGTGATGCCTACTGTCCACACATGGGCGCTCACTTGGGGGAAGGTATTGTTGAAGGTAATGAATTACGCTGTGCTTTCCATCACTGGAAATTTAATGCTGATGGAATATGTGTGGAAATTCCATGTTTAGATGAACCTCTTTCCCTCAAGTTAAAAACTTGGCCAACAGTAGAGAAGTACGGGATAATTTGGGTTTGGACTGGAGAAATCCCACGAGAATCTGTACCATTCGTTCCAGAGTTAGAGTTTCAGGATTACGAGGCTGTTCTCGGTTCTAGTTTTGTGATAAATTGCCATCCTCATCTCATGATGTTGAATGCTATTGATACTCAATATTTTCAAGGAGTCCAGGTTTTAGATATTGGCTTTGAAAAACAGGAATTAAATCAAAATGCCATTATTTTTAGTAAATATAAACGACAATATCATGATTTACCGTTTAAAAAAGTCTTTCGTCCTTTATACAAAAATCCTATTTATAGTATTTGCTATTGGTATGGCAGTACATTCACTTTAACCGTAGGAACAGACTTACGCCGTTGCTATCTTATGTTGGCTTTACGGTTAATTCCAGGGGAACAGGTAGAAGTACAAACTATATTTTTTATCAAGCAACGTAAAGGTCTGTTCGGTTGGTTATTTAATCGTTTGATGTTATGGCTGAGTAATTCTTTGGTACAGGAATTAATCAGTGATGAGAGGAACATTTTGCAGACTATGCAGTTTAATTTAAGAAATCCCATCAAAGTAGATCAATCGATTATGCAATTAATCAACCATGTGGAATTACAAAAACCTTTGATGTGGAAGACTTGGCTGTTAGCGCGATCGCCTGAGACAGAGGCGAAGGAAACTCAGACTAAATGGCGAGATGAATTGACTAACGATTAAAGAAAGATAAAAAGTAAAAAGTTATCTATCATGACTTTTTACTTTTTTCAGCCAGGTAATTGCACTCATAAAAAGAAGTGGCAAAGCCACTTCAGATTTCCCAGGTAGAACCTAGAGATGAGTATAACGACTAAAAAAAATTAAAATCGTATAAATTGACACCAATTATTTTAATCATGCCAGACTTGAGGCTGATAAACCCTCTATTGGGAAATCAAAAGCTAGAGATGAAATATTTTTATGTTCGATTGTAGATTTTTATTTGAGGCGTTACTTGTATATTAAAAGCCATCCCAATAATCATTCAGGGGAAGGCTATGGTAACTCATGTATGTACTGTTTGCGGCTACGAGTATGATCAAGAGGTTGGTGATCCAGATAGTGGTATAGCTGCGGGTACGCCCTTTGAGGATATCCCAGAAGACTGGGTATGTCCGGTTTGCGGTGCGACAAAAGATTTATTTGAACCAGCAGATTTGTAAAAATAAGTACGATAAGGGTTACGCAAAATTCAAAATCTTGTGTCCAGAGGTTTTGAAAGATTGACAATAAGAAATTTATTTCCACCGTGCTGTACTAGCCTAGAAAGTAGGTGATCTAGAAAAGAAAGTTGGAAAATTGCTACCTTCAAAAATTGTAGTTGTGGGCGGCGGGGCCGCAGGATTCTTTGGTGCGATCGCTTGTGCTAGAGTTAACCCCCAAGCAGAAGTTACGTTAATTGAAGCCAGTCGTCAAACACTGGCGAAAGTGAGTGTTTCTGGCGGTGGGCGTTGTAATGTGACTCATGCTTGTTTTGATGCAAATGAGTTAGTGCAGTATTACCCCAGAGGTGGTAAAGCTTTGCGGGGCGCTTTCGCACGCTTTCAGGCTAAAGATACAGTAGATTGGTTTGCGACCCAAGGTGTGCGTTTAAAAACTGAAGCTGATGGGCGGATGTTCCCCATCACAGACAGTTCGGAAACGATTGTAGATTGTTTGATGAACGCAGCCACAGCCGCAGGGGTGGAAATATTAACAGGAGTGGCTGTTGCATCAATTAAACAGTCACAGGGAAGTAAGTTTGAGATTTTTTGCAGGTCGGGAAAGATCATCAAATGCGATCGCCTATTATTAGCTACGGGTAGCAGTCGTGTCGGCTATCAAATAGCCCAAGAATTGGGACATCATATTGAATCGCCAGTTCCATCACTATTTACTTTTAATATTTCTGAGGCTAAGTTGCGGGCGTTAGCAGGTATTAGCGTTAACCCAGCGCGGTTGCGGTTATGTGTTGATGGTGCATCACCACTGGAACAAACTGGCCCTTTGTTAATCACTCATTGGGGCTTAAGTGGCCCGGCTGTTCTCAAGCTTTCCGCCTGGGGCGCAAGATTGCTACATGATAAACATTATCAAGCAACCTTATCAGTTAATTGGTTGCCCGATTTTTCTCAAGAACAAGTACGGCAAAATATCCTAGCAATAAAAAATGAATGGGGAAAGCGGGCGATCGCTTTACATCGCGGCGTTGATTTACCACACCGTCTTTGGCAATATATCATTGCTCGTGTCGGCATCACTACAGATGAACGCTGGGCAGAATTATCCAATAAAACCTTAAATCTGCTAGTTCAAGAACTCACTCAAGGACAATATTTAATTAATGGTAAAGGAGTCTTTAAAGAAGAGTTTGTTACCTGTGGCGGTGTGAATCTGAAGGAAATTAATTTCAAAACAATGGAAAGTAAACTAGTGCCAAATCTCTACTTTGCTGGAGAGATTTTGGACATTGACGGTGTTACAGGTGGATTTAATTTTCAAAGTGCTTGGACAACAGGTTACTTGGCAGGAACAGCTATAGGCAACAATAGTGTTGATTAGTCAGGGCTTGAATGTAGGATGACTATTTGAGATTAAGCTGATGCCCGTCTAAATTGCATAACTACTAATAAGGGCTGTTGACTGTGAACTGTCAACAGTCAACAGCTATATCTATATTTCTTAACCTAATCACGTTGATCGATAACTAGTTACTAATATTCTCTGCAAGAAAGATTAATTTAAGAGCGATCGCTTTGTAAATATAGGTAAATATGCAACTAAGAGATCGCAGTTTATTAATATAAATAACTCAATTGCTAGAGGCTCAAATTCCAGGGTTATGGTACTAATGATTTGCGATGATTGGACAAATACCAAACATTGTAGATGAAAAGCCCGTTTTCTTCTTCCTATTGTTATAGGAGTCTCCAGTTTTGTGTAAACTCGCGTTTCGCTAGAGGTAACACTTATGACTAGTTACGATCAGGTCTTTAACTCAAAAAAGACCATAGAAGAATCACTCAGCCCGGAAGAAGCAGTTGCTGCGATCGCTGTCGTTACCGCCATTGCTGATTCTAATATTGAGGAGATAGATGCAGAAAGTATCGCCGGCATACTTTGGGAATTTGAAGTTTTCGCTGAATATTCAGAAGATGAAATTATTGAAACGGTCGATGAACTCATAGCCATCGTCGAAGATGAGGGAGTCGGGGCTTTATTTAATGCAGCGAGTCAAGCCCTCACCGATGAATTAGTCTGGGATGGTTTTGCAGGTGGGGTCATTATGCTGCTAGACGAAGAACAGCTAGTAGTTCCCCAAGAGAAACAGGCTTATCTCAAAAAGCTTCAGGTAGCATTAAAGCTGGAAGAAGACGAAGCCCAAGAAATCATCCAAGAGGTAACAGCAGCCTTCCAAGATTTAGAAAATGAAGATTACTTAGATGAAGACGATGATATTCTCACAGTAGAAAATTACTCTGATGAGGTATACGAATCACCCTTGGGTAACTTCACTGTACCCATTCCCGTTGATGCCGAACAAGGCGGTAAAATTCAAAGTCAAGAAGGTGTAGTTGGTTTCTCAGATGACTTCGGCACTTTATTAAGAATTGATTACTATCCCATACCTCCAGAACAATTAGAGGAATTTGACTCTACGGAAAAACAAGAATATCTCCGCTCAATCATGGTTGAAAAGTATGTACCACAGGCAATTTTGAATAATATACCCAACGCGGAAGTTAAGTATACAGAATATCAAGAAAATGAGACACTAGGCTATTATTATGCCCTGGTAGATATGCCTAATGGCTCAACAATTTCCCAAGCCGAGAACAACGGTACTATTACTAGATTGAACGCCTATCGAGGTTTGATTTCCTTTATTAAAGATGATTTTCTGTATATAGTTAGCAACCAGCGTAGCTTTTTTAATGGAGATATGCCTACCTCCATTGAAGAAGAAGCTCAGAACATTAAAGAAAACATTTTAGGGTTTGTAGAAACTATAGAGTTTACTTAATAGCAAACTCTTAATAAACGTGAGTCTCCAACGAAGGCGAAGTTGGAGACTCACCTTACTTGATTTTGGTTTGTATTTTTCCCACAGGAAGTTTTCTACATCCCGTAAACACTGAAACAATTAGATCCGCGCTAAAATCGGTTCTGGTTTTGCTGTATTGACAGTGTTCGATTCTGAATCTGTGCTGTATATTTCACAGGAGTTATTTGGACTCTCGATCAGCTTAACTTTGTAAAGTTTGGCTCCTAGTTCTTGGATGGGCGATCGCAGTAAGTTACTAATGTATAGAGCGATATTCTCAGCCGTTGGCACAACCTCAGCAAAGTAAGGAATATCTTTATTCAAAAATGTGTGGTCAAATGGTTCCACAACATAATCTTCAATCGCCTGATTCAAAGCACCTAAATCGACAATCATACCGGTGCGTGGATCAATCTCGCCTTTGACTGTCACTTCTAAATGATAGTTGTGTCCGTGACCGTGGGGACGCGCACATTTACCATAAATTTCTGTGTTGTCTTCTTGGCTAAGATTGGGATGAGCCAGCCGATGGGCGGCGCTAAAGTGAGTGCTGATAGTGAGGTAAGCTTCCATTCCGTTTCCTTGATAATCTGCCCAAAGTTCAGGATGTTCAAATAACTGCACACGGACTAAAGGCAAGTGAGAGGCTAGTCGCTGCCAGATAACCCGTGCGATATTTTCTGTAGTCGGCAAAGTCTGCCCAAATTCTGCCCACACATCGTTGAGATAGGAAAAGTCCAGTTGGCTGGTAACTTCCCGCTTGATTACTTGTTTCACATCAGACAAGTTCAACACCATGCCATATTCATCTAGTTCTCCAGCCAGGGAGATAAATATGACATAGTTGTGTCCATGCCCAGGAAATCGAGAGCAAGCACCAAATTTTTCAATATTCTCGGCTTCACTCAGTTCTGGCAACCAATAGCGATGGCTAGCCGAAAACTGAGCGCGGCGATTTACAATACATTGCATGAGTAAACTGGGAGCAAAATTTAAACTTTCTTAATCTTTCACTCTTTCCAGCATAAACTAATTTCTTTGTCTGTAGTTAAGGGAATACTATCCATATCCATCAAATTAACGAATGTCAGACTGAGAAATTGAGATATAGCTGGAGACTGGGGATTAGGGACTGGGGACTGGGTGAAAAGAATTACAGGAAATATTCTTTAATCTCTAATGACTGCTTACAGATGCTTGAGCTTCGCAGTGCAATCTTGTGGCGATACGGAATAATTCTTGACCTGTGTGTAAATAGCGATCGTCGTAGTTTAAGGGGAAGTAAGCCAATTCTTCTATTCCGTCTGCTACTTGATTGAGGCTGTAGTAAAGGTGCGCGGCGGCTCTGGCCATACTAGGAGGGTTGGGACGAGAGCGAAAAATTGTTTGGGCTTGCTTGAAGTTGTCTTTACAAGTTTGTAAGTATTCCTGAAACTCGTCTAATAGTTCATCATCAAAGGGATCAGCAGCTAGTTCCTCAATCTGTTCTTCCAATGAACTGAGAATAGTACAAAGTAAACGATTGACTGGTTGATATACCAAGCGTAGCCATTCTTCTACCTGTTCATCAGCATCTTTGCCGCTTTTACGTTTTACCTGATATTCTTTTTGTGCTGATGCAGTACGCTGTAGGCGATCGCCTTTGAATTTCTGAGATTTATCCCGCAGTTCCTCATCATAATTGAGGCGACTTTGATTGTCGCCTAAAATTTCATAAGCTGCGTTAATTCGGATAATCTGCTCTTTATCTGCTGTTTCCTGATTACTATCCGGGTGAAATAATTTTACCAAGCGGCGATAAGCTTGCTTGATCTCCGCTTGGCTGGCTTTAGGGCTGACTTTGAGAGTTTCGTAGTGATTTGAATCTTTTTTAGAATCGACCATTCATCCAAAATTACGTTAGCTAATGCTAGCTGTTGCCTTTGTTTCTAGGTCTTGGAACAATGGTGTACTGAGATACCTTTCTCCAAAACTCGGCTGAATCAATACAATTAAGCGTCCTGCGTTTTCTGGACGTTGAGCTACGCGGATGGCTGCACACAAAGCAGCACCACTGGAAATCCCAGACAATAGCCCTTCTTCTCTAGCTAAACGCCGACCGTAAGCGATCGCTTCTTCATCTGTAACTGTTATCACTTCATCAATCAATTGTGTTTTCAGCACTTGGGGGATGAATCCCGCACCAATTCCCTGAATTTTATGGGGGCCTGGTTTGCCTCCAGATAAAATTGGACTATTGGCAGGCTCAACTGCGATCGCCTGAAAACTTGGTTTACGGGCTTTCAGCACTTCCGCTACACCTGTGATCGTACCACCTGTACCCACCCCTGCGACAATCATATCTACCTGACCATCAGTATCTTCCCATATTTCCTCGGCGGTAGTCTCCCGATGTATTTTCACGTTCGCTGGGTTGCGGAACTGCTGCAACATATAAGCATGAGGGGTAGTATTCACTATCTCCTGCGCGCGGCGAATCGCTCCACTCATTCCCTCCATTCCCGGTGTCAATTCTAACTCCGCTCCATAAGCCCGCAACATAGCCCGACGCTCACCACTCATGGTTTCTGGCATCGTTAAAATTAAGCGATAACCCTTGGCGGCTGCTGCCATTGCTAAAGCAATCCCTGTATTTCCCGATGTGGGTTCTACTAATACAGTCTTCCCAGGAGCAATCAACCCCTCCTGTTCAGCTGCATTAATCATACTCACCCCAATTCGGTCTTTCACAGATGATGATGGGTTCATACTTTCCATCTTCACAAGAATCTGAGCTACACATCCTTCCTCTTGAGGAATACGATTTAGCTGTACTAAAGGTGTACGACCAACAAGTTCTGTAATGTTACGAGCAACCCGCATAATTTTTCCTTATTTAATTAGTTATTTAGTTATTAGTCATTGGTCATTGGTCATTAGTCAATAGTGATTCGTCATTAATTATTCTTCCGTATCCCAGTGTTTACTCCACAATCTCTAAACTCTGGACTGTTGACTATGGACTATCGACTAAATGTAATACATCACATCCAATTGCCTTCGAGAATCTCTTTTTTCACAAAGATCCTGTAGGCTATATTTTTTCAAAACGGAATTTGCCGCCTGACGCGCTTCTTGCCAAATTTCTTCTATCACAGAAGCATCTAAGGTTTGAGACTTGAGATTTTCTTCACTAGTCTTCACCTCTAACCCTTCCAAACATTCCAATATCTCGAATATGCTAATTTTTCGGGGTTCGCGGGCTAAAAAATAGCCGCCTCTTGACCCACGTTGGCTTCTGAGTATACCCCCGCGCCTTAATGTCGCTAATAGTTGTTCTAGATAGCGATCGGGTATGCTTTGTTGAGCGGCGATTTGCCTAATTTGCATAGGTTCGCCACTGTCGTAATGAGTTGCCATTTCTAGTAAGGCAAGAATTGCGTATTCTGATTTACACGATAGTTCCACAAGCAATAAGTGAGTGGTGAATAATTATGAATAGAGCGTTAAGTGTTTAGTCCTAACTTACTCTAGTATACTCCGGTTAAGCAGTAGGGTTTGTGCATTACTGCTAAAGACAGCAAAAAACCCCGCTCAGTAGCGGGGTTCCAGTTATATTCAACTTTCTAGAAGTTTTTAATAGCTTAGAAAGTGAAGGTTGTTCTTAGAGTACCGATGATCGCATCATCTGCATTGCTGGCTTGACCGGGGTTAGTCAACCAGATTACACCAGGGGTGATGGAGATGTTGTCAGATACGCGATATTTGTAGAAACCTTCAACTTGGTAAGGAACTTCATTAGCACCAGCTTGGACACCGCGTGCATAAGGTTGAGCGCCTGCGAAGATACCCAGGACGTTACCTCTCTTACCAAAGTCAGGCAATGCTACACCGATACCGTAGCTCCAAACTTCTCTGTCATCACCTGCACCGAAGCCTGTGACATCGCTGTAAGATACAAAGCCGCTAACTGATAGTTTATCGCTAGGTCTGAATGCCGCAGACAAACCGTAGGAGTTGCTGGAAGAAGCATTAAGAAAACTATTATTATTGGCTAATGAACTACCTACAATGGCACCATCTGCTCCAGAGTCAAATAAGGCGCTACCACTTGCACCATGATATCCATGAACATAAGTTGCAGCCAACGCCAAGCGATCGCCTACACTAAAGTTCAACTGACCTAAAGCAGCGTAGTCACCGTTAAATAGACCGGTATTAGGGCCAGGGTTATTAGCATCCGAGGCCAAATAACCTACGGTCAAAGAGCTAGGTCTTAAGATACTACCGCCTTGACCGAAAGGCACGTTGAAGGCGATACCTGCGCCACCACCAATGCGGTAGATGGGATTTTCCGAGGAAAATGTAGATAAAGCGCCGTTACCGCCATCAGTCTTGTCAAAGAAATAGGGGTTGTTTACTGCTGCATAATGGCTATGCCGTCCACCACTAGCTGCAAGGTAAACTTGAGCTGGTCCAAAGGGTGCTTCATAGGTCAATCGGTCTATTTCTACACTATTGTTGCCAGTACTACCAACTTGGAAAGTTTGTAGTCCTTGACCACCAGCATCAATAAAGTTGTTATTGTTATCTCTAAAATCAAAGCCAGTTGCATTACCAGCCGCTAAACGGGTGGTTAAAACATCTCTACCTGTGAAGCTGGTTTGCAAGCCTAGACGAACTCTGTTTTGGAAAACAGTGTTATTAGCGTCGCCAGTGTTTTCACCGAAAGCATCGGTAACCGCGAAGATAGCTTCACCAACTAGTTTTGTAGTTGTAGAGAACTGGTTAGCTTCCAATTCCGCAGTCCGTGCTTCTAAAGCATCTACACGACCGCGCAGGGTTGCTAATTCCGCAGAAAATTCTTCTTGTAAGCGTTGTAAGGTAGCTAAATCTTGCTTGGTTACTAGGTCTGCTGTTGCTGTAGCAATCAGTTCGTTGACGCGATCCAAACAGGCGTTTAAACCAGCCGCAAATTCATAGCGGGTTAAAGCACGGTTTCCGCGATAGGTACCGTTAGGGTAACCAGCAATACAACCGTAGCGCTCAACCAAAGACTGTAATGCTTGGAACGCCCAATCGGTTGGTTGTACGTCAGAAAACTGAGAAACGGAAGTTACTTGGCTTTGAGCGTTACCTTTACCTTCGTTGCTGTAGCGGTTAACTTGGTCAATAACCTTTGTATCTTCGGTTGTTGGGGCTGCTTGAGCCACAATTTCTGGTTGTTGAGCTAGTTCAGTAGGTACTACTGTTTCTGTTACTGATAATTCTGTAGTTGCATTTGTAGCTGCGATCGCTGCTGACGACACTAATAGTGTTGCGCCTAAAACAGCAGGGCTAACCACTAGGGATTTCCACAATAGATTAGACATTTTTACTTTTCTCCTCACACCTTGTATAGATAATTGTTCTTGTTGCAGCTACTCTCAAAAATGTGACATCTTATTGAAATCTTTTGATGAGGCATAGTTGCCACTATTACAATTTTAGTTTTTGCCAAGCTGATGATTGATTAACTTAGTGTTAAAAATTAATGCAATTAACTTATGCAAAAACGTACCCATATAGCTGATTATTATAGAGCATTTCGACTGTATGGCAAGATAGGAGGGATCGCCTCATTAACTGTCACACTGATTCGTAGTTAGATTACAAAAGGGAGTATCTAATGTACAACTCCCTGTGTACCGAAAGTTATACATTGGTGTATGTAGCTTCCAAGCACCATCAAAAAATGATTAGTTGATTTGGGAAATCGTTGCTGCTACATCAAAGTCTCTTTGTGTCAAACCACCTGCATCATGGGTTGTTAGTGTAACTTTGACTTTGTTATAAGAGATTTCTATATCTGGATGATGTCCAGCTGATTCCGCCGGTTCTACCAGCTTATTGACAAATGCGATCGCTTCAATAAAGTCTTTGAATTTGCGGGTAGTCTGCAACTTAGAACCCTCTAACGTCCACCCAGATAGTTTGCTAGCTTGTGACTGAATTTCTGCATCGCCTAGTAGTTGCGCCATTGGTCAAATCTCCTATGTTCAAAAGACGTGTATGGCTATGTCACCTTGTCATTTTTTGATATCGCAAACTTCTCTTGCCGAAACAAGACAAGAAGAAGGTAGTTGTATGCAGCAATATCTGAAAATTCACCCATAAAAAACTATCCGCTCTGATTTAGATCGGATAATCTAAGTCAGAGCGGTCTAGCGGGTCTTCAGGTTGCAACCAGACTGCCGGAAGGAACTCCGAGCTTTAGCCTAGCTTTTGGAGCTAACTTAGTCTCGAAAAGACTAAGGCTAACTTTTAGAGAACAGCCCCGGCACACAGCCGGCTAACTGCAACCTGATGACCCATGCTTTTACTACTTTCTATCATGGGCATCACCTCCTTGTTGCCTAAACGGTCTTAGTCTCAAAAAGGCAGAGAATTTATCTCTGGGTTTTCACCTTCGCTCAATATAACATACAAGTTTAGAGATTAGTCCATAGTCAACTGAAGAATCGACCAAAAAAAGAAAAACCCCCGCTTTTTGGCGGAGGTTTTAACACAATGGCAAGCGATGAATCTTAAATCATGCTTAGAGAGCATTACCGCGAGGTAATACTTCTTCGGGGAATACAAATTTTTCGTGAGGTTGGTCTTGAGGAGCCATCCAAGCGCGGATACCCTCGTTCAGCAAAATGTTCTTGGTATAGAAGGTTTCAAATTCTGGGTCTTCTGCTGCCCGTAATTCCTGGGAAACGAA
>NZ_JACJQL010000160.1 GCF_014696625.1 Nostoc parmelioides FACHB-3921
GAAGTAGTTGGGATGTCAGCCAGAGCCGTTAATCACTTACTTCTAAACTCTGGATTGCAATATCGTACTGATGACCGCAAAATTCCCTATCGACCAACTGATGAAGGTAAACGATGGGGGCGGATGGTTCCTGCTTTGGCGAAGGGGTGTAATCAAACTGTGTTCCAACTGCGGTGGTTGCCCCAAATAGTACAAGTAATTTCTGGGTGATTCAAGATTATGAACAGTCTACGAAAAACGGTAGCAGAGAAATACGGGTTAGAAGCTTGTGCCATGTATGATGAATACTTTTTTGTTCATTTACCTGACAACGAAGACTATACACTCAAGTTTTTAGAAAGTGCTGTACCAGAATTAGTTCGGATTGAACTGGCAGAATGTTTTGCTGGTGGAGTTATCGCCGTGTGGGAAGTTCACTTATTTTTATTACCCCAAGTTTTGGAGCAAGTCTATTATTTCATTGAACATTTCTGGGAAGGGATATCCAAAGAAGAACAAAAATAAAAGCGATTGCCGCTTCCTTCAGTAACAACCGCCTTACAAAAACACTCCTTAGTTTTAGAGGATAAAGCTAAATGAAAGTCATTGTTCAGTTAGTAGAAAAAGTTTACCAAGAAGCTCATATCACAATACCTGATGGTCTGACAGAGGATGCTATTAAACAGCACATAACAGACCGCTATAACTCTGGGGAATTGACTCCCGATTTAAACATTTTTCAAGTCGATTTTGAATCCATCAGCGCCAAAATTATCAGCAATGAAAACTTGACGAATGTTGAGGAGGAAGATGCAGCATGATTAGCACATCATTACTAACACCAGAACACAAAATTACTGTTACTTCAAGCGAAACTTTCAGTAAACACCCTCTCAACTTTTACGAGTCACCGTCCTGGTTCACCACTGAATTACTACGCCATGTGAAACTATCGGGTGTCATTGGTGAATCTTGTGCGGGACATGGAGCGATCTCTTCCCTACTTCAAGTGTGGCCTTACACAAAGTCTCTCTGGACTAACGATATTGACCCAAACAAACAGGCGGATTATTACTACGATGCGACATTACCCGAAGTCTGGGATAAATTACCTGAGTGCGATTGGATCTGTACTAATCCACCGTATGGAGTGTACGCCGCACCCATCATTAAAAATGCGTTTAAGAAAGCGCGTGTAGGTGTCGCCGCTTTTCTCCTCACAAGTTTTCTTGAACCATGTGATGACCGGGCTGAATTTTTACAGCAGCACCCGCCATCACTTGTACTGACTTTGCCGAGATTCTCGTTCAGAAAGGACAAACACGGTACTCGTTGGGCTACTGATAATATCACCATCTCTTGCTTTGTGTGGGATAAACGCACGACTTCTCAAAGGACTATCATTCGTCCCAAGTCGCAGATTCTTGGCTTTTACAAAAATCCGCTTGAGGCAATATCTCAACAACGAGCAGAAGAAATTGTTCAGGCGATCGCTAATGGAGAGTATGTATGAAACAGTTATTACTATTCAATGACCCAACCACAGCCGTTTTCCCTGTTACTTATCACCCCGATTTCTTGAATAAGCAAGAAGCTGACGAGTTATATCAACATTGTCAACAACTACAATGGCAGCAAAACCAGATAAAAATGCTGGGTAAAACTATGCCCGTCCCTCGGCTGGAGTGCATTTATGGGGATGAGGGTTGCGATTACCTTTACTCCAATAGCGTACTGCTTAAACCCCTTGACTGGACAGAGCCTTTAGCTAAGTTACGTGACAAAATCACCGCATTCACTGGTTACAGCTTCCGCATCGTTATCGGCAACCAATATAGAAGTGGACAGGACAGTATAGGCTGGCACGCAGATAAGGAGTCATCTATGGGTGTTGAGCCGGCGATCGCATCTGTCAGTTTAGGTGCAGTTCGCAAGTTCCAGATTAAGCCCATCGGTGGTAAGCCTACTGACTTTTGGCTGGAGCATGGGAGTTTGTTGGTGATGCTACCGGGTTGTCAGTCTACTCACGTACATCAGGTTCCGAAAACCAATAAGTTTGTGACTACGCGAATTAATCTGACATTTCGACCACACGTAGGAGGAAAGTTCTAACTAATTGTTAGTTGAAAGAGGAAATTACCAGCAAATTAAGACCCTAATTTTCTCTTGGAGTTTCATCTGCTGTCTGATAAATAGAACGCAATTCATCAACGGTATTTGCTGTTTCTATTGCTGACAAGATTGATTCCAGCAATCTGAAATCTTCAATTTGCTCAATTTCAGGTAATAAGTTTTGCCCAGGTGTGCCAAATTTTAGTTTCAATCCCAAAGCTATGCCTTTTAATAAAGACTCTATTCGCGCAATTCTCTCAAAACTAGTAACGTACTGCATACGCTGTTGTGCCTCCAATTGTTCGACTTCTCTGATGAACTCTAGTTCTAAATCTAATGGTAGCGTCAGCATCCAATCAATAAAAGCCAACAGGTTAACAACAGCCTCACGTTCAAATCCCTGCTCATACAGCCGACGAACTAAAGCCAGTTTTGATTGTTTCCTTTGCGACCTATTACTGCGGGTCTGTACTGCTACCAAGTGAGCCATTACGACCGTAGCAAAGGGGTTGCGACTAGCCTCTAGCTCCGACAACCTTTGTTGATAGTCTAACTGAAGCAATTCAAAATTCAAAATTCAAAATTCAAAATTGAAGAAGAGTAACCTATCAATTTTGTTTACGAATCCATCTCTATTATTACAAAGGAA
>NZ_JACJQL010000161.1 GCF_014696625.1 Nostoc parmelioides FACHB-3921
TAATAGCCATGAGTACATTCTCACTATCCCCTACGAAAATGATGAGGACTTGGATAAGCAAGTTTGGGATTTAATACAAGAAATGGACTCTCATGCTGACATGGATTACTGCTTTATTGAAGTAGATGCCCATGAGATTGGTACTGATAGAAGTTGGTGATTATTCAATATCCTAGATTACAAACTTAACGGTCAATTTAGGTGATGCTATTGAAGAAATAGCAAAGCCATAATGCTTCATTGTCTCAAAGGGTGGCGAACGTGAAATTCTCTACTCCTATATCAAACAGATGCACAAGTATTAATGTTTAGCTGATTTTTGGTTATCTTCTTAAGTAAGCTCGTTACTATTCTTAAGTTGCGTTCCCCAGTTTTAGAATCAGGTAATGCCAAATCGATTTGTTGTGTGAGGTAGAGACGCTGGCCGCACAGTTAACGGAAGTTCCATGTCCCACTTGCTCTATAACAGCTATCAGGTTGACCGCCTCTAAAATGCTTTCCACAAAGGCTATCTCCTCACAAGAGGCAGTCATAAGCAGCATCGCCAGTATTAATTTTCACCCATTGTTTACCCTTGAGTTGAAAGGACAGATTTAATATCAAACCCTTTCTTTTAGTAGAAGTTATCAACAGTAGTGACAGTTATCTTAGAAAGAGATACTCCCTTATAAGAGATCAAGTTTTAGGTGTTGCAAGAATGCCCAATTCATTGCCTTATCTCTGTAAGAATTTGCAGTTTGGAAAATAAAAAATCAACAGCGAAAGGGAGTATAAGGATACAAACTACGGTAAGTAGGTAATACTCATGAGTTGGCTAAAAAGAGTTTGTGAACAAGAAACTATCAGCCTACTAAAGACAAGGGACTCTGGGCAATCGGAAACGTGCATGAGTCCGGGGCTGACTGGTGAGTACGATCTCTCTCGGCGCGAGAAGGCTGGAGAGCATCAACCTCCACCACCTCCTGAATATATGGGACTTGAGGGTGAATACGATCAACTCGGTTTAGCTAAACGTGTGGCTGAGGCTTTCGAGCAAGCACCACATATCGATGAAATTGAAACTCTACAAATCTGTCAAGATAGTAGCACTATTATCCTTAAGGGTTCTGTGCCAAGCCAGGACATCCTAAATCATCTCGAATATGTAGCGGCCAAAGTAGATGGCACCAAGCAAGTAGACACTACCCAGGTTAAAATTGCCGCCTCAGCTTAGACGGTGCGCTAATCGCTAGCTGAATGCTAAAGTGTACTTTCGTGTAATCCACACCCCAAAGTATTGTATCTTCCTTGATGACAGCCACGCGACAACGAGCCATCAATTTAAACTTATCATTCCCAATCGCTACCTTTGATGATTTCGTTGGCTGATTAAACTTGCTTAAGGTGGATAAACGTGAACTATTGAAGTTTAATCATTATCACCTGGGGGAATTTATATTGATTTTTATCTAATTATATTTAATGAATATAAATTTGCGGATAGATTGTTCTAGACGAGCGCCGTCTTCACTCTCTGGTGTGGCTTTATTTTCTTGTTGTCCACCCCACAGGACAGAAGGATTCTGATTAATCCTGGACTGAAATTGTGATAGTAGAGTTTCAAGATCGTTCATCTTTTCTCCGTATACACACACGACCACCAGTAAGCCAGAGGTTTGGGAACTCCTTTGGCTTTTTACTTGTAGCTTAGATTCCAGAACGCATATCTGCTCATATTTTTTATTATTAAAATCCTACTCCCAGCCTCAACTGAGCAATGTTGCTATTTAGCTCACTTGTTCATCAAAAATCGTCAATACATCAGGACGGCAGCGTTTAATAACGACTTTTATCCCCAAAGCACCCTCGCTTGAGAGATCATCAACGTATCCGGGACTAGCAGCTTTCGCTTCCACAAAAGTTTGAAAAGGGCCAAAATAGTAAATGCAGTGAGGGTATTGGGTGGTAATTTCTGCCCAGTAATCACTCTTGAGTCCTTGGATTAATCCTTGAAGGAAAAATTTAATTTTATTCAACACAAAGAAAAAAGTTAGAAGAAATAGTTGTTATTAAACAGCATGACTATCACAGTGACAGCTATCCTCTACCAAAAGCATGAGGATATATCAAGTTCAATCGCCTCTAGATAGCCAAGTAACAAGAAGCCTCAAAGATTGGCAGGGGTAGTACGGCACTAGGAGGAAAAGCCCAGAAACTTCCTTCATGCACAAATAAATCTGTCCATCCACGCAACTTACACCAGTCGGCACAAGTTACTAAAGCATCACTATCAATTAGCTTTTGCAGGCGCTCTAGACCGTACTTGATTTTAATTTGTGCGAGAAATGGTACGTTGACTAATTGTTCACTATGACTGGCCCGAAGTTCCAGGGATTGCTGCCAGCCTTTGCCTGCTTGAAAGCTAGCGTTTTGATAAGTCGTTTGTTCTTGTTCGTAAATGATTTTTAACCTGACCAATTCGGTGATAAAAACAGTACGGGTTAATAGTCGGCAGCTTGGTGGATCACTATCTTGTTCTAGCCAGCGCTGAATAATATCAATGACGATTTCATGTACTTCATCTGTCATGGGTCTTGTCTGGTACAAATGAGCAATTGCTATTTACGAGTCACCGTACCCATCAGCATTTTT
>NZ_JACJQL010000162.1 GCF_014696625.1 Nostoc parmelioides FACHB-3921
GCAAAAATAAACCCCACAAAGAAAGCGGGGTTTGATTTTCGGTCAGCTAAGGAGGTATTGACTAGAACTAATGTACTATAAAACGCGTAAGTAATCAAGAGATACTATAAGAAATTCGGTGTATCCGCCCCATAAACAGATTTTGCTCTTGGTTTTTGGCGAGTGGCAGCGTCGTATCAGTTAAACTGCCTATAGTGCGAACGCTTCAGAAAAATAAAACCCAATGAAAGAAATTTCACCGGGCTGAACTAGGTTTTTACCCATACTAAAAGATAGTATCTAACACCGATGAATAATTAACCAGCTTTGGTGTAGTTAGCGATGCCTGCCTTAACAATAATTTAGTAGTCTCTTGTAATTGATTAGTAAGTTATTAACTAAGCTAATACTGACAAAAAAGAGATAGAAAATGCTAAATAATTGACAACCTTATATACTTGAGAAAATTTTATATTGTCCATAGCTTTTTGTATACGTAAGCTGCTATAGCTACCCCTTCTTGGCGATTGCCGTCTTCACTCTGTGGTGTGACTTTATTTTCTTGTTGTTCATGCCAAAGGGCAGAAGGAGTCTGATTACTGCTGGAGTGAAATTGTGATAGTAGAGTTTCAAGCTCATTCCATTCATATTTTCTTCGTATACACACACACGACCACCAGTAAGCCAGAGGTTTGGGAACGCCTCTGGCTTTTTATTTGTAGCTGAGATGCCAGAGCGCATATCTGCTATAAGTTTTTCTTAAAAAAAGAGAGAAATATCTAGATTTACTTGGATAAAATTGTTTTAACAGTCTTTACAAATAAGTCAATTTGTATGGGCTTGGAAATTAGAAACATTTTACTATCCAGTTTTAAGTCATCAGCAAACGCCGAAAGCACTATGATTGGGAATTTTTTTAGTCGTAATTTCTGACGAATATAATTAATAATTTCTCTTCCATTCCCACCAGGAATTATTAAATCTGTAATTAATAAATCAGGTGCGTTTTTTTCAAATTTAGTGATACCTTCACAAACATTTTGAGAGGCTTCAACTTTATAACCTTCAATTTCTAATATCAATTTTAATAAGTCAATGGTGTCTCGTGAATCCTCACAAAGTAGAATATGGTTTTTAGTTTTTGCCACTTGCGCTTAAACCTTGCAAATCAAGGTATTAACTGTATAGATACTATAAATCGTGCTAGAGCAGTGCTATGTCTTTCTTTAGGTAGGTTTGCTGAAATTCAGACTCAAGAAGATTTAAAATTCTACAAAACTGTTGCTTTCTTCACCGATGTACTTCTTGAGCTTGGTTTGATAAGTAAATTTCTGACCCGAACTGTATTGGGAGCGGCAGCACGGCACAAGGAGGAAATGCCCAGAAACGACCTTCATACACAAATAAATCTGTCCATCCACGCAGGTTGCACCAGTTGGTATAACCGGCTAAAGCATCACTATCAATTAGCTTTTGCAAGCGCTCTAGACCGTACTTGATTTTAATTTGTGCGAGAAATGGTACGTTGACTAATTGTTCACTATGACTGGCCCGAAGTTCCAGGGATTGCTGCCAGCGTTGGCCTGCTTGAAAGCTAGCGTTTTGATAAGTCGTTTGTTTTTGTTCGTAGATGATTTTTAAGCTGACCAATTCGGTGATAAAAACAGTACGGGTTAATAGTCGGCAGCTTGGTGGATCACTATCTTGTTCTAGCCAACGCTGAATAATATCAATGACGATTTCATGTACTTCATCTGTCATGGGTCTTGTCTGGTACAAATGAGCAATTGCTATTTACGAGTCACCGTACCCATCAGCATTTTT
>NZ_JACJQL010000164.1 GCF_014696625.1 Nostoc parmelioides FACHB-3921
TAGAACCTGGCACCGAGCGATTGTGGCATAGGGCAACCCCTAGACTATCGTAGCCATAGCAGCGTTTCACAACTGAGTTCGGGATGGAGTCAGAGTGGGACCACTGCACCATAGGCACCAGGAAAAATTGTAGGGTCAGAGACCCTGAAGACTGCAAAAAACGCGATTTAACAATGGTTGTGAGGTCAAGCCCTCGGTCTGTTAGGACTCCTCAGCTACATACATTACTGCACTTCCACTTAGAGCCTATAAACGGGTGTTCTGCCCGTGACCTTACCTACTTTTTGTAGTGAGAGCACTCATCTTGAGGTGGGCTTCCCACTTAGATGCTTTCAGCGGTTATCCGCTCCGCACTTGGCTACCCAGCGTCTACTGCGGGTACAATAACTGGTACACCAGCGGTGCGTCCTTCCCGGTCCTCTCGTACTAAGGAAGGCTCCTCTCAATGCTCTTACGCCTGCACCGGATATGGACCGAACTGTCTCACGACGTTCTGAACCCAGCTCACGTACCGCTTTAATGGGCGAACAGCCCAACCCTTGGGACGTACTTCCGCCCCAGGTTGCGATGAGCCGACATCGAGGTGCCAAACCTCCCCGTCGATGTGGACTCTTGGGGGAGATCAGCCTGTTATCCCTAGAGTAACTTTTATCCGTTGAGCGACGGCCATTCCATTCTGCGCCGTCGGATCACTAAGGCCTACTTTCGTACCTGCTCGACTTGTCGGTCTTGCAGTCAAGCTCCCTTTATGCCTTTACACTCGCCGCACGGTTTCCAAGCGTGCTGAGGGAACCTTTGCGCGCCTCCGTTACCTTTTAGGAGGCGACCGCCCCAGTCAAACTGCCCACCTGAAACTGTCCTTTTTCCAGATAATGGAAATAAGTTAGAATCCTAGCTTCGCCAGAGTGGTATCTCACCGTTAGCTCCATATCCCCCACAAGGAATATCTCATCGCTTCCCACCTATCCTGCGCAAGCGAAGCCCGGAC
Source organism: Nostoc parmelioides FACHB-3921 (assembly GCF_014696625.1). Classification (GTDB taxonomy): domain Bacteria; phylum Cyanobacteriota; class Cyanobacteriia; order Cyanobacteriales; family Nostocaceae; genus Trichormus; species Trichormus parmelioides. The sequence continues at coordinate 989 of NZ_JACJQL010000164.1, forward strand.
ACAATTCCAGGCTACAGTAAAGCTTCATAGGGTCTTTCTGTCCAGGTGCAGGCAGTCCGTATCTTCACAGACATTCCTATTTCGCCGAGTCTCTCTCTGAGACACCATCCAGATCGTTACGCCTTTCGTGCGGGTCGGAACTTACCCGACAAGGAATTTCGCTACCTTAGGACCGTTATAGTTACGGCCGCCGTTCACCGGGGCTTCGGTCGTCAGCTTCAAGCTTTCGCCCTGACCAACTTCCTTAACCTTCCGGCACTGGGCAGGCGTCAGCCCCCATACTTCCTCTTACGAGTTTGCGGAGACCTGTGTTTTTGGTAAACAGTCGCCTGGATCTCTTCACTGCGACCCACTTCTTAGGTGGGCACCCCTTCTTCCGAAGTTACGGGGCCATTTTGCCGAGTTCCTTAGAGAGAGTTATCTCGCGCCCCTTGGTATTCTCAACCTCCCTACCTGTGTCGGTTTCGGGTACGGGTACGATATGTTCATCACATTACTAGCTTTTCTTGACACTATCCTTCACTACTCGGAGTTCGTAAACTCCTCCCAAACCAATCAGGGCGTAGCTATCTTTCATGCGTCCCTAGCAATGCTCCCATACCATAGTCAGGGATTGTTGACCCTGTGTCCATCGACTACGCCTTTCGGCCTCGCCTTAGGTCCCGACTAACCCAGAGTGGACGAACCTGGCTCTGGAACCCTTAGGGTTTCGGGGCATTGGATTCTCACCAATGTTTGCGCTACTCAAGCCGACATTCTCACTTCCGTCTCGTCCACAGCTGCTTACCGCTACTGCTTCTTCCTACTACGGAACGCTCCCCTACCGATTATTTTTAGTAATCCCACAGCTTCGGTACATCGCTTAGCCCCGTTCATTTTCGGCGCAAGATCGCTTGACTAGTGAGCTATTACGCACTCTTTCAAGGGTGGCTGCTTCTAGGCAAACCTCCTAGTTGTCTAGGCAATCTCACCTCCTTTATCACTTAGCGATGATTTGGGGACCTTAGCTGGTGGTCTGGGCTGTTTCCCTCTTGACGATGAAGCTTATCCCCCACCGTCTCACTGGCTGTGTGTGCATCGGGTATTCTGAGTTTGTCTCGATTTGGTACCGGTCTCCCAGCCCGCACCGAAACAGTGCTTTACCCCCCGACTATAATCACAACCGCTGCGCCTCAACACATTTCGGGGAGAACCAGCTAGCTCCTGGTTCGATTGGCATTTCACCCCTAACCACAACTCATCCGCCGATTTTTCAACATCGGTCGGTTCGGACCTCCACTTGGTGTTACCCAAGCTTCATCCTGGCCATGGTTAGATCACCAGGGTTCGGGTCTATAAACACTGATTATCGCCCTTTTCAGACTCGGTTTCCCTTTGGCTCCGACATTCTCGTCTTAACCTACCAGTGCCTATAAGTCGCCGGCTCATTCTTCAACAGGCACGCGGTCATCCGTTTAATCGGACTCCCACTGCTTGTAAGCTAATGGTTTCATGTTCTATTTCACTCCCCTTGCGGGGTTCTTTTCACCTTTCCCTCGCGGTACTGGTTCACTATCGGTCACACAGTAGTATTTAGCCTTACGAGATGGTCCTCGCTGATTCACATGGGATTCCTCGTGCCCCATGCTACTCGGGATTCAGCTACTATCCTTTGACTTTCGACTACAAGACTTTCACTTTCTCTGGTGCAGTATTTAGCTGCTTCGTCTAGTCTCTAGATTCGATATCGCTGTCCCACTACCCCAGTCAGTAAACCAACTGGTTTAGGCTCTTCCCCTTTCGCTCACCACTACTTAGGGAATCTCTTTTGATTTCTCTTCCTCCAGCTACTAAGATGTTTCAGTTCGCTGGGTTGGCTCTTTCCTGTCTATATATTCAACAGGTAGTATTTAGGGTTGCCCCATTCGGACATCTCCGGCTCTTAGTTTGCTTCCAACTCCCCGGAGTATTTCGTCGGTAACCACGTCCTTCTTCGCCTCTGTGTGCCTAGGTATCCACCATTAGCCCTTATTAGCTTGACCACAATTTCATTGGTTTTCACCTGCATTCACAGTCTGTCTGTGTCTGCCTGCTAATCTAATCGCGTTTTTATGCAGTTTTCAAGGTTCTGGCTAGGTTTTCACCCAGCAGTCTAACTTCCGTTAGTTGCTGAATT
>NZ_JACJQL010000017.1 GCF_014696625.1 Nostoc parmelioides FACHB-3921
CAAGATTTAGGCGTAGTCAAAGCCCTACGAAAACCAGTCTTCAAGCTGGATCTATCCCCTTTTCCTGCACCCTCTTGACAAATGTGCAATTACTTTAACCTCTCACGGATGGCCTTGGATGATTTCAATGTTGTGGAGTAAACTTACAGATCAGGATCAGGCAAATTGTTGGTTACGACAGATGCTCAAAAGCATTTGTGAGGAAATTTAACACGGAGGCTTATGTTTTCGTCTTACTCAACCACACTCACGACTCATCACCATATCCCCATTTGCTAATCGATATACTCCTTGCGGTTCTACAATCGCGTCGCCTTTCTTCCACATCCTCCCTACAGTATTATTGGTCACACTCTGCACATCACCTGTAGGATAACTGGAACCTACAGCCTCACCAGGACGAGTTGGTAAACCACCAGTCCCGGTAATAATAAAAGTCCCTTCTTGTCTAGGACTACGAGCAATGCAACTATTGGCAATCAGTACGGTAGTATCAATGGGATTGGCTTGTAAATCGGTGAGTCCGTTTTGGATAGAGCTAATATCAGGTACACCAATAATGTTGCCAGAGATTGTCCCTGTGGCGTTAATGTCAGGGTCACTACTATTAACTAATGACTGTAGGCTATCTCTATCAGGTATTGTTTGTCTAGCAGTGTAGAGAGCATCACTAAATACAGCGCGGGTATTAAATTTAATATCACCACCTTGTCCTTCTGGTGCAAAAGCAAGAATATCGCTATCTTCCAATGCAATGATGGTATCTGCGGTCAGGGAAATTCCCCCACCCCTACCGCTACCACTAGATAAATCTGTACGAATGTCGCTGTTATTCCGTAGGTTGATATTTCTAGCATTGACACTAATATTTCCGCCACCGGCTTGTTCAGCTCGTGCGCTAATTAAGCCGTTATTGGCATTGTAATTACCTGTAGCGACAATATTAATATTCCCGGCAATCCCGCTTCCTCGACTTAATGTGGCCACAATGACGGGAGCAGGCAAATTAGAATTAGGAGCTAATAAGTTAAGGTCAGTTGTAAATAGGAATATATTCCCCGCATCTCCACTAGAAGTAGTGCTAGCCACCAAACCAGTATTACCATTTAAATCGGTGTTGCTCAAAATGTTAATTTGATCTGTAGCATTAACGGTAATGTCACCGGCTTTACCACTAGCCTCAGTTCCTGTTACTACTACTCCACCATTCAATACCTCCATTACGCGGGTATTGATCCAAATATTACCTGCATCACTACTATTTCCTGTGAATGTCGATACACTACCGTTGTTCAAGACACCGAAATAATTCGTATTCACGATGATATCGCCAGATTGACCAAATGCACCCCTTTGGGTTTCCGTCAAGATTGCACTCTCAACACCATCTGCATTAGTTCCTGAAATAGTCACTGCATCTGTAGCATTGATCCGAATAGTTCCACCTTTACCCTGTCCACCAGGTAAATTTCCTTCTGGTGGAGCAACTATAGTATCAATCCCACCACCATTAGTTAAAGTTAGCCTCTGTGTCTGGATATCAATATCGCCACCATTCCCAACTGCGCCAGCGCCAATTCGACTATTGATCACACTATTATCGATTACCACCCCATCATGGCTGAATATGCTTATATTGCCTGCATTACCTTGACTAAAAGTCCCGGCCGATATGGCGGAGTTTGTTAGCTGTAAATTTTGAGTAGTAATTTTTAAGTCGCCACCGTTACCGACAGCGATCGCATTATCATTAAAAGCTAAAACACCAGTGAAAATTATACTAGGGCGGTTGCCATTGGAGCTAGTTAACTCAACAGCATCTGATGCGTTGATAGTAATATTACCAGCATTTCCCCCTAAATTATTAGCAGCTTCTGCTCTAATATAACCACCATCTCTAACAATCAAATTTTTGGTATTCAGGTTTATGTCACCAGCACGACTGCCACTAAAAGTTCTGGTAACTAAACCCGTAATTATATCTGTTGCGCTTTTTGTATCTATTTCTATTAATTCAGTAGCTGTAATGTTAATATTACCACCTCTTCCAACTATTTTCTTCTGCGCTGGTTCATCAGAAATAGATGATATGGAACTACGATTTGTGAGACTAATTTTTTCCGTTTGGATATTGATAGTCCCAGCATTACCTATATTGGTAAGAACTCCTGGGAAAGATAATGAAGCCGCACTAATTGAAGATTCGTCTATAGCAATATCAGGAGCATTGATATTAATTTGTCCAGCATTGCCACTGCCAAATGTATTAGCTGCTATTTGAGAATTATTTTTTAGATTTAACCGATTGGTAACAATTGATAAATCACCTGAATTCCCTTTATCAACAGTACCAGTCAGAATGCTAGCATTGTTCAAGTCAAGGGAATCAGAAGCTTGAATTTTAATACCTACAGAATCATTTCCTGTTGAATTAAAAGCACGGATTAAAGCACCATCTGCAAGGGAAATTTTTTGTGCTTGGATATTAATACCATCACTTAAAATTACATTAGCAAGAAGCCCCTGATTTAGGGAAAGGGTATCAGTAACTTTAATATTAACCACTCCTGATTTACCCTGTTCAGTAATTGCTTGAATGCTGCTACCATTCTTCAGGTGTAGTGATTGAGCAACAATGTTGATATTGCCGCCATCTCCTATCCCTATTGATAAATTTCCAATACCACTATCTTCAGTTAAGTTAACGATTCCTGTTGCATTAATGGATATATCACCAGTTTTACTATCAGGGTTTCCTTGATTAGCAAATATGCCAGTAAAAATATTAGTAGAATTTAGTAAATTTAAATTATTAGTATTGACTATAACATCTCCACCACGAACACCAGCAACAATAACTCCAGTATTATTTATTAATGCAATATCTGTTCTGGCTACTCCCTGAGGAAAGCTTAAACTTAAATTATTACCGTTAACATTTATTCCTACAGAACCAGGTGCAGTTAATCCGCCAATTTCAACTCTCCCATCTAATGCTCCTAGTCTTCCATTATCAAGCAAAATTCCCCCAGTAGCGTTAGATGTGGGTGCAATATTACCACCAAGTAAAATTAAACTCTTATTATTAGGAACTCTTAAAGAACCGCGATTTTCAAGAGAGTTTATACCTTGATTGGCAATTTGGTTAAATAAAAATGCTGTAGGATTGACCCTAAGTAGTTTATTGTCTGGTGAAACTGATGAATTTAAAGAAAATTCAGCACCACCAGGAAATTGAATGGCGTTAGCTGTGGTAGCAACAAAAGAACCACCAATATTTAAGCTAGCATTTGTACCAAAAATAATGCCGTTGGGATTGATTAAATATAAATTAGCACTACCTTGAGTACCTATTCTGCCTTGAATATTGGAAGCTGTGCCACCAGTTACTCGTGCGAAGATATTAGTTAAATTGGGGCCATTGATAAAAATTGCTGCGCCATTATTAGGAACATTAAAACTACCGAAACTGTGGAATAAATTAGTGTTACCAACTGTTGTCCCACCTAAAACAAAGGAGTTTAAACCAATATCTATAACTTGTGTTTCTAAGGTTTGGTCGGCTGTGACTTGTGCTAATGTTGCCGCATTTGTAATGACAATCCAGCTTAGTAATAAACCTAAGTTCAAACCCCAATGTAAATAACTTGGCTTCATCATAAATTTCATTCTCAAGCTTTTCTTCAATGACACTCACGACTCATCACCACATCCCCATTCGCTAATCGATATACTCCCTGCGGTTCAATAATCGCGTCGCCTTTTTTCCACAAACTAGCCTTACTTTCATCACTGACATTCTGCACATCACCTGTAGAATAGCTGGAACTCCCAACTTCACCAGGACGAGTTGGTAAACCACCAGTCCCGGTAATAATAAAAGTTCCTTCTTGTCTGGGACTGCGAGCAATGCAACTATTGGCAATCAGTACGCTAGTATCAATAGGATTGGCTTGTAATTCTGTGAGTCCGTTTTGGATAGAGCTTATATCAGGCACACCAATTATATTGCCAGAGATTGTGCCTGTGGCGTTAATATCGGAGCTGCCATTAGTAATTAGTGACTGGAGACTATTTCTATCCAATGCTGTTTGTCTGGAGTTGTAGAGAGAATCACTGAATACAGCACGGGTGTTAAATGTGATATCGCCTCCTTGTCCTTCTGGTGCGAAAGCTAAGATATCGCTATCTTCTAAAGCAATGATGGTATCTGCGGTGAGGGCAATATTACCACCTCTACCGCTACCTATAGATAAATCTGTGCGGATATCGCTGTTATTTCGCAAGTTAATATTTTTCGCTGTGACGGCGATATTTCCACCACCAGCCTGTTCAGCTCGTGCGCTGACAAAAGCATGATTAACATGAAAACTACCTTTAGCAGAGATGTTGATATTCCCTGCAATACCTCGTCCCTGACTGCGTGTGAGAACCCCAGCCTCGTTACTTAAATGAAAATTAGTAGTAGATAAGAATACTGTTCCTCCATTCCCAGTGGAGTCTACAAGTGTTCCTGCCGCGATCGCAGCATTATTTCCAGTTTCTGCATTTACCCCAGAGACGATTATACTATCTGTAGCATTAATAATAATGTCGCCTGCTTTGCCACTACTACCGGTGCTGGAAAAAATTTGTCCACCAGTCAAGGCCTCAAAGATACGAGTATTAATGGTAATACTACCTCCGTTACTGGAGTTAAAAGTTCCGGTAGTCACAAAACCATTTTTTTCTACGAGGAAATAATCTGTATTAACAATGATGTCTCCTGGTTGACCAATACCTCCTCTGCTAGTCTCAGCTGCTAAGAAACTCTCAAACCCGTCTGCATCCCGTCCGGAAATAATTACATAATCTGCTGCATCAATGCGAATAGTGCCACCTTTGCCTATTCCTCCACCCCGAATACTAGCATCAACTTGACTACCATTAGTTAGAGTTAGTCTCGGTGTTTGAATATTAATATCTCCCCCATTCCCGACTGCACCAGCACCAACTAAACTAAATATTAACCCACTATCAAGAACTATCTCATCATTACTAGATATAGTAATATTACCTGCATGACCTTGACCGAATGTTGCTGCTGATATAATGCCATTTGTTAGCTGTAATTTTCCAGTGGTAATCTTTAACTCACCACCATTACCCGCATTTATCACATTATTATCAGAAGATACAACACCCGTAAAAATTCTACTATAAGAATTTCCCGGAGAGCTAATGAGCTTAACAGTATCAGAGGCATTGATATCAATATTTCCCGCATTTCCTCCTAAATTATTAGCAGCGTCTGCCGTGATAACACCGCCATCTCTCACAATCAAATTTTTGGTATTTAGTGTTATGTCACCAGCACGGCTATCACTAAAAGTTTTCGCACTAAGACCTGTGATTATATCCGTTGCACCTTTTGCATCTATTTCTATTAGTTCAGTAGCTGTAATATTAATATCACCACCCAATCCACTTGTTAGCGCCTGTTGTTTGTCACCAGAAATAGATATAATAAAGCCACTATTCGTTAGACTAATTCGTGAAGTTTGAATATTGATATCGCCTGCATTACCTACATTAGTGATAGTCCTGAAAAAAGAGGATGTACTGCTAGTAATAAAAGACTTATCTTTTATATTAATATCTCTAGCGTTAATATTAACATCTCCAGCATTTCCAGTTCCCAAGGTGTTAGCTGTTATTTGAGAATTGTTAATGACATCCAAACGATTAGTACTAATAGATAAATCACCGGATTTTCCTTGACCAAAAGCAGATGAAGATATAGATCCCCTATTATTTAATATTACCGCATCAGCAGCTTGAATTTTAATATCCCCAGAGTCGTCTGCCAAAAAGTTGCTTGCACTTATCAAACTACTATCTGCTGCTAAGAGATTGCGCGCCTGGATATTAATACCACCACTTTTTCCCCTAGTTGGTGTTCCTAATAACCGTGACTGCAAAGAAGATACAGAGGCATCTCTCGGACGAACAATACTGCCAATCTGACTGCCTGATAAGGAAATAGTATCATCGACTTTAATATTAACTGTTCCTGAATTACCTTGTAAGGCAGACGACAGAACTGCACTATTATCAATTATTTGGAGTGATTGGCCAACAATGTTGATGTTTCCACTATCTCCAATTCCCAAAGAAGAATTTCCAATAACACTATTTTGAGCAACAGTGACAACGCCTGTGGCATTAATTGAGATATCACCTGCTTTAGTCTCAGAGTTTCCTTGATTATTAAGTATACCTGCAAAAAAATAACTAGAATTTAAGCTCAAGTTATCAGCATTAACTACAATATCACCACCACCAGCACCAGAAGTGAAAACGGCACTATTATTGATTAATGAAATATCTGTTTTTGCTACACTATCAGGAAAATTCAGGCTGAATTTATTGCCATCAACATTAATTCCTATAGAGCCAGGTTCAACTAATCCACCAATTTCTACCCTACCACCTAATGCCTGAACTACTCCGCCATCGATTAAAATTCTGCCAGTAGCGTTAGATGTGGGTGCAATATTACCACCAAGTAAGATTAAACTCTTATTATTAGGAACTGCTAAATATGCTCGATTTTCCAGAGAATTTGTACCTTGATTGGCAATTTGGTTAAATAAAAATGCTGTAGGATTGACACTAAATAGATTATTGTCTGGTGAAACTGATGAATTTAAAGAAAATTCAGCACCACCAGGAAATTGAATGGCGTTAGCTGTGGTAGCAACAAAAGAACCACCAATATTTAAGCTAGCATTTGTACCAAAAATAATGCCGTTGGGATTGATTAAATATAAATTAGCACTACCTTGAGTACCTATTCTGCCTTGAATATTGGAAGCTGTGCCACCAGTTACTCGTGCGAAGATATTAGTTAAATTGGGGTCATTGATGAAAATTGCTGCGCCATTATTAGGAATATTAAAACTACCGAAACTGTGGAATAAATTAGTGTTACCAACTGTTGTACCACCTAGAATAAAGGAGTTTAACCCAATATCTATAACTTGTGTTTCTAAGGTTTGGTCGGCTGTGACTTGTGCCAAGGTTTTCGCATTTGTTATTAAAGTCGTGCTGACTAATAAGCTGAAGGTGAAACACCAATTTAAATAATCTTGTTTAATCACAATTTTGCTTTTAAGCAAATTTTATATAAGGTTTGTTAAGTTAAAATTCTTGAGCGATCGCCGAGGAAATATTACCGCTATCATCACAGTTGATTATTGTTGTTGAACCATCGATTTCTACTCTAATTATCAAGTTATTCGTTTTATATCGTTGCGCCTGCTGTTTCTCCACATCCAGAGGATTAAACCCCAGCAGAACATATCCTTTGGCGGAAGTATATAGTTGCATTGTTTGCTCTACAGTTCTCAAGCCGCCTTTACCGTCGGGAGAGATAGTTCTCATTTTTCCTGAATAACCCTGCATTTTTAACCGCGCTACGTGAGCATTCCCGTTAGTTGTCCAATCTAATTGCCAGTCTAAGTTTAGGCGATCGCTATGATTTGGCTGAAGCAGTTGTAAAGGAGCGTTACAAATATTGTATGTCCGGGGTGTAGCCACCTGATAAATCTGGATATTCTCTAGTCTGAGAGTCTGTAGACGACTGAGGACTAGGGAAGAGGTTTGATTATGAGCAATTAGTTTAATTATCGGTAAATCAGTAGGATTTTTTTTAGTTAAATTTGTGGAGGAATTAATAAAATAAGTGAGGAATTTATCAATATTTATATTGGGATTATGAACTTTCTTGGCACTGGAAGCAGGAAGAGGAATATTATCCGCCATCACCTCGATATTATTCATTAATATCTGTGACCAAATTCCCTTACCTACAATGATGGCTACGATTGATGTCAAAATTAAAGATGTACCAAGAGTTTTGACAAATTTTTTATATTGAGTGATAGCTAAAAATTTAACGAGAAATTTATTAGTATTTAGCCAGTAAAGACTGCCCGATCTAACTATAGTATATATAGGTGGTAAAGACAATAATATTGATGTTTGCACTGCATGATTAAGACATTGTGAGCAGTCTCGAATAGCCTGTAAACATTCCGATGCTGACTGATAGCGATGATGAGGATTATAGGCTATCATTTTGTCTAAAATTTCTGCTAAATCCTCTCTAATTTTTAGGCGATCGCGCCAAATAATTTGCCCCGTATAAGAATCTAGAAGTTTTGTAGGATGTAAGCCTGTGAGCGCTTCAATAGCTATCATTCCTACTGCATAAATATCACTACAAAGCATCGGATTTTGTCTTAGCTGTTCCATCGGCATATATCCCGGCGTACCGATGATAAAGCTGGTTGAGACTTTTTTTCCCTTGGTGTTGATGATTTGTGTGCCTACTTCTTTAACGGCACCAAAATCAATTAAGACAATCTTATGATCGCTGCTGCGTTGGATTAAGTTTTCTGGTTTTAAATCACGGTGAATGACTTGATTTTGATGAACAAAATCTAGAACTTCTAAAATATTATCTAATAAAGAAATAACTTGATTTTCACTCCATTTGGGGGAATTAATAAATTCTGTACGCAGATTTATACCATGAATAAATTCTTGGGCTATAAAAAACTCTTCGTCCTCTCGAAAAAAAGCTAATAATCTGGGTATTTGGTCGTGACTTCCGAGTCTTTGTAGTGCTACTGCTTCCCGATTAAAAGTTCGTTGCAACCACATTATTGTAGACTGGTTAGTATTTTGAGGCTTAAGTCTTTTAATCACACATTGATAATCTTCTGGCTGATCTTTATCGATAGCTAAATAAGTTTCACCAATACCGCCCTCTCCTATTTTGTCTGTAATATAATAGTGGCCACGAAGAGTTTTCCCAATCAGAGATGATCCTGACATGAAGATACCTCTGTTTCTATAATTAGATGATGTTGTAAAAATCCACAGCAAAAAATCAATTTGTAATTTGCAATACCGCAAGCGGTTCGCGTAGCCTTCTCGGAGAGTAGCCTAACGCCAACGCAGTTCGCAATAAAACCCGCCTGTGCGGGTTAAGAGATTTCAGCAAATGGTGTAATAGAGAACACACACACTAATTTAAACTTTATACTTGCAATTACCAAGAGAAGAAAATGTATTTTGAATTGCATAAAAATGTATTGTCTAAATATTTCAGATTGTGTATTCCATATATAGTGGTAGCCAGATAGATTAGGACATCAATCTCAGATCAAACCCTGACAACACAAAGCTTTCAAGTCTGTCAACCGTTAACCGTCAACCGTCAACAGCTATATCTTTTCACTCCCTAAAGTTCCGCAAAACCAGGACAATTTTTATTTGCGCTCATAAAGAATGCAGTTTTCTGCAACTCTGCATACATGATGTTGCATATATCGGTACTCAATCCTGCATTTCAGACTGCATAAAGCATAAACGACTAATTCTTGTTCATTTCGTACTCTGTAAAATTATGCACTACTGAATAGTCAAAATAAAAACATAAAATTATGCCTACTTTTCCTTCCGATCCCTTATTTCAGTATCAATGGCATTTATACAACTACGATTGGTTTACTGGTACTCGTGGTCTTGACCTCAATGTAGTCGATGTTTGGGATGACTATACAGGGAGGGGTGTGACGGTTGGTGTATTTGAAGGGGGTGGTGTTGAATACAATCATCCTGATTTAGCTCCCAATTATAATACTGCTATTGACTATGATGGCGTTACCAACGGTGATAATCCTTACCCTCTAGCTGGAGAAAGCGGCCATGCTACTTCTGTTGCGGGTGTGATTGGTGCTGCTGCGGGAAATGGTATTGGTGGGGTGGGTGTAGCTTATGGCTCCACCTTAGGTTCCTTCCGATTTAGTTACAACAATTTTGATAGTACTATTCGGGCATTGCAGCGCCTACGCAATGTGGATGTCGCTAATAATAGTTGGGGTAGCACAGTAGGCTTTGCGGCTGATTTTCTTAATCCTCTGCTGGCACCAGTAGCCCAAGCTATTCGAGATGCTGTTCAGTTTGGACGTAATGGATTAGGGACTGCTATTGTCTGGTCAGCTGGAAATTCCAGAGAAGAGGGTTTGAATACCAATTATTCCAACTATTCCAACTCCCGCCATGTCATTTCGGTAGCAGCGCTTGAATATGATGGTACAGCATCCTTTTATAGCACTCCAGGGGCTTCTATTTTAGTTTCAGCTTTTGGTAGTGGGGTGCCTGGTAGTATTGTGACAACAGACCGCAGAGGCTTAGAAGGTTCTGATTATGGAGACTATAACTACGAGTTTAACGGCACTTCAGCAGCAGCGCCTGAAGTTTCTGGGGTAGTTGCCTTAATGTTGGAAGCCAATCGGAATTTAGGTTATCGAGACATACAAGAAATTCTCGCCTATTCCGCCCGCCAAAATGATTTCTATAACGTAGGGGGAAATTACATTTGGCAAATTAACGGCGCTAACAATTTGAATGGTGGGGGTTTACACGTCAGCCATGATTATGGGTTCGGCTTGGTAGATGCGCTTGCTGCTGTGCGTTTGGCTGAGACTTGGCAAAAACAGAGCCGATTGGACAACGAGCAGTCTCTTTCCTACACTTCAGGTAATCTAGGTTTGACTGTTCCTGATAACGATGAGGCAGGTATTAGTCACACTTTTACTGTGGCGGCTGGCTTAGAAATTGACTGGGTGGAAGTAGAACTTAATCTGACTCATCCCTATCGGGGTGATATAGTTGTTTACCTCACTTCTCCGAGTGGGGTTCAGAGTGTTCTGGTTCATCAACCTGGTAATAAGGAAGATGAGGGAGACAATATCGTCTTCAAACTCTCCAGTACGCAACATTGGGGAGAAAGCAGTGCTGGCAATTGGACACTGACAATACAAGATTTAGGCCCCTCAGATATTGGCATTTTCAATAGTTGGAAATTAAATTTATACGGTGATGCCGATACTATCAATGATACTTATTTCTACACCAATGAGTATGGTTTTTATGGCTCAACGACACTAACAGATAGTTCAGGTACTGACACAATTAATGCGGCGGCGATTACTGCTGACTCTTACCTCAACCTGAATCCAGGTTCTACAAGTATCCTCAATGGAACCGTTTTAACTATCAGTACGGGAACCACAATCGAAAATGCTTTTGGTGGTGATGGCAATGACACAATTATCGGTAATAGTGCTGCTAACGTTTTGCATGGTGGTAGGGGTAATGATACTCTCGATGGCGGAGTAGGTAACGATACACTCAAAGGTGGTAGAGGTAATGACACATATATAGTCGATAGCACCGGGGATATCGTTACAGAAAACGCTAACGAAGGTACAGACACAGTTCAGTCATCTGTGACTTATACTCTGAGTGCGAATGTAGAGAATTTGACTCTCACAGGTACATCTGCAATCAACGGTACAGGTAACAGTCTCAACAATACGATCGCCGGTAACAGTGGCAATAATACCCTCAATGGTGATGCTGGTAATGATTTCCTGATTGCCGGAACTGGTAATGACACCCTCAATGGTGGTACAGGCAATGATACGATGCTTGGTGGCGGAGGTAACGACACCTACATTGTTGATAGCACAGGCGACTACGTTTCCGAAAATGCCAACCAAGGTACGGACACAGTTCAGTCATCTATTAGCTATACATTAGGCAATAGTTTAGAGAATTTGACTCTCACAGGTACATCTGCAATCAATGGTACAGGTAACCGTCTTAACAACACCATTACAGGTAACAGTGGCAACAATACCCTAAATGGTGAAGATGGCGATGACACTCTTAGTGGTGGTGCAGGTGTTGATACTCTTCTTGGTGGTAACGGTAATGATATCCTCGTTGGTGGTACTGGCAACGATACACTAACAGGGGGTGTAGGACGCGATCGCTTTACATTCAACTCTCGTAGTGAAGGTAACGACAGAATTAACGATTTTAGCGTGGTTGATGACACTATTGTTGTCTCTACGGCTGGCTTTGGTGGTGGGTTAGTTGCTGGTAGTGCGATCGCATCTAGTCAATTTTTACTGGGTTCAGCCGCCACTACTGCTAGCCACCGATTCCTCTACGACCGAAACAACGGCGCGTTATTCTTTGATCAGGATGGTACGGGTGCGATCGCTAAAGTTCAATTCGCTACCCTCAATACTGGATTATCCTTAACAAATGCAGATATTCTCGTTGTTGCTTAATGATGTAGAGACGTTGCCTGCAACGTCTCTACAGTGCTACGTCGGGCAAGCTACATCAAAAAACAGTATTACTTAACCAGAAACAGCTACAATTCCCCCCTTATGTTAGTGATGATCTAATTTTCCGTTAAAATAAGTAGCAAACAAATCCTAAACCTATAAATAAACGCTCAATTGTTTTATTTTAAATTTTGAGTTGATTCGTACGTGTTTAATAAACTTTTGAAATCATTTTTTTACTCTTGGCTAGTAACTCTATTTACTGCCAGCCTTATACTCTGTATATATTTCGGCAGTTCTCACCCAGCAGCTATAGTCAACGCTCAAACTCCTGATGCTGATAAACTTGTTAATCAAGGTATTCAAAGCTATACAAAAGGAGAGTTTTATACAGCCATTCAAAACTGGGAAACAGCTTTAGATTTTTATCAAAAAAATAACGATGCCCATAATATAGCAATCATTAACGAAAATTTAGCCAGAACTTATCAGCAGTTAGGTAATAAAAGCTTAACTTTGAGTTATTGGGAAAAGGTAAAAGCTTATTATCACTCTCAGAAAGATTTGCCCAAAGTCGGACGAATCCTAACTGAAATAGCACAAATTTATAGTAACTCAGGACAAACAAAAAAAGCTATCAGTCTTTTATGTGGTGCAGATACATTAACTTGTCAAACAGGGAGTGCATTACAAATTGCTCAGGAACAAAAAGATAAATTAGGAGAGGTTGCAGCCTTGGGAAGTTTAGGAGAAGCCCACCGACTCCAAGGTAATTATGATTTATCAATTAAATATCTAGAAACTGTCAACAATAGCCAAAATCAACCCGACAATTTTGCTATCCTTAACAGTTTAGCTAATGCTTACGCTGGCCGCGCCCAACTTTGGAATTTACGCGCTAAATCTGCTAAAAATCATAACTCTTCTAAAGAGAATGAGTTTATCAAACGTTCTCAAGATGATTATAAAATAGCCATAAATGCTTTGCAAAAAAGTATTGTAGCAGCCGCTAAAGAAGGTAATCAAATTGCCGAACTACGCAGCCATTTAAACTTAATAAAACTTGCTTATCGAACTGTAGATAGTAATATCTTAAATCCCCATCAAATTGAGATCAATATCCAACAATCTTTAGCTATCATTGGGCAAATACCAGATTCACTTCACAAAGTATATGCAGAAATTGAATTAGCTAATTTACCTAGTGTTAATGATGAATTCACTTCATCCATAAGTCAATGCTACCAAAAAATGAGATTACCAGAATTACAAGTTAAGCAGCTTTTTCATCAAGCCATTAAAACTGCCCAAAAATTACAAGATGCCCGTTCTACATCATATGCTTTGGGAGAATTAGGACATTTATATGAATGCCAGAAAGCGTATAAATCTGCTTGGAAATTAACTAACCAGGCTATTTGGTTCGCTGATCAAAATTTACAAGCGAAAGACAGTTTATATCTATGGGAGTGGCAAGCAGGACGGATTCTAGCCGCACAGAAACAATTTAATCAAGCACTATCTTTTTATGAAAGAGCTTATAAAACTCTAGAAGAACTACGCAATGATATTTTAACCACAAACCGTGATTTTCAATTTGATTTCCGCGATGTTGTTGAGCCAGTCTACCGCCAATTAGCACAACTTCAGCTAGAATTGGCTACATCGGATAATCAAGATAGTGCGAGGCGCAATCAACAACTAAATAGTGCATTGCTCACTATTAATTCTCTCCGACAAGCAGAAATACAAAATTATTTTGGTAATGATTGTATTCTAGCAGCTTTTAACAACAAACCACTGTATCAAGCTATAGAAAAAGATACTGCTGTTATCAGTTCAATTATTTTTGAAAATAAAACAGGAATTTTACTCAGTCTACCCAATCAACAAGAATACTTACATTGGGTAGAGAATAAAACTCAAGAAAATTTGCGTCAGGAAATATCTCAATTTCGTAACAGTTTACTAGCGCAACAGACTATCAATTACAATACGAAAGATGCTGGAAATATTTATGATGCCATCATTAGTCCAATTGAAAAATATTTAACAGAACAAAAAATAAAAACTCTAGTTTTTATTCAAGACGGTTTCTTGCGTGATGTCCCAATGGCTGCGCTTTACGACAAAAATGAAAGCAAATATTTAATTGAAAAATATGCTGTTGCCACAACTTCTAGTTTACAATTAACTGACTTAAAACCGTTAAGCTCACAGGTCAATCGCGCTTTAATTTTAGCTTTGAGTCAAGAAAGTAAAATTGATAATAAAGTTTTTCCTGAACTTGTATATTTCCCTATAGAATATAGAGCTATAAGAAAAATATTTCCCGAAAGTAAAAAACTAGAAAATGAAGAGTTTGCTATCCAAAACTTAAAAAGGGAAATGCAAGAAAAAACTTATCCTATTATTCATATTGCGACCCATGCACAGTTTGGTATTCTTCCAGAAGATACGTTTCTGGTCATAGGTAATAATGAAAAACTTACCATTGACAAACTAGAAGCCATACTGCGCCAATCTGGTAATATTTCTAACGCAGTGGAACTATTAACATTAACGGCTTGTGAAACAGCTACAGGTGACGATCGCGCTACACTAGGTTTAGCTGGTGTAGCATTGCAAGCTGGGACAAAAAGCGCCTTAGCTTCACTGTGGTCTGTAGACGATGACTCTACAGCCAACTTAATTGCCGAGTTTTATGATAAGTTACGCAATTCAGGAATGAGTAAAGCACAAGCCTTACAAGCAGCACAGTTAAAACTCATTAATGCCAAACAAATACCAGAAATTAATGATAAATATGACCATCCATACTATTGGTCAGCATTTATCCTCATAGGAAATTGGCTTTGAAAAGGAATAGTCAAAACTAAATCTGCTGAGAAATCCTCTTCAACAAGCATCGTCAACGCCCCTCAGTTTCTTAATTTGGTATCAATCTTTTTCTTGATCTGCTATTTTATGCAAAAATTGTATTCTTTTCTGAACTAATGTTTGAATTTCTGTAGACTTTGGTGATTCGTGTTTAGCAAAGCTTTTAACTATTTTTGTACCTAAATCACCTAATTTGCCATTATTTGCTAACTTTAAAGCCTCATTCAATGCGTCATACCACAAATTTTCGTCAGCCAAAACAGTAACTTTTTGTAAACCATTAGCTGTACTAGGTAATTTACTTTTGAGTGTAGATGACATTTCTACAACAATGAATTCTGCTGCTTCGACTATGTTCACCCCAGAACATCTCATAGATAACTGCCAAAGGTAT
The DNA here is from genome assembly GCF_014696625.1 of Nostoc parmelioides FACHB-3921. GTDB lineage: Bacteria > Cyanobacteriota > Cyanobacteriia > Cyanobacteriales > Nostocaceae > Trichormus > Trichormus parmelioides. Next base: position 15,472 of record NZ_JACJQL010000017.1, read on the forward strand.
TTCTTACCTATGGTTAAATCAGGATTTTCTTCAGGTAGGGGTATTTGAAATATACCTGATTTTATATCTTTGTAAATGGCATTACCTAGCTGTTTGACTTCCTTGTCGGAAGTAAATTCAAAAATCCGCAACTCTACTTTCTGGGGACTAGAGACAAAACCGACAAAAGTGGGACGTAACTCTGTTGTGTACCCAACATAAGTCTGTGGTGCAAGTACTGTCAAAGGTATGGTTTCACTGGAGTCGTTTGGACAACCTCGTTTACCCGCGCTTCTGCTATAGTCGCTTGCAGGTTGGCGGCGATTAGATGATGAAGAAGCTGTAACTGTAACTGGTGTCAGAAACAGCAATAAGCCAAGACCAGCACTAGTTACTAGTCTGGGGTTGATAGTTAAGCTACAATTTTTTGACATTTGCCTTCTCTAAGTTATCAATTTGATCAACAGGGAGAAATTTCTGTCTATAAGAAGCCAAATCATACCATATTTATATGAATTTGACTAATTTAATTGTTAACTGTTGACAGTCAACGGTCAACAGCCCTGACGATAGATTGTACAACTTAAAAGCAGAATAGCTTACTAAGATATTTCCAATAATCACATCTAATTCAGATAGTTGTTTTTATTGTTTGTTAATTTCCATGTAACTTCACAGATTGTCCCCTTGGGATAAAGGGATTCACACCTGAAATTTCCTCCCAATTTTTTAGCAATATTTCTAAGTTGCTTCATCCCTTTATTTTCAGACAATGAAGTGAATCCACAACCATTGTCTTTAATCATCAAAGTATATGAACTTCGTTCTTTTTTGCCAATAGCTTCGATTCTTTTAACACCCTGGGCGTGTTTTCCTATATTACACAAAGCTTCTTCTAAAAATAGACACAATTCTTGTTTTTTTTCTAGATTTAAATATTTTTCTTCTATAGGCTCAAACGTGCGAACTTTGACGTTAATATTATAGAAATATTCTAAATCATCTCTGGCAATAGTACTTGTATATACTTCGTAAAATAGTTCATGGACTGGTCTTTTTAAGTCAATTTTGACGCGACTACCTAAGCGCAAGCTTTCGTTGGGAGTTAATGCTTCGATTCTTAAATATTCACCGATGGAGCGAATTTCCGAATTAAGTCTTTCTAACTCCAATATTAATTTATCGTTTTGTAATTTGTCTGTACCTACCTGCCTCAATATATTAGCTAAAGTCTGTAATGGCCCATTATGAATAAGTGTAAAAGTATGCTCTATGGTCTGTTGACTTAGCTGGATTTTTATTTGATTTTGTTTATATTCATGAAAAGCAAATACACTGATTCCCAAACCGTTAATTCCCAAAATTAGCAAAGTCGGTGCTAACGGAATCCACCAACCTAATATGATGAGTAAGTAACTGATACTTATTAAGCAAAATAGTATCAATGTAATAGCTAATAAATTTCTGCGAAAAGTCTTTGTCACTCTAGCAATAACTATTGCTATCACACCCCAAATCACTATCCATAAATATTCCCACCCATCAGACCAAACTTGTAGTAATGGCCTACCATTGAGAACTGCATGAATTATTTGCGAAGCAACATGGGCATGAAATTCGACTCCATAAATTTGACTATGAATTTTTGAGCTAGCAGTTGCTGAAGTATTGAATAAATCATCGCTACTAGCAGCAGTTACACCAATTATGATTATTTTTTGTTTGAGCCAATTTGGATTAAATTTATTACTTTTAATATCATTTAAAGTAATAAAGCGAAATGGTTGCTTACCACTACGAAAATTAACTAGTATTTTTAAACCAGTATCATTTTCTCCTACATATCCACCAGTATTGGCTGAAAATATAGGTAGTTCTATATTAGCAAATCGAATATAAGAATTATATTTACCTGTGTCTATAACAATATTTTTAGTAGCTAAATAACCTTGTGCTAATCTCAGGGCTAAAGAATATTTATCATCTTGGGGATTTTGGGGATTTTGGGGTGATGCGGTCAAAAGTAAATAGCGACGATAGTTACCATCTCTATCTGCTATTACGTCAGAAAAACCTATTTGTTTTGGCGGTAGGTTTGGTGGTGGAGAAAATTCGTCAGGTGGTAAAACTTTTTCAATACCAATCAAATTTTGATATTGTCGAAATACTTGAGTAAGTTCTTGATGTCCTGGTTCTGTTGGGACATTTTTGACAATATCAATTCCAATCACTGCTGGTTCATAACTCTGAATTTTTTGAATCAGCGAAGCAATTTCTGCATCTGGAATTGGGTAAGTTCCTAAACTACGAATGTCATTTTCATTAATTCCGATAATTACTATTTCTGGGTCAGTCACTTCGGCTGGACGCAACCGCAAAAAAGTATCGAATAATATCAATTCCCATCCCTGCAATAATCCCGATAGTCTAGCAATGATAATAATAAATAAAACAGTCATTCCAGGTATTGCTACCTGCCGCAAAATAATAATTTCTTGCTTAATTCTTCTTATATTAAGCCGGAACATAAGTCAGCAATAACCAATGACTAATCAATTAATCCTTCTTGTCGAGCGCGGATTTCAGTTTGAATACGCATATTTTTTCCTGGTTCTGGATAAATACCAAGTACATCTTGAATCTTCGTCCAGTAGGTACGCACAGCACGCTCGGATCTGTGAATCCGTTTGCAGATTGCTATATCTGTCAAGCCTTCTTCAAAAGCTAACTTTAGCACTTCTAACCATTCTGGTTTCAGTTCTAATCCAGTTTTGATGTCTTTGGTGTGGGTTGCACCTTGTAGTGCTAAATTAGCACGAACTATCATCTCAGATTCGCATAGTCCTTTATCGGCGATCGCAAATCCACCTTGATGCTCATCGATTTCGTGTTTGATCCTAACCAAAGCCTTGACATAACTACTTTGTACCAAAAAATTCTGTTGGGGATATTCCTGGATTAACTGCTGTAGCAAATTGATACCCGTATCAATATAGGCGATCGCACCAGCTTTTTCAGGTATCGATAAATCCATGACAATCAAATCAAACACAGAATTTTTCATCTGTGTCAGCGCCTCAACTACTGTTTTTGCTGTGGCGATCGCTGCATCCGGATATTGTTGTTGTAGTACATTCAGCGTTCCGCTTAAAATTAACTGGTGGTCATCAACAACTAAAATTTTCAGTGTGGATGATTGAGGTGAATCTTGGCTCATTATCAATTGATCAACACTAACCATAATCGTATCTTTATCGCTAATCAACTGTTTGATTATCTGTGCATATTCAAAATTAGGATCACTAGTATGAGTTGTTAAAGTTTGAAGTTTTATATAGTTAAAATCTCTATCTAGCTCTTGTTCGTCGCTAGTTTTTAAACTTTGTATCCATGTAATTGCTTTTACTAAAAGTTTCATGTCAGATAGTATATATGGTACTCAATACACAAAATGTTAAGAATATATTTAAGCTGTGACGCATTTAAATCCTATATTTCGCACTCAGGTTGTCAAAAGTCCACAGTCCACAGTCCAAGCTAGCCTTTAACTCTGGACTCTTGACTATGGATAGCCCTGACGCAAGAGTATTTGATTTAGGTGCATATCACCTTATTCCAGAGTAATAGTTTGTCTGATCACACACCTAAGCTGTCAGGGATTTAACTGGCACATCTTTTTGTGTTGGCTGTTGACTGTTGACTGTTGACAGTTAACTCTCAGCAGTGTGAGTATGACTACACTGTGGGAACAAAAATTCCAATAGATAAGGTATCCGCTCATTCTATAAAAAGCCGAATTCAATGCCTATGCAGAAAAATGCAATTCTGTCGAAATTTGAACGTCGCCACTAACTTCCTATGAAAGTTGTAGGATAGAGATTCAGAATTAATTTGTGATTTCTTATGTCTGCTACGCCTGTTACCCAGCTAACTCCATCATCTCAGCCACAACAACCTTCTTCCCCCCTGCTCGGCGCTTCAGTCACGGAGTTAACTACTTGGGTGCAGCAGCAAGGACAACCTGCTTATAGGGGTAAGCAGTTGCACGATTGGATTTATCACAAGGGAGTGCGATCGCTCACTGATATTTCTGTATTCTCTAAACAATGGCGGGCTGCTGTTGCTGATGTCCCCATTGGACGTTCTACCATTCACTATCGGTCTGTGGCCTCCGACGGGACTATCAAATATCTCCTGCAACTAAGCGACGGTGAAATTGTGGAAACCGTGGGTATTCCTACAGACAAGCGGTTGACAGTCTGCGTTTCTACCCAAGTCGGTTGTCCAATGGCTTGCGACTTCTGCGCTACTGGTAAGGGTGGCTACAAACGCAACCTAGAAAGACATGAAATTGTTGATCAAGTTTTAACTGTCCAAGAAGATTTTCAACAACGAGTAAGCCATGTTGTATTCATGGGGATGGGTGAACCGTTGTTGAATACTGAAAATGTCTTGGCTGCGCTGAGAAGCTTAAATCAAGATGTGGGTATTGGACAGCGATCGCTAACTTTATCTACTGTAGGGATACGCGATCGTATCAGTCAATTAGCCGAACACCATCTACAAGTTACCCTGGCGGTGAGTCTCCACGCCCCTAACCAAGCACTGCGGGAACAACTCATACCCAGCGCTCGCTCCTATCACATCGAAGATTTGCTGGCTGAATGTCGAGAATATGTAGCCATCACCGGTAGACGGATTTCTTTTGAATATATTCTGCTCGCTGGTGTGAATGATTTGCCAGAACACGCCCTAGAACTATCAAAACATCTACGGGGCTTTCAAAATCACGTTAATTTGATTCCTTACAATCCTATCTCAGAAGTGGACTATAAACGCCCTAGTGGCGATCGTATTCAAGCCTTCCTCACAGTTCTTCAGCAACAACACATTGCTGTTAGTGTCCGTTATTCTCGCGGTTTAGAAGCTGATGCAGCCTGTGGACAACTACGCGCCAAAAAATAATCAAAATTCCTCACCCCCTTGTGGGTGAAGAATCGGTAATGGGTCATGGGTAATTGATAATTGGACTATTACCCATTACCTATTTCCACATGAATATGGATAGGGAAACACTTACGGTTTCACTTGTAATAGTTATATGTAGCTGTAGCCAGATATATTAGGACATCAAGCTAAGATAAAACCGTGGTAATAAAAGCCTTTCAAACCTGTCAACAGTCAACAGTCAACAGTCAACAGCTATACATGAAAGTACTTTAGTTATCTATTGGTAGCCAACGAGCTAATACTCTTAATTTATTCAGCCTCAATACTAAACGTTGAGCTTGTTGTTTATATAAAGCTTTTGGTAGCCTTCCTGGTAAATTTTTCATTAATTCTCTAGCTGCGCTAATACTGCATCCAGCAATAATACTAATTTCATTTGCACCATCAAAGATCGCATCTTGACTTAAAGCTCTTTCGATTTGCACCTGCCAATTTCGAGGAGTTAATTCGCCACGTTCAATTCTTTGTAAACTAGTGCTTGTCGCTAAAACAACTATGCGATCGCCTACTGCTAATTTAGTTTCATCAACAGGCATGAATTTGGCAGAAGATTGTGATGATTTTTGATGAAGAATTGGTACAACACCATAACCATAAGCAATATCAGTAAGCATCAATTCATTAAGCGTATCACCAGACTCAATCATATATTCCACAACTTGGATAGTTTGATTATTTAAGTGAAATAAGCCAAGAATATTTTCTCCAAAAGCAGCAGCAGCAAATACTTCTGCCGATAAAGCTGATGTACATAAAACTTGAGCATAAGGAAATAACTGTGCTACCCTATCACTAAAATTTCGGTTATAAGTACGGATGACTAAATTACTATTGGGGCTGAGGCTATGAGCCATCAAACCGATTTCTAAATTTTCCATTTCATCATCGGTTACCACAACAACACTTTTAGCGGAGTTAATATTAACACTAGTGATATTATTAACAAAGTTACCAATGATTAAAGGAAGTTGACGAATACTATTATGCTCAATAGGTGTACTGTTAATCCCTACTAAAGGTTCCTGGAGTTGTTGTAATAAAGTAACAATTTGTAAACCAACTTTATTTAAGCCTATCAATACTACATGGTCTTGTTGAGGTATTGCTGAATAATTGCTCGTAAAAAAAAATCGGAACCGAGAAGAGAGCAGTTTTTCCGTTAACAGTGCATACAATACTCCCACAAAAGCTGTACCAGCTAATGTTAATCCTAAGCTGAACAAACGTAGTAATACAGGAATAGGTTTTTCAAATTCCACACCGCCATATACGTCACCATACCCACCTAAAAGTAAAACAGCAGTAGTGTAAAATGCTTCGACAAAACGGATATTAGGATAGTAGCGATTATAAAAAATAATACCGCTTCCCCACAGAATAAATACTGTAATGCCGCAAATGAGTGCAACTCGCGTAATTTGACCCCGCTCACCAGAGTGCCACAATTGAATAATTTTTTGTTTAATGTTAGACCATGAAATTGTGCGGATAATTTCTTGCCAAAAAAGTCGTTTTTTTGTGGGAAATTTAATTGCAGGTTTCTGAGCCAGGGGAAGCATATTTGCAATCTCTATATAAACAATTGTATCCCCAGGTTGTAATTTTGCTTCTAACTCCCACTCACCATAATTATGAGGCACTTGGGATGAGTTATTAGCATAATATAAGATACGGCGAAAAGATGTATTTAATTGATGCACCTGTCGTTTATGACACCATAAATCATCCGGTTTAATTTCATATTTGCCCACCCTTAACTTTTGTCCTTCTAAATTAAAATAGCCTAAATTTTCATTACCCAATGCAGCAAAGGCAAAAGCAGACGCAGTCAGTTGATCTGGTTCAAACGCAATAAAATTACCAAGATTTTGACTTAAAAGTTTATTAAGATTTTCTTTGTCTGAACGGACGACAAGGCGAACTTGAGGATTCAACAGCCGCGCTGCAAATGCTGCTTCTATATTTGCACGCTCATCATTAGTAACCAAAAGTACAGTCCGGCATTGATTAATGCCTGCTTGCTCTAGCACGCTGGTTTGGCGGCAATCTCCTATCAGGAAGTTTTCTAATAGATTTTGTAAATTATTAACTTCCCAGTTTTTAGGTTCTACTTGGTCAATGGCGCTAACACTTGCGCCATATTCTTTGAGGGCGGCTACACAATGCTGACCTAAACTTCCCAACCCACAAACCAAAAATCGATCTAGCTGCGGTTGACAACCATTACTAGCTTGATAGGTATTATCTGAAGAGCGTAGCATTTCATCGCTTTGATAGTACACATTTATAGTAAAAACTATCAATATTTTGCGATCGCAGTGACGAACATATTTTACAAAACGTTTAACCACTCACGATACAACTTCTGAGCATAAAACATAATTTCTTCGTTGGGTAGGCGAATCTTGGCTGGCTGGCGAGAATAAGATGTTTCTATAGCCCGTGTATCTTGCTCTATCACTGTTGCCACTGCATTTAAAACAAAGCGTCCCATTAGTGGCTGCAAAATTGGGTGTTTAGGTTGAGTATAAACTAAAACAAAAGTTTTCGTTTGAGTTGCTGTTTCTGGATACAGCGCATGAACTTGCAAAATTTCTCCCAGGGAAAAGTCAGTCCGAAATGTTGTCAGTGCGGGGAAAGCATATTCTAATGTGCCTGTGTAAGTTTTAGGTGCAGTTAAAATTACAGGATTGCGGAGGATATCATTCCAGGTACTATCCTCACGTTCTAGTTCCTGCACAACTTTAGCATAATAACCATCATGCTCAAATACAGGGATACGATTAGCTTTAATGCCAAATAGATCCCGATGTGTACCGCTTTGATGGTTGTAATCATAATTGATGGATATACTGTCTAAAAAAGTACCGTGAATACTTTTTTCTCCCGCCACTCCTAAAAAGCTCATACCTGAACTGACTTTGGCGATTAAATCGGGAACTGGAATTTTAGGAGAATAGCCCCCATATGTCCAAATACAATCGTCTTGAATCACTAGTTCTAGAGAATTTAACAAAGGTTGGCTGCCTACTTTATCTGCATTGTGCAGTCTTCCCTGCCCATCAAACTCTAGTGCATGAAAGGGACAGGCAATTGTACCCCTGTCTGAACAAATCCAGCCATCTGATAACGGTGCCTGCATATGCGGACAAATGTTATCGAGGGCAAATACTTCCCCTTGTTGATTTTGCCAAAGTACATAGTCTTGTCCATTCAAGCTGATTTTATAGGGTTTGTTGATGCCCAACATGGAACGATGGGCAATTAACCAAGGTGCGCCAGGCAGAATTGCTTCCATAGGAGTCTCCCAAGAATTGTGTAAGTATGTATGGGGCGATCGCTGTCACTGGAGTAAAATTGTGACATAACTTTCATCTTTCATCTCAAAATACGACATATTATTCATATTTGTCAACTCAGATCGTGACCAAACCAGAACCTACCCCCATGCGCCGTCAACCGAAGCAAAAACGCTCTCAAGAACGAGTAGAAAAAATTTTGCAAGCAGCAGCAGAAGTCTTTATGGAAGTGGGATATGAAGCTACAACTACCCACATGATTGCAGCCAAAGCAGATACGGCAATTGGTTCGCTATATCAGTTCTTTCCCGATAAATTGGCGATTTTTCATGCACTGGAAGCTCGTCACATGGAACAGGTGACAAAGATTAATGCAGAAATTATGCAGTCAGCAGACGAGCAAAAGCCATTGTCAGAATTTATTGAACGTATGGTGAATACCTATGCAGAATACTTTGAAAATCCCATGTTTCGCGTCGTGTACATTCAGTATTTTGTTGCACCAGAGATGTTTCAGCTATTTGATGACAGCTTTAATCAGCAGTTGATTAAACAACTCGCGGACTTTTTTCGTGAATGGAATCCAGAATTAGCAGTCGAAAAAAGCGAATTTTTAGCAGAAACAGTTCACATATGCTACAACGCTTTACTACTCAATGCTTTACGCCAGAATAAACCCGAAAGACAACCTCGTTATGATGAAATTAAGGCTTTACTCGTCGCATATTTGGCTCCCCACACACAGCAAGGTGGTAATCAGGTAATGAAAGTAATGATTTGTCCTCACTGTCTTTCATCCCGATTATCTAAAAATGGACACCGTCACGGAAAGCAACGCTATCTCTGCAAAGACTGCGGTAAACAGTTTTTAGACAGGTCTTGCTGAATGGAGTGGTAGTTGCAGTGGAAGCAACGCGATTTTCTATATAAATGCCCCAGCTTGCTTCAGTGCTGCCGGATTTGGGTGTGTAATCGTTGTTCTAGTAGTCTGCCAAGAGAACTTTGCAAGGTTAATAGCAGCAAAAAAAATCTCTTTCTCCCCCTGCTTGCCCTAGCCCAGCAATTTTGGGTTGGTGAACTACCAGTGGGGGAAGTGCAGGAGTAGAGAGCTGGGGTGTGATGGTTGGTATAGCTGCAACCAGTCTCTGGAATTCTTTACAGAAACAATAGCGTGATAACTGGTCAATAAGCCAATTTATGTACACAAATTAGAATCTGTTCTTTACGTACTGATATAAAAATAAATCTGCAATGGTTTGTAACAGCAACAGCTTATTTATCTTTGGAAGTACAGCAGATTTTACAAACTTTAATAGCAAACATAAGTAAGCCGAAAAGTCTTTCCAAAACCCTCAGCAATTGCTCACTAGAGTTGAACAACACAAGTTGCCGTAATCCTACGAGAATCTGCCGTTCAAGGAACAGGTATTTTTTGTGAAGAGTGTAATGATAGCAATACCCTCAACACGCCTAACAGCAATCACGATCATTAACCCAAAAACCTGGACTGAATCGATTAAGTTACTTTGCTATTTGTAGCTTTTAACCTAAAATTAATCTTTTTTTAAATAAACTCTGAATGATGAATTTTATTGTTTACAGATTATATAAAGTTTTAATTTTTGAGCAAGTTTGTAGATTCGCTTATTTGTGATAACCTATATTTTGTGATACTGAAATTGCTGCAAATAAATAATTTTTAGTTTTGGAAAATAGTACGTTTTTCAGCTTTCAGCTTAATTATTTGTTAGTAATAAATCAAATCAGACCACATAAATAACAGATGCAGTAGAAATCAATATATTTTTTTTTGAACAAGGAAAAATTATGTTGATTTTTCGCACTCATCTTAAGTCAATTCTTGTGAGCAATAATATTGTGAGGTAGTAGATGCAAAAACTTTTGACCCTCCAAAATTTAGGGATTGCGATCGCAGTTAAAAATTATAATTGTAGTATTCTTACCTATGACTTTCTCAAGTATGGTAATATCGTTCCTTTAGATTGGGAACTAGCCAGAGAACCTGTTGTGAGTAACCAAGGTTCTCAAGTGATATTTCGTAACGGCGTGAGTATTACTGCTCAACAAGGTATGTTGAGTTTCTTAGAGGTAATTGGCTCTAAAGATATTGCAGAAATTCAGATACCAGCAATTGCTCACAGATACATTCAAGCCTTACCTAACTCAGACTATCAAGGATTAGGCATAGATTTGAGAGGTTACATCACAGAAACCCAAGCAGATACAGAAGGCAACATCCAAAAATATCTGCAATCTTTGCTAGCACCAGCGCCTTGGCAAGAAGTCGGGAATGACCCCGTCCAAGTATCACTGCAATTAGGTTTTACCCTCGAACAAGGGCAACTTAACTTAAATATTAATGAAGGCAAACTCTACATAACAGAAGAAGAAACTGTTCCCATTGTGTTATTTTCAGGCAATTTTAGCTACGGCATCACAGGTAATAATAAAGAGGAACAGCTACAATCTTTGCATCAGTTAATAGATAATTGGCAACCAGCATTAGAAACATATCAAGATATCATTAACACCAAATTTCTGCAATCTAGAATTGTTGTGCAAGATGCGCCGCAATCAGAAACAGATTCATCTGATTTATTGATATCTCAGTCCTAAAGAATTTCTAGATCGAAAAATCTCCAAAATGTAGGATGCGTCAGAGTGAAAAAAACTATTCAAAATAAATTTCATAATGACACACCCTACTAGTAATTGGCGATAAGTTATTTTTTGTGTTCCCTCAACAATAACTAGTTTTAAGCTATTCTGCTTTTAAGTTGCATAATCCATCGTCAAGGCTGTTAACCATTGACCGTTAACAGTCAACATTCATTATTAGCAGTTATGTAATTTAGACGCGCATTAGCTTACTCATTACCTTCATGTAAGCATAATTATTATTTGATTATTGGCAAATAATGCTGACATTTTAGGTTTTATATAGCTAATGAGTAATAGATTAATACCAGTTAATTGTTAGCTCAATTTGCTAGTTATGATAATTACCAATCAATTAAAATTAGTTCCGTGATTGTCCATCAACAATTACACAACAAGCTAAGGATTAAAATTCATGGAAGGCTTCATTATTGAACTTAGTTCTTTACCCAATTTTGGGATAGATCCTCTCAGTTCCGCATCATCAGTATCTATTGATCCACTGCTGCACAATAAAATTAAATTTATGGGTGGCAATGGATTGGATGAACTATATCTAAAGTTAAATCAAAATAATCAATTAGCTTATAGTGTTGATGGAACTAATTTTTTCAATGATATTAATCCAGCAACCGCACAAACAGACGTTTTAGATTTATTTACTGGTGTTAATATTGAGGTTAATCTTCAGGACGGCAATGACAAACTATATCTTGATACTTCCTTAGTTAATGTCCTGAAACAACAGAATGGCACACTAAGTTTTGATAGTGGAGATGGACAAGATACATTATTTGGTCAAAGCGCAAATACTACCTGGTACGTTACAGGAATAAACACAGGGAATTTTGACGTTGTTAGTTTTAGGAACGTTGAAAACCTGACAGGTGGAACTAACAACGAAGATACATTTATCTTTAGTGCCAATGGTGGGATTAGTGGCACAGTTGCAGGTGGCGATGGTGGTTTCGATAGTGTAGTACTAGATGGTGGTAGTTTTAATAGCGTAGTTTATACTTCAAACAATCGAGACTCCGGCACAATTAGCCGTGACGGTAACATCATTACCTATATTGGCATGGAGCCGATTACAGATAATACTAATACTCCTGATCGCGTCTTTACAGCTACAGGTGGTTCTGATGAAGTACGGGTGTATAGATCAGCACCAGGAAAAATTACCATTGAGAGCGAGAATAGTACCTTTGAAAGTGTCACTTTTAATGATCCCTCAAGCTCACTGACAATCAATACAGAATTAAACGCTGTCGGTACTGACGAATACGTACATATAGAAGCACTGGATAATTTCAATGCCGACTTAATCATTAATGGTGGTTTAGGCCCAGAAACAGTTGTATTTAAAGGCAACCTCAATCTCAATGGTAAAAAACTAGAGGTTACAGCCGACACCATTGAAGTCTCAGAAGATGTGATTATTTCTACTAGGCAAATTGCCAGTGGTGGTGATCCTGAGACAGCAGCATCAATTGGTAACTCTGGAAAAATTACCTTCAATGCCACAGGTGAACCCAGCTTCATTTTTGGCGGTGGGACTCGTGGAATTGAAGTCAAGAGTGGTGCGAAATTGTTGGCGCACTCCACTGGCACATTTACCTCTGGTGACGTTAGTTTAACAGCAGACATCACCAATTTGGTGTTTAACTATCTCGTGGCCAACGACATCGGTGTGGTCGTGCAGAACGCAGGTGTCACCGTAGATGAGGCAACTATCAAAGGAAACAATATCACCCTCGGTGCTAAAGCCGGTGATGTGAACCTCATTAGCCAGTTGAATAAAGAACTCAATGGCAATGGGGTATTTGCCTCTGGAGTAATTCAGTCAATTATCGGGCCATTAGACGACTTTCTTAGTCTGCCGCTTTCCCTGATGGTGAAAGTAGCTGATGCTAACGTCACCGTTAAAGGAGCTAGCAAAATCATCGCTGCTGGTAATGTAGATATCACAACCGAAGCTAATGCAGATGCTAGTGGTGAAGCGATTTACTATGCTTCTACAAATGTGGGAATTGCCTTTTCCTTTAACTTTGGACAGACAACAGCCAAGACCAAAATCGAAGGCTCTACACTCATTGATACCAGCACCATGAACGGTGGTAGTGTCAACATCACCGCCAAAACTAACAATACAGCTGCTGGTATTGCTCGTGTGACGCAAAACTTCGGCGTTGGCCCGACAAATCCCTATACCCTCCAATTTGCCGGGGCTGTAGATGTAACGCGTAGCTTCACCCACGCCATCACTACCAAAGATACGGAAATTATTGCTGGTAAAAGTGTCGCCATCATAGCTGAAGCTAAATACAAAGATAAAAGCAACGTCGAAACTGCTTCTTACTACGATGGTAAAGCCGGAATCACGGTATCAGTAGGAGTCTCACAAAGTGATGTTAAAGCCACAGTAGACGGAAAAATTACGGCTGAAACTGCTAGTGATCCTGCCAGTCAAGTTCCTGTCAAACTGACATTTAACCCCTTCACACGCCTTAACTTTGCTGATGATACGATTTCCTTTGTAGACGCAAACGGCCAAGCAATTACCCATAATTTACAAACTGGAGATAGAGTAGTTTACTCCAGTAGTGTAGGTACTCCCATACCTGGGCTAGAGGACAACACCGCTTACTCAGTGATTAGGGTTGATGATCATAAGATTCGGATTGCCAGTAGCAAAACAGACGCGCAAAACAATCTTTACATCCGGTTTGGTGACTATCCCACACTAGATACAGGCAAACTCAAGCGGCAAATTACTGATATAGACACTGCTAACGATAGCATTAACTTTGGTGTGGCTCATGGATTAACGAATGGGGAGATAGTACGCTTCAACCCAGTCAGCGATAAGCCAATTTTAGGGTTAAACAATGCGATCGCTCAAACTTACTACGTCATTAAAGTTTCTGACACCGAAATTAAGTTAGCGCGTAACTTCCAAGATGCTACCGCCACCGCACCTGTAGACATTGATTTAGAACTTGATCCTCTGGTTGACTGGACTAGCTTAACTACAGACTTACCAACGCTGAGTAATATTAATCTCAACTTACCGATTACCAAAGTTGACGAAACTGAAAACTATATTGAATTTGATTTTGATGTCAAAGCCTACAACAATCAACAGTTCACCTTTACTGCTGTCCCTGGTAAACGTATTGGCGGCTTAGTTGATGGAGTCACCTATATAGGAGTTGTCAATGATAGCAACCCCAACCGCCTATATCTGAAAACTCAAGGTGGGCAGGATGTAGATTTAAATTTGGACTTCCAATTTATCCGCACCAATAGCCAGTCAATCACACCCAATGGTGTAGAAGTAGCTGGTAATAACATCATCTTCGATAGCGCACATGGATTAACCAACGGTGAAGCATTAACCTATCAAGGGGCATTAGGATTAACTCTTATAGGCTTAGTCGAAAACCAAACCTATCACGCCTTGGTGAATCCCTATGATAATTTAGCCATCCGCCTCACTCAATCTTCCGCAGATGCCAACGCAGCCAAAATAGCCGGGCAGACAGCATATAACGATTCCTATGAAAATATTAAACAGCAAGCCCTACAAGGCACAATTGCCCCAGAATATCAAACTGTCTACGATGATACTTACGAACAAGCCATTAACAATGGACAAGATGCAGACGCAGCCAAATTAGCTGCGTCTATAGCTGTCGCTGATGCTACTGCTGCCCTCTTAGGTGCAGATTGGTTCTGGGCGGGTTCTGGTACTGCTAGTTCTGGGGTAGAGCCACCTACAGGCGGTACAGCCGTTACCCTGGATGCTGCCAATGATACTTTGACCTTCACCTTCGCCCACGGATTTGAACTAGGGGATGCTGTTGTGTATAACGGCGTGGGTAGCGGTAGTATCGATAACTTACAGGTCGGGAGAATTTACTATATTCTGCCCGATGCCAACAACGCCAATAAACTACAATTAGCCGCCACTAGAGAAGATGCTATCTTTGGCAGAGCCGTTGATATTGGTGGTGTTACCAACACAGATATATTTCTAGCGCGCACAACATTTGTCACAGGCAGCGTCACCGTTGAAGAGGCCAGCGATAAACTCGTCTTTGATACTCCCCAGATTTTCCAAAGAGGCGATCGCGTCGTCTATCGGGGTGCAGTCGGCGGTACCATTAACGGACTTACCGAGGGGCAAGTATATTACGTAATTCCTGATACCCAAAACGCCGCTAAGATTCAACTAGCCAATAGCTACGCCAACGCCCAAACAGGTGCGGCTATTGATTTGGATGGGATCACCACCCCCACAGCCATCTTCTTCACCAAAGAACCCCTAGCTGTCACCATCAATTCCCAAAATCACACCATCACCAAAGCCAGTAGCTGGCCTTACAGCCAGAATGAGCGGGTGATTTATCGGGGTACGGGAGGAGAATCCACAATTCCTGAATTGACAATTGGCGCAACCTACTATGTCATCACAGGTACAAACCCCAATCAAATTCAGTTAGCCGCAACCGAGAATGGCACTGCTATCGCCATCACCAGTGCTAGCAACGAGACTACCCTATGGTTAGAAAAACCACGAGAAGATCAGCGTCCTTATAGAGACACACGTCAATCTCTAGTGATTGACTTTGAACTTAATGATCAAATTCTCATCGGCACAACACATAGTTTTGATCCAGGTGCTAAAGGTATCACCATTTCTGCCACATTAGATGCGGAAAACAATGGCAAAACCAAGAGTGGTATTGGTAGTGAACCAAAAATCAAAGACTTCCTCACCAAAGGTGAGTTACTATTTGCTGGTGGTGGTATTCTCAGCAATCTTACCAACCTCAGACCATCGGTATTTTTTGGCAAGGACATTACTACCAAAAATTCCGACCCCAATAAAAACCCTGCTAGCGACAACATCAAGAACAACTTACCAAAGGATGCCACCACACCTCAGTTTGAAGTTGCTGGTTCAGCAGTCTTTCACTTCACCTTTAACGAAGTATTGGCAGAAGTCGGCCCCAATGCCATCCTCAATTCCTATGGTGACGTTGCAGTTAACGCCAAACTGACCCACAAAACCCAACAAAACGTTGAAGCTACCATCTCCCGTGCTGATGATGCCACCGCAGGCACATCAATCAGCGTTGGTTTAGTCATTGGTGCTTATCAAAACAAAGCACAGGCGTTAGTCCGGGGTAAAAATAACATCTCCAGCCAAGACACTACAGGGCCAGGTGCAGTTATTAACGCCAAGAAGGCACTCAGCGTTACTTCTAATATCAGCTATCCTTGGGTATTCCCCATCCGCGATCCGAATACGGCGGCGACAGATGCGAAAAACTTCTTTGGCTCAGATCCGGTGGGTAGGTTTGCCTCATTCCTGGATGGCAAACTGGGACTAACTGGTTTATTGTTCAACTCATGGGTGCGGACAACTAATAAAAGCTCATCAACTAACGCCGCCAAGACTGAATTTGCCGTGGGTTTGTCCTTATCTGGTTTAGGCTACACCAATATTACCGAAGCAATCATTGAATCTGGCGCGAAGATTAATCAAGATACCACCTTCCGGGGTAGTGATCAGGCGGTAGCAGTCACAGCCGACACCAAATATGAGTTAGTTCACCACACGGGTAACTTTGATATTGACCTCAGCCCAGAAGGTATTCTGAAGAGTAGACGTAAAAGCAGCCTCAGCTATTTATATAACCCATCGGGAACCCAATCTGGTGGTACAGGGATTGGCGGTGCTGTTCACGTTTTAGTCGTTGATAACACCACCAAGGCGAAAATTGAAAATGACGTTCAGATATACTTTGCCAAAGCTTTTGATCAGACAGCTAAGACTGGTGGGTTAAAAGTTACAGCTAATACTGCCATCCTCAACATTGCTTTAGGTCAATCTGGTAGTGCCGCCAAGACCTTTGGTTTTGCTGGCATGATCAACGTGGACACCATATTCAGTGAAACTGTAGCCCAGATTGAAGGCGGAAGTATCATCACAAGTGCGGCTGTAGCTGGGACAGA
Source organism: Nostoc parmelioides FACHB-3921 (assembly GCF_014696625.1). Taxonomy (GTDB): domain Bacteria; phylum Cyanobacteriota; class Cyanobacteriia; order Cyanobacteriales; family Nostocaceae; genus Trichormus; species Trichormus parmelioides. The sequence continues at coordinate 32,463 of NZ_JACJQL010000017.1, forward strand.
TATTTACGTTGATGCCACAGATACCACAGTTATGGTGAACTTGGCTGGTTCTACCATGAAAGCAGAGCGCGCTGGCTTTGGATTTACGGGGACAGTGAACGTCCTCAACCGGGAAACCTATGCTGTAATTGGTGCTTTACCAACAGAGACTCAGCGCATTTCTACTATTGATATCGGTGGGGAATTACAAGTCAAGGCATTTAACACTGGGGCATTGATTTCTGCCTCCTTTGCGGCGGCTATAGTTGCACCTGGTGTTGCTTCTCCGCCAGGAACTTCAAGCAGCAATAGTAAGGCTAATAGCGCAGTCCAACAAGCCAATCAAGCTGCCCCATCGGGAGACGCTGCCAATCAGGGAGCTTATGGTCTGGGAATTTCTGCCGATGCAGCTTTAAACGAAGTAGTGAAGGATTTCGCCTACGCCGTTATTAATGAAGAGGCGAAGACTAACGGGGGCAAGAACATCCGAGCGAAGAAAATCACCGTTACCGCCAATAATGACACAGGTTTAGGCGCATTTGCGGGGGCAGTGGCAGCAGCTAAATCTGTGGCTGGAAATGATGTAGCGATCGCCGGTTCCTTCACCCAAAATACTTTAATTGGGGAGACAAAAGCATACATTAACGATGCTGTGATCGAAACAGAGAACGTGACCGTAGAAGCCACTCGGACTGGTGCGATCGCTTCCTTAACAGCTGGTGCTAGCGTTGCCCCTGGTCTTCTAGCTAATAGCGTCGCTGGCTCGGTTTCCGTCAACGTCATCACCAATACCACCACAGCCTACTTAGGCGCACTCACCGCCATGCTAATTGGTGATGCGAAAATTAATGCCCGTGATGAAACATTAATTGTCAGTGTAGCGGGGGCTGTAGGTTTCGGTGGCAAGACTGGTGTGGGAGCAGCGATCGCCGTCAACGTCATTGACAACACCACGAAAGCCTATGTGGAAGACTCGACTATTACCCAGCAAGGTGGCAAATTCGAGGTTACTTCCAGTATTGATAACCCTGGCCCTGGTAATGCCAAGATTGTCGCCATTACCGGCTCAGTGGGCGTATCATCACAAGGTTCTGGTTTAGCTGGGATGATTGGGGTGAATGTGATTGCAGATGAAGCCGAAGCTTACATTCAAGATACGACATTCACTAACCCCACCGGTACAAGCCTAGTCGTCACAGCCGAGGATAACTCTTGGATCTTTGGTATTGGTGGGGCTGTAGGCGCGGCTGGGCAAGGTGTAGGACTAGGGGCAGCTGTGGGTTATAACGGCATTCATAGCACCGTCCGCGCTTACCTCGACAACGCAGATATCGGTACGGCTACTCAAGCTTATGATGGTTCCGTGTTGGTGAAAGCGGATAACCGGGCTGTAATTGGTAGTGGTACAGTAGGGGCAGCAGGTTCCAAGGACGCAACCATTGCTGGCAATGTCTCGGTGAACGTGATTACTAATACCACCGAGGCATATATCAAAAACGGCTCCAATGTGTATGCCAAAGGAGCGATCGCCGTTAAAGCCAAGGATGATTCTACCGTTGGTAGTGTCTCTGGTTCCCTAGCCGTTGGTGGACAAGGTATAGCGATCGGTGCAGCCCTCAGTTCCCAAGTCATTACTAACACCGTCAAAGCCAATATTGATAGTTCTACAGTCCATTCCACAGCATCAACTCTAGAAGTTACAGCCGATTCCTCATCATTACTCATTGCTGTTGCTTTAGCTGGTAGCGGGGGACAAGGTTTTGCTGGTGCGGGTTCTGTCACCATTAACCTGATTAAAAACAACATTGAGGCATCAATTACAGGTGATACCGACCTCAATGATGACGACACGAAAGATAAATCCAACGTCAATGCCCAGCAATCAATTCGGGTAGCCGCCGCCGACTCCTCCAGAATGATTGTGATTTCCGGGGCTGTGGGCTTGTCTGGTAATTCTTCAGCTATTGGCGGCTCGGTATCTACTAATAATCTGCTTAACACCACAACTGCCAAAATTGACAATTCTGTTGTCACCTCCGTCTTAGGGCAAATTGAGGTGAAATCAGGCTTTGAGATTCCCAGCGATGCCCCACCCACATCCATTAATTTGGGAACAACAACTGTATCTGTACCAGAAATTCCCTCGGAAGTGACATCCCAGGTAGTCTCAGTCAGCATTGGGGTAGGGGTAGCCAACTGGACAGCGATCGCTGGCTCTGTTCCCATTAACATTATTAAGAATACCTTTGAAGCCAAGATTAAAGACTCCCAGGTAACGGCAGCCCAAGACATCATTGTTCATGCCGTTGACAACGCCACCGTTGGTTCTGGGGCTGGGGGTTTAAGTCTGGGACAAACTTCGGCTGGGGCTGCTTTGGGTAGTAGTGACATCATCAACGAAATTACCGCCACTATAGAGAACTCTACAGTCACCACCACCGGGGGTAATGTCGATGTCCTCGCTTTATCAAAAGCCGATATTACTACCGTTTCCCTTGGTGGTGCAGCCGCCGGTGGCTTCTCTTTGGGTGGTTCAGTCAGCGTCAACGTGGTGAAAAATACCATTGATGCCCATATTTCCGGCTCAACAGTCGAGGCATCCAAAACCGTGAGTGTTGTAGCGAAAGATGAAACGCAAATTAACTCCGGTTCCGGTGGTATCGCCTTATCAGCAGGAACAACCGTTGGTGCAGCGATCGCCAATAACGATATTATCAACACTACCAAGGCATACATAGATAATTCCAGTGTCACCAGTTCTACAGGTGATGTGAGAGTACAGGCCTTATCTACCAGCGACATTTACGCCGCCGCCTTGGGTGGTAGTCCTTCCCTTGGTGTGTCCATCAGTGGTTCTATTGTAGTTAACGTCATTAAAAATACCACAGAAGCCTATATTACAGGTGATGCAGGCGATCGCATTGTGGCTGATGGCAACGTAATTGTCGAAGCCTATGATGATGTGAAGATTGGTACGGGTACGGGGGCTTTTGGTGGCGGTGGTACTTCCTCCGTTGGGGTGTCCAACTCCACCATCGTCACCGACAACCAGACCACAGCGAAAATTGGCGACAACATCACGGTGATTGGTCGAGGTAATCGAGCCACCTTTGCAATTTTCACAGGCAAAAAAGATAGTAATCTGGCACTAGCGGGACAAGCACAAACAGAAACTGTGCGGGGTGTGTCAGTCACAGCTACCTCGGCGGAAGATATCTTGAGTTTGGCTGTAGCTGGACAAGGTAGTAAGGGTGTAGGTGTGGCAGGTTCAGCCCCCGTGACAGTGTTGAAGGAAGTCACCACCGCCAGCATCGGTCACGGAGCCAAGATTAATATTGAAACTGGCGTTACAGCCAACCCTGGTCAAAGTGTCAACGTGAAAGCAGTAGACTACACCAGACTAATTGACACTGCCGGTGGTATCGGTGGTGGCGGTACTACAGGTATTGGTGCTGGCATTGGTGTAGGTAATATTACCAAAGATACCCAAGCCTACATCGGCAATGCTCAGGTGCAAGCCGCCGGTGATGTGAAAGTCCAGGCAATCTCAGAAGAGACAATTATCTCTGTCTCCATTGCTGGCGGTGGCGGGGCGACAGCTGGTATCGCTGGGGCTGCTGGTATTCATGTGATTAATAACACCACCAGAGCCTTTATTGGGGATGACCCCAAAGACCAAGTAACGCCATCAGGAAAAGCCACCATTAACGCTGATGGTAGTGTGTTGGTAGCAGCAGAAGACCATACAGACATCACCACCATTGCAGGCAGCATTACTGGTGGTGGCACAGCTGCCATCGGTGCTGCCGTGAGTGTACCCGTGATTAGCAAAACCACAGAATCCTTTATTGGTTCTCAGGCAGAGGTGACAGCCAAAGGCTTTGGTAGTGGTATCACCGTCAATACAGGTAACTTCGATACCAACAGTAACCTGGGGATTCTCAATGCTGATGATCCATTATTACCGGCGATCGCCTCTGTTACTTTCAATCCTGCCACGGCTGTCAATAACAACAACAACACAATTGCTCTTAATACCGACCTGCAAACAGGACAAGCGGTCATCTATGACAACGGTGGTGGTAACAGTATTGGTTCCTTAGTCAAGGGTGATACATATTACGTCATTAAAGACGCAACAAATCGCATTAAACTGGCTAGTAGCCAAGCCAATGCGGCGGCGGGAATTGCCATCGATATAGACCCCACCACCGCCACCGGCACAGCCCACACCCTCACGGCTATCCCCTCTCGCACCGCTACAGCCCAGAAACAGGAAGGATATCGGGGTGTAGCAGTCACAGCTATTAACAGCGATAAACTGCTGGGAGTCACCGTGAGTGGTGGTGGTTCTGGTTCAGTAGCAGTAAATATTGGCGGTTCCGTCAATGTCCTGACGAATAACACCTCAGCATACATCGGCGATGGAGCAAAAGTCACCGCGAGCAACGTCTTCAATGTTCCTAACCAAGAACCCTCAATCTTAGTGGCTGCTGGTAACGACTTCCACCACCTGGGGATAGTGGTAGCAGTAGCAGGTGCGGGGGCTGTGGCGGTAGTTCCTGGTGCTGATGTATTAGTAGTGAATAACAATACACTAGCTTATGTGGGTGATCAGGCTGAACTCACCGCCGACCGGGATATTTATGTGAAAGCGATCGCCTCAGAAGATATTCTCAATGTAGTAGCGGGTGCGGCTGGTGCTGGTACGGTGGCTGTAGGTGGTGCGGTGTCAGTCATCTCCTTGAATAACACCACCTATGCTTACATCGGTGATAACAATGCTCAAGACCAGCAGGGTGCTAAAGCCACTGCTGGAGGCAATATCTTAGTAGCAGCCGATGATACCACCACCATGACCACAGGTACAGGTGGACTGGGTGTGGGTATTGGAGTGGCAGGTATTGGTGGTTCTGTTGGCGTATCAGTCATCAAGAAAGATACTCAGGCTTTTGTTGGTCATTTCTCCCAAATTGATGCTCAGGGTAACAATGCTGCCCTCAGTAACGGTGTGTACAATGGCGGCATCAGTAACGGCGGATTTACCACTCAGACCGGCTTCAAAGGACTAGATGTCCAGGCATCTTCCCAAGAGAAAATCATCAGCATTATTGTGGCGGCTGGGGCTGGTAAGTTCCTCGGCTTGGCGGGTGCTGTCACCGTGGAAGATATCGCTTCTAACACCGTGGCTTACATTGGTACAAGTGCCACTGTGAACACTGCTCAATCAGTGAATGTCTCGGCGGTTAATAAGGCGACTTTCGAGGCTAAAGCTTTAGGCTTTGCGGGTGGTAAAGTCGGCATCAGTGGCAGCGTTGATGTAGGTAACGTCAACAATAATACTAATGCCTTTATTGGCACAGGGGCAGTAGTCACTGCCAGCCAGAGTGTTGATGTCAATGCCCTGTCTTACAAGAATATTAACAGCCTCACCATTAGCGGTTCTGTGGGTCTGGGAGCTTTAACGGGTGCGATTTCAGTTTGGTCTTTCGGCACAGCTTTAGATTCCCAAGGCGGATTGAGTAGTGATGCCCTGCAAAAATTAACCGAAACTCTCACGGAAGCTGCTAATGTTTCTAGTGCCTTCGGCAGTACGATTCAACGCAATTTTGATGTCAGCCAAGCAGTAGACTACACCACCGATACCATTACCTTCCAGTCTGCCCCAGGTTTTGCTACTGGTGATGCCGTTGTCTATCGCAAAGATGCCAACTCTGCTGGCAGTATCGGCAACCTAGTAGATGGTGGTGTCTACTACGTGATTCTCAAAGCCAACAATCAAATTCAACTAGCGGCGACTGAAGCCGATGCCCAGCAAGGGATAGCTATTAACCTCACCTCGGCAACCAATGTCACCGGGACTCACCAACTCACCCTCAACCTGAAAGCGACGAGTGTAGCTTTATCTGGTAGCGGTAGTCCTACAGGTGCAAGGTTAGGCACAGTTGCTTGGATTGATGGTGTTGTGACTGCTGGTGATGATGTCAATGTCCGCGCCCATGAAGAACTCATCCTGAATAACACAGCTGGTAGTGGGGCGGCTGGATTAGTGGGACTGGGTGGTTCTGTGGTAGTTGCCAACATCAAGAGTGTGACTGATGCGGCTCTTGGTGGTAATGCCAGGGTGACAACCGGGACACAAACAGGTGATAACGTCCTGGTATCAGCCAAATTCACCGAATCCCTGAAAGGATTCGCTGTGGGAGGTCGAGTTGGTGCAGTGTCCTTGGGGGCGCAGGTAGTAATTTTAACTGACAACAGTGAACAGAAAGCCTACGTTGATGCCGGGGCAGAAATCCTCCAAGCTGATGAAGTCAAGATTACAGCCACCAGTGACCGGAAAATATCGGCGGAGAACTTTGGACTAGATATTGGGGGATTAGCAGCAGGGGCAGCGATCGCTAGAGTTAATATTGGTGGTGAAACTAGTGCTTACATTGGTGATGGCACTTCCGGCTTCAATGTCCAAATGGGACAAGCAGACGGGCCGAAGATTGGTAGTTTAATTGTCACAGCCGATTCTCAGATTAGACCCCTGGATAATCAATGGATGGCGAAAACGCAAGCCGTAGCTGCGGGTATTGGTTCTGGTACGGGTAACGATGCTAAAGCCACCCTCAATGCCAAAGTCAATGCTCTTATTGGTAATGCTGCCAGTATCTATGCTACGGGTGATGTCAAAGTTAATGCCGTTTCTACTACTAAAGCCACAGTTAATACGGATGGCTTTACGGTTGCTGGTATCGCAGTTGGTGTCTCCCTATCAGAAGTCAGCATTACCCCTGTGATTAGAGCCTCAGTGGGTGAAGATGTAGTAATTAACGCTGGGGGTAACTTCCAGTTAATTGCAGATTCCACCAACACAGCTGACGCTGACTCGAAAAATACTGGTGGTGGGGGAGTTCCCATCTACAGATCCAATTCAACCATTAGTATTAATGATAAGACTACGGCATCAGTTGGCAATAGAAGTGCGATCGCCGCAGGAAACAATCTGGAAGTAACGGCGAAAATGAGTACCACTGCTAATTCTTCCGAAGCCAAAGCAGAAGCCGGAGGATTAGGTGCTGATACACGCACAGAAATCACCACCACACTGATTGACGAGACTAAGACTAATATTGGCAATGCCGTTAACTTGAGTGCGAAAGTTGTCACCTTGGAAGCTGTGGTCACCAACATTGATCTCACTCCCACAGCTACGGCTATTTCCTACGTCATCGGTGCTACTTCTAACGCCACTGCTACCCTAACTACAACTTCCACAGCCCAGGTTGATATCGCCGCCCAAGCCAAGATTAAAGGCACAGATCAAGTCAAAATTAGTGCGAGACACGACGAACTCAAGACCAATTCCAAAACCAGTGCGACAACGGAAGGTCTAGGCGCAGACACCAATTCCACCGCCACTACCAGCCAAACCACAACCACAAACGTGAATACTGGTACTGGCTCGGAAATCGCTACCAGAAGTTTGTTAGTAGAAGCCAACACCCCATTGACAATCAGTTCTGCTGCTACCCCAGAGCAGAACGGTGCTGTCATTGATACCGGGGACTCTACAGGAAAACGCACCTTATCCCTCAACCGGACAATTGACTTCAACTCGAAGATCATCATGTTGGGTGCGCCTAGTCCTACCCTGGAAATTGATGCTAACGGTAATGTAGTGCGGCAAGTCAACGTCAGCGTCCAGCAAACACCTACGGAAATTGTTGTTGATGATATTACCAACACCAATACTCTAGCGGGAACAATCACCTTCTCGATGCAGGAATCGGTTTATGACAGTACTGCACCAGTAACCCTCACGGATGTGGCTGTGATTAAAGGTAGTGCCACCGTAGAGTTTATCACTGGATTCGAGCGTGTAGACATTATCAATCGTTCTGCCAAGAACCTGAAAATCAATGATATTGATGTCCTAAATACATCAGGGCAGTTAAGCAGCAATATTACTGTCAACGTCAGGAATAAGACTGGCTTTAACTACACCACCACAACTAACCCTGGCAATACAGCCATCACCATCACCAATACCGGCAACGCAGACATCCGCCTCAATGGATTTATTGACAATCCCTTCGGCACTACACAAATCCTCAACAACGGTGGTAATATCTTCGCCTCCGACTCAGTAGCCAAGATAGAAACAACAGCTTTAACTTTGCAGGCTGATAACGGCAGCATCGGCACAGCGAGTAGCCGTATTCAAACTCAGTCTAGTACGCTGAGTGCGATCGCCCGCAACGACATCTTCATCAACGAATTTGCCGACGACTTAACCATCAACCAAGTCACCTCCAGCAACGGTAATGTTGACCTGCAAGCCCAAGGTTCAATCTTAGATGGTAACGACACAGCCACCGCAGACATCACTGCCCAACAAATCACACTCAACGCCCTCAACGGTAGTATTGGTAGTGATGCCAATGTCTTAGAAGTGAATGCGGCTGCTACCACCTCTGGACTCACAGCTTTGGCGCAGCAAAATATCGTGATTAGCGACATCGACGGTGGCTTAAGTATTAATGATGTGACCTCAATTACGGGCAATATCTGGTTGACACTCCCAGACTTAGCTAGTCAAGGACAAGATTTAGTCTTGGGTAACGGTGGCAAGATTTTAGCCAGTCGCGGTTCAGTCAACCTGCAAGCAGGTGACAACGTGACATTCGCAGCCAGCAGTACAGTCACAGCAGAGTCATCAGTGAGCATTACTGGTGATTGGGGTAGTGCCGATTTAGAAGGTACAGTCATCGAATTAAATGGAGAAATTGCAGCGAGTTCCGTCCAGATTACAGGTGAAGTAGATGGTGATGTCATCACTCTCCGCAACGTCAACACCGGAGTCACCACCACAATTGAAACTGGTGGCGGCGACGATAGGATTTACATCGGTAGTCAAGCCACACCACAAACCAACACTGATGGACTCCTTGATAATATTCGCGGACAGGTAATCATTCGCGGTGGTACGGGTACTGACCGCATAGAATTAGATGACTCTGCCGACACCAAAATCAATACTGGTACTGTTACTAATAGCAGTGTGACTGGCTTAGGTTTAAATCAAGGCATTCAATATGCAGATATTGAAGCTATGCAGATATCTTTGGGTAAAAATGCTAATACAGTCAACATTCAGAGTACCCAAGACAACACTGCAACCTTGATTAATACAGGTGCAGGTACGAACACGATTAACGTCGGCGATGCCAACAACCAAGTCAACGCTATTAGCGGACTACTAGAGATTCGCGGTGCTGCTGGTACTGATACCCTCAACATCAACGACGCAGGCGACACCCAAGCCAACGCAGGTATCATAAACAGCAAACGCATCACAGGTTTGGGTATGGGTGCAACCGACCAAACAGCAAACAACTTAGAACGGGGTATTATCTACGGTGGCTTGGAGCGTGTACAGATCAACTTAGGTAGTAGAGATGACCAATTCACCGTCAATGCTATTGATACTGAGACAACAATTAACGCTGGTGCTGGCAATGACGGAATTACAGTAGGAAATGAATTGCCACAGATTGCCGCACGCCTACTGGTGCAAGGAGGATTAGGAGACGATACTTTATCAGTCAACTCCAACATTGCCAGTGATTTAACACTCAGCATTGATGTCATTACTGGCATAGGCGTACCCGGTCGCATCGAGTTTGCAGAAATCGCTAACCTGACTATTACCCAAAGTGATAGTGATGACCGATTCACCATCATCGATACCACAACACCAGTCACCTTAAATACAGGCGGGGGTAGTGACCAAGTAACAGTCATCAATACTAACGCAGCCGTTACCCTCAACCTGGGCGATGGTGATGATCAACTGACAGTCATCAATGCCAACGCCCCACTCACAATTAATGGTGCAGGTAGCGGTGTTGACAGGCTAATTATAGACCGATCCACTCAAACTGCGGCAGCGATCGGCGGACTGCTCAGGGATGATACACAAGCTAACACAGGTGTAATTGAGAACGTAACAAACGGTGATATTACCTTTAGTGCCATTGAGCAATTAGAAATGAAACTCGGCACAGGTAACGATGACCTCACTATCAACACCACCCTAGCTAACACAGTAGTCACGCTCAAAGGTGGTAGCGGTGATGATGCCATCACTGTCCGCAGTATCGGTAGTCCAGAAACTAATATTTCCGGTGAACTGGGTGTAGATACAGTCACCGTAATTATCGATGGTGTACCCACAAACAACCAGTTTACGACTCTCAATTTAGATGTGGAAACTTTGGTTGTAGATAATAGCGGTAACACCAGTCAATCAGTAGACTGGACACTGAGAAATGGGGAAATCCTAGAAGCTAAACTAACTTCCAGTACATCACCGATTGCCGTCATTAATACCGAGGGTGCAGCACTGACCCGAATTATCGGCGGAACTCAGGCTGATACCTTAAACGTTGTGAGTGAATCGGCTAATAATATTGACGGATTGATTGATGGCGATCGCGTCGAGTTAAAATCTGGTTTAAATGTCCTCCAGCCTGCTGATTTTGAAACCTTCCGCAACTATGACTCTGTAATTGATTTCGACAAGTTGCAGGGTAATACGACTAGCTACACAGAAGAAGGCTTCCGACTTGCTAGTAGCCGCCCTGTTGGCTTGTTGACAATTCCTGTGCCAATTCTGCGTGACGATACCATCAGCCCAGCAGCCAAGGCTCAAGCTTCTAACGATAGATTCACTTTGACATCAGCCACAGGTGGCAGTTTCGCGCTTTACTCTTTATCTCTGGCAGCACCCACAACCCAGTCTGTCACCTTCACTGGTACAACGATGAACGGGGCAACAGTCACACAGGTAGTTTCAGTAGAAGGTAATGCTGGTTTTCAGACCTTCAATTTCCCCACCAGTTTTGGGGTCTTGAAGTCTCTATCTTGGCAACCCGGCACAACCTTAGTAGACAACATCGTTGCTAGAGAACAGTTTGCCAATATTACCCCAACCACTACCCCCACATCCATACCCACCTTAAATCTGAGTGGCGATATTCTGTTCGATACAGATAATCTACTAATCTATGTTGACTCAGACGAGAATGGTACCTATGAGCGAGTTATCCGTAACAATGACTCCATTGATGGTATGAGATTGCTGACATCTGTAGTTAGTAGTAATATCGCTCAATTCCGCTTTGGAGGTAACATCAACTTTGCTGACAATACCTCCGTTATTGGTAATAGTATCGTCTCAGGTTTTGGTAGCCGTGGACTCTCCTTACTAGCTGGTAATGATGTCAACGTTGGTGCTGGTGTCACCTTCAACTTCTCCGCCAATGGCACCACTGGTGGAGTTGGTGGTGGTAATGGTGCTGGTGCAGCAGGTCAGGGAGGAGATGGATTATTTACACGAGGTTTACCTGGTGATAACACTGGTGGAGGTGGCGGTGGTGGCCGTGCAGGAAATAAAGATGGGACAAACGGTGCTAATGGTACTACGCCTTCAGGCTCAGGTAGCGGTGGCGGCGGCGGTGGCGGCGGCAATACTAACAGGGGGCGAGGTAGTACAGGTAATTTAGGTGTCAGAGGTGCGGATGGTAGGATTGGCAGTGCATCATTCGGTAATTTTGGTAATTTTGGCGGCACTGGTATCAACGGTGGCGTTGCTGGTACTCGTGGTGGACAGGGGCAAATTGGTAGCCCTGGTGGTGGAGGTACTGGCGGTGCTGGTGGTGACTACGATAATTTCCAGCCCGCAGGTCAATGGCCTGGCAGAGGTGGAGAAGGTGGCGGTACTGGAGATAGAGGTTTCAATGGTGACAATGGTACCAACGGTATAGATGGTCTTTTTCTGTTAGTTCAAAATGGCGGCAACGGTGGCAATGCTGGCAATGGTAGCAATACTGGAAGCGGTTTGAGCATTTCTGGCGGCGGCGGCGGCGGTAGCGGTGGCGGTGGTGCCTCAGGATATGGTGGCACTGGCGGCGGCGGTGGCGGCGGCGGTGGCGGCGGCGGTGGCGGCGGCGGCAATGCTGGCGGTAATACAGTATTTGGTTCTGGTGGTGCTGGTGGCGGCGGTGGCGGCCTCGGCGGTGACGGTGGCTATGGTGGTGATGGTGGTGATGGTGGCAATGGTGGCTTAGGCGGCGGCGGCGGCGGTGCCTTTGAAATTCTGGCTTTAGGTCGGATTACTTCCAGTAGTAACAGCTTTGAGGCTAGAGGTGCGGATGGCACAGATGGACAGAAGGGGCAATCAGGTCAGCCTGGAGAGGCAGGTCAAAGTGGTGGCACTGGCGGTAATGGTGGCACTGGCGGCGGCACTGCCGGCGGCGGCGGCGGCGGCAATGGTGGCACTGGCGGTAATGGTGGCCGTGGTGGTGTTGGCGGCCGTGGCGGCGATGGTGGTGAAGGAGGAGGCGGTGCCGGTGGTACTGTTAAGTTCTACGCTACAACCTTAGATATTAGAAATGCACAAGTCGACACCGATGGTGGTAGGGGTCTTGAAAGTGCGGTTAATGGACGGCTGATCATTGGTAGCAATACTTACTCAGGTAGTCTACCAAGAGCAAGAGAAACGACTACATCCTTCTTTACAGGTCAGCGTGCAGATAACCCATTCATCTCCAATTCCTTTACCACTGAGCAGCAATTTACACCTTTTATTGCTGGTTTAACTGGAGGTGCAAACATCTACGGTTTACTAGCAGGAATTGATGGCAGGAATATAGGTATCAACACCTCAGCCAATCCTGATGCCTTAGTAGCAGTGTATCGATTAGATTTAGGTCCATCAGGCTTTAATGAAGAGTATGGTACTTATACCGACAACGGTCAAAAGACTGCCGACTTCGATATGCTGTTGTTCGTTAACCTGACAGATTCTGTGTTAACTAATCCCACACTCGGTATCTTGCCTACAAACTCAACCTCCAGTTCTACTTCTAGTTTGCTGACTGGACAAGCACAGGCTTTAACAGCCCTGAATCCGCGTGCAGTTTGGGCAACCCTCATACCCGGAGATGCAGTTAAGGTCAATGCAGCAATTAGTGGTTCAACTACATCAATTTTAGGTACCACCCTCATAGATGGACAATTCGCTTTCATTAAAGCCGCACGGCCAGACTTGACGGTGACACCCAATATCACAGGACTGCAATCAATAGCACTCAGTCCAGATGGTCAACAGATATACGGAGTCAACCCCACACAAAACGCCTTAGTATCCGTGAATGCAAGTGACCTGACTCAGCGTCAATTATTCAAAGACGGGTTAGAAGGAGTTAATGGATTAGGTGGTGCTACAGACCTGACTATCAGTCGTGACGGTAATCATGTTTACGTAACCAGTCCAGGTGACAAAATCTTGTCAGTCTTCCAGAGAAACGCCACTAACGGCAACCTCAGCCTAGTTCAAGAAATACCAATTAGCGAAAGAAGTTTGGAATCAGTAGCAATCAGTAGCGATGGCAACCGCGTTTATGCGGCGGGGACAAACGGTGTCCAGGCGTTTAACCGCAACACCACTACTGGAGTTTTGACAGCCGCTCAGACATCGTTAAATCTAGGTGGTGTCAGTAACTTCAGCAATATAGCAGTTAGCAACAATGGTTCAGTGCTATACGCCGTTAGTCGCAACAGTGACAGCTTATTAATTGTCAATGCCAGCAATCTTAGCGTCATCCAAAACATATCGGGCGCTGCCAATGGATTAGATGGAGCCAAAGGTCTAGCCATCAGTTCAGACGATCGCTTTGTCTACGTTACAGGTCAAGATGGTAATACCTTGTCAGTCTTCCAACGCAACACCACCACTCAAACCCTCACCCTTGTACAAACACTCCAGAACGGTGTCAATGGTATCCGTGGTCTTCTCGGTGCGAGTGATGTGACTGTAACACCAGATGGCAGATACGTCATGGTCAGTGGTACTGACAGCAATGCAGTGGCAGTGTTCGAGCAGAATACAAGTAACGGTAAACTACAATTCGTGCAACTGTTGCGGAATAACGTCGGCGGTGCAGCCGGATTACAGACACCTACAACCATAGCCACCAACGCCAGTGGTACTAAAACCTTCGTCAGCAGTTTAGGAATTACAGGCAGCAGTGGAGGACTGGCAGTCTTTGATACTAATACACTCCTGCCAGAACCAACAACCATCCTGACGACGTTTGATAACATCGAAGCCTTAGGAGTAAGCACAGCCGGTGGTGAAGACATTATCACCTTACGCCAAGCCCCATCTCCAGAAGTAGTAACAACTACAATCAATACTGGAGATGGTGATGATAGCGTTATCTTACAAGCTTTAAGCTCTGCCACGGTAGTTAACTTAGGCACAGGCAATGATACAGCACAACTGCGTGCCGACACTCCCAGTTCTAACCTGATTGTCCGGGGTGAAGGTGGGGACGATACGATCAACATCGAACGGGTCGGAACTTCTAGCCGCACTGAAGTCTTTGGCGGTGACGGCCGTGACACTGTACGGGTTTCTGGTGCTAATCTGCCCACCTCCGCTACTACCATTGCTCATGGCGACAACCCCAATGGTGTACCCCAAACCCAAGGCGACACCCTCATCTTTGACCCCCAAAACCCCAACCCCAATGCCCCCAACTACACACCAGCCACACCAACTCCAGGTGCTGGCGATGTCAACGTCAATGGTAGGGGGACACTCCAGTACAATACTTTCGAGGGGAATGTCATTGTTATTGCTGCACCCATCATCACTTTTAGCGGTCAGCCTTACCAAATCAACGAAGGTCAGTCTGTTACCCTCCAAGCTAATATCACCCCACTAGGACAAGGAAACGCACTTTCAGGGCCAGTCATCTGGGATATTAATGGTGACGGCAGTTTTGGAGATGTTAGTGGCGCAACTGTAACGCTCAGTTGGGCGCAACTGGTGGATTTAGGGTTAGGTGACAACGGTACATACCAAATTGGTGTCCGAGCTACTAACACTGACAGTTTCTCTAGTAGTGCCTTTACTAACCTGACCATCAACAACACACCACCAACCATCCAAGTCAATGGTGTGAATGAAGTAGCAGTTGGCTCACCTTACACAATTAACTTCTCTGCCACCGACCCTGGTAATGACCGCGTGTTTGAATGGCGCATTGATTGGGGCGATGGCACACCAGTGGAAGTCTTTGGTAGTGGTACCACATCAGCTACCCATATCTATACCAATCCAGGGACAGCGCAAATTGTAGTCGGTGCAGTTGATGAAGACTCCGCACCCAATGCCACCTTTGCCACACCGAAGACAATCACTGTCACCGTTTCAGCCAATCAAGTTAGTGCAGGTAGCCCATATACCATTGCGGAAGGTGAAGCACTCACACTAAATGCGATCGCCATCGGTACACCCACAGCTTATGCTTGGGATATTAATGGTGATGGGATCTTTACAGATGCCACAGGCAAAAATCCCACCCTCTTATGGACACAGCTACAGGAATTAGCAGCTAATCCCATCCAAAATAACGGCACTTACAATGTCCGTGTACGAGTCAACTACGGCACAGGCCAGCAAGCCACATCGAACCCCGTCACCCTGCGGGTAACTAACACAGCTCCCACAGCCACATTCATTAATAGTGGTGCAGTCAATGAAGGTAGCACTACCACCGTCTCCTTCATCGACCAATTTGATCCATCCCTCAGTGATACAACAGCTGGTTTCTTCTACAGCTACGACTTCAACAATGATGGTCAGTTTGAGATCATCAACAGTCGTTCTAGTTCTGCGGTAGTTCCTAACCAATTCTTCAGTGATAACGGTATTCGCACTATCCGGGGTGTAATTCAGGATCAAGATGGCGGTGCAACAGAATTGTTTACCGAAGTGACGGTGTTGGCAGTTTCCCCGACATTAATCGTCAGTGGTGCAGATACAGCCGTAGAGGGAGTACCATACAGCCTGAATTTAAGTGCCAATGACCCTGGTAATGACACAGTTAGTCAATGGATTGTCGATTGGAATGATGGCATAGTCGAAACTTTTGCTGGGGCTACTCAGTCTCTGACCCACAGATTTACAGACAATGGTACACGGGTGATTCTGGTGACAGCTATTGATGAAGATGGAACTTACACGACAACCAAGACTGTAACGGTGAGCAATACCGCACCACAACTGCAAAACTTGTCAGCGACAACCGCCGTTGAAGGTGGTATCAGCCGCTTAACCGGCAGGATTGTTGACCCTGGAACTCAAGATAGTTTCACTCTTGTAGTGGATTGGGGTGATGGCTCATCCGAGACGTTCAACTTGGCGGCTGGGACTACTGATTTTGATTTCACCCATCAGTATGGCGATAATCAAGATTACGTCATAACTGCCACAGTGACTGACAAAGATAGTGCTAGTAATACTGCTACGACTATAGCCAGAATCAATAATGCCGCACCAGCGATCGCTGGTTTGTTACTGGCAAACACAACCATACCAGAAAGTGGATTAGTCGTAGTCTCTGGCAGAATCACAGATGCAGGCATTGGAGATACCCACACAGTCAGCATTAACTGGGGTGATGGTACTACTTCTGCTGCTACAGTTGATGCCAACACCAGGACATTCACAGCATCCCGTCGCTACGCAGATGATAACCCCACTGGTACAGCTGTTGATAACTACACTATTACGGCTACGGTAACTGATGATGATGGTGACAGTGCTACCGCTAGCACGATTGTGACGGTGACTAATGTTGCCCCAATCATCACGGCATTCCAACGCACTGAGACAAAAGTTAATCGCAGCAACTCGGTGTCCATCACTGGTGAATTCAATGATATCGGTCTAGATACCCACACTGTAACTATCGATTGGGGTAACGGTACCACTGCCAATGCAATAGTTGATGCGACCACAGGCACATTCACAGCTACCTATAACTACACAGTCATCAGTGGTGATGGTAGTCGCTCTGCTTTAAATGGTACTAGCGGTAATGACCGAATTTTTGGTGGCTTGAATGGTAAAACGATTACTGGTGGTGCAGGTAATGATGAGTTTATTTATACAGACCTCCGAGAAGTGGGTCATCGCATTGCCGACTTTGAAGTCGGTAGTGACAAAATCAATCTGAATCAACTACTTGATAGCTTGGTCATTGGCGGCTATCAGGGTACTGATGCTATTGCTGATGGTTATGTGCGCCTAGTACAAGGCCCCACCGCTAACAGCACTTCTATCCAAATCGACCGCGATGGTACACAGGGAACTGCTATTTTCCGTTCATTCTTAATTATCGATAATGTGTCGCTGGCGGCTATGAATAACCCCAGCAATTTCATCTATAACGATGTGGATAACTACATTGTTACCGTGACTGTCACTGATGATGATGGTGGTAGCGATACTACCAGCACTACTGTTAGTAAACGCATCTAATAGGTGTGGTTACTTTACCATCTGTTTTCAGGGTGAGTGGGCTAATAATTTAGCCCTCCCCTGAATGACTCATAAAAACAAGGCTCTGCGTGTTTCTGTTTTTTGAATTTAAAACTTTTTTCATCCACTAACTACACCTATGTTTATTACTTTCAAGCGTTCACTATTGACCGCAAGCACTGTTAGTTTATTGAGTGTTGGTAATTGGTTGCTTGCTAGCCCTAGTTATGCTATCAGCCTGGATTTCACTAATTGGGACAAAATTGGTGATGTTGACCCGATAACACAAAATCAAGCTCAAGCTAATTCAGGTACTGCCTTGACTGCTTTCACCGGTGGCGGTATGGAATCTCTAGAAGAGTTCCTAGAAATTGCTCCTGGTAGTCTTGATAGTTTGGCTCCCGATTCTTTCTTTGGTGCTACTCAAGGTTCTGCCATCAAGAAAACTTTATTAGTACAAGCTGGTGATAAGCTTAATTTTAACTGGCAGCTTAATAACACCTCAGATCCTTTAGATAAAGCTTTTGTAACGATTAATGGAGTCATTAATCCTTTGATTTTGAGTGGAAACTACGAGTATACCTTTTTGAGTGCTGGTAATTTCTTGGTTGGTATTGGTATCGTCGATATAGACAATGGTGCGGGTGAATCGCAATTGATAGTAAGTAATCCTATACTTGAACCAGTTCCTGAACCCTTAACTCTTTTGGGTGTATTTACGGGATTGGGTTGCGGCTTAATTATGCAACGGCGTTTTGGTAAAAAACGTTAAGAACCTGAAATTAAAGCTGTAGTAGGCGATCGTATCTAACTTTTCACGGGATGTGGAAAAGGGGAGTTAGTTCGCGGAAGATCTTACGCGAATCAAAAAATGAGAATTAACTTGTGATTTTATATATTGTCGTCGTAGGTGTGTGAATGAGCGCAAATGAAAATTTTAGAGAATAACCTGTATAGAGAGTGTAACTTTGGAGACAAAGTTTTAACTCAATGAGCAGCATTTATTAGTGAAATTGTATCAGTAAAATACGGTCAGCCTGTATCAAAAATATTTAAAACAGTTAGTGACCTCAGACGAGGTTACGAATTTTTCTCAAATCCTAAAACCAATTTTGAAAGTTGACCAAACTTAGAGACTGGTTATTTATAAAGAAAAAATAAAATTATTGTAGGGGAGCCAGTGCGTTGTGGAGGTTCCCTCTGTTGTAGCAACTGGCGTTGGGGCTTGAACCCAACAAGCATTTTTCTTTCCTTCTGCTCCCTACCTTTTTTCGTCAACAAGTTAGAGGGTCTTCATTAAGCAGCCCTAATGTTTTCGATTTCCTGTATGACGGCCACTACATTTGCGATTCCATCTTCGGTTCGGATTTTTGCCCCTAAATCAGCCGCACGCTGACGCATCGTTTGATCTGTCACAGCCAGTTGAATCGCTTGTGCAAGTCGTTCCGCAGTGAGTTGTTTGCGTGGAATCGGTTCGGTACCAACCCCTAAAGAGGCTACACGTTGCCCCCAAAAGCCTTGATCTCCAAAAAACGGAATAATAATCGTCGGAACACCAGCCCTCAGACCAGCAGCTGTAGTACCCGCACCACCGTGATGCACGACAGCCGCAACACGCTCGAATATCCATGAATGGGGTATGGAGTCCACCAGATAAACGCTGTCTGGCAAATTTTCTTTATGCAGACCACCCCAACCAGAAAGCATAACAGCTCGTTGTTGAGTTTTTGCCAGCGCTTGCAAGATAATATCTGCGGTTTGTTCTGGATTTCGGTTGCCCATACTTCCAAACCCGATATATATAGGAGGTTTACCACCAAGCAGAAATTCCATGAGGGCTGGGGGTGGACTCCAATTGGGTTCGGCATCCAGAAACCAGTAGCCAGTGACATGAGTATTCTGCCAATCCGATGGTTTAGGAATTACAGATGGGCTGAAACCATAGAGGGTTGGATAGTTGCTGGTATTGTAGGGGCCGAAAAATGAGGCTGCGGGCAAGTTCAGCACTTGCTTTCTTGCTGCTGCATCGGCTATGCGAGATCCCTGCCACATTATCTGTCTAATCAAATGATGGGATAGCCAATTCACAGCACCTCCGAATCTGGCTATGGACTGGGGAAACAGAACACCAGGAAATTGTGTTGTAGGTGTAAAGGGAAAGACATAGGCTGGAAGCAATGGCAGTTCTAATTTCTGTGCCAATGAAAGACCAAGGTACAGTCCCCCAACTCCTGTTAGCAATAAGTCCATACCCTGACAAGCCACTAAACCTTTTTTTACCCAATTTATAGTTGCTCGTTTGGTTAATCTTGCTGTGTGTGAGGTAATGGTAATAAAATTCCCTTTTTCCAACAGATCACGCATTTCCTGGGTTTCAATGATTTCTTGCACATTACCGTACATGGGATAAAACTCCAGACCATGCGAAGTAACTAGCACCTCAAAATTTTCATGGGTCAATAGCCGCACAATGTGACCTGCTGCTTTTAAACCTTTCCCCAATGCAATATAAGGTTGAACATCCCCTCGACTTCCCAAAGCAATGATAGCTATCCGCATCAATGACACTCCTGTTGCTTGTGATTAGCGTTTGTTGGGCGATGCCAGTAAAATGACGTAAATGTCATTTTGACTTTAACGTCATTTTGATGGAAGTGTCAATTTTCAATTAGACTAAGTTCATCACTATCTTCATGCTGCAATATGAAGCCATCTCGTCGCGCATCAATCGGTTTAGAAAAACGGGAACGGACAAGAACTAGTCTGATTGAGGCAGCCTATCGAGTATTTGCTCGCAAAGAAGCAGATGCCGTGACGATTGACGACATCATTGCAGAAGCCAGCGTTGCTAGGGGAACGTTCTATAACTATTTCCAAACACGAGAGGATGTGCTGAAAGCGGTTGCGGCATCTCTAAGTGATCAGATGAATCAAAAGATTTGGGCGCAGTCTGTGGCGATTGATGACCCTGCCGAAAGAATGGCGATCGCCATTCGCCAATTTCTGCATCAATCAATTCAGGATTCTACTTGGGGATGGGTGATTGTGCGAATTGGATTAATCGCCGCCCCACTGAGTGAAACCATAGAAAGAGGCGTGATGACTGACCTGGAAGCAGGTATACGACTGAAACGATTTCAAGTTGATAGCTTACAGGCAGCGATCGATCTGATTTTGGGAACAGGGCTGATGGCAATGCGTAGCATTCTAGAAGGACAGACAGAGCCAGATTACCCTGAGCAAATCGCTAAAATTATTCTCAAAACACTGGGTGTCGCTGATGCTGATGCTCATGTGATTGCTTTCAAATTTCTAGAGCCGTTGCCAGGTGACGGTATGGAGTAAACATTTAGCGATCCTCCGATACCGTTGGCGAAATATTGCTTAACTCAACTAAATCTTTAATATTCATGATTACAGATCACTTTTTTTAGTTAATTTATAATCTTCAAAAATTACCTCATACCCATTTCCTTGTGGCGATGCACACATAATTCCGACTTGAATGTCTTGCAGAACTGGAAAATAAGCCATTCTAAATGGAACATAGCGGCCATATTCATCTAAATAAGCAATATGAATTGCCTCTTGACATCGCTCAACCCGTAGCTGAAAAATGTTAGGAGGATTTAGCAGAGGTGTGAATGACCAATCTGAATAGTTGTGAGTGACAACAGCACTCAGATTTTGTACTCCATCTACATACTCAATCCCTGTTTTAATCCAATGTTGCTCGTCAGCACGAATCATAATTCCTGCTTGGTCGTATAAATATTGATAGTTTCCTTTTATCTTGACATCGACCACAAAATTTGTATTCACTCGGTCAAAGTAGAAATGTCCACTATCACGAATAAAACCATAGTGAGTCATACGCCAAAAATCAGTTTTTGGTGTGGTTGTAACAATAATTTGCTGATCTGAATGCGACCAATTAGCAGGTTCATTAAGCCATTCCATAGTTTTTACTGTAATTTTAAATGTAAGGGGATAGAGGGAGAAAAAATGTTACTGTGTGGTTATAGAATTTCACTGTGAGTAACTGATTTAAAAAATCCAGTTGTTCAACCTTATTTAAGGCATTACTTAAAGTTTTGCTCAGAATAGTTTTTGTCCAATTGATTAATTGCGATCGCTACTACTAATGTGGCTATTCCTAATATCTTGGGTGTGGTAATCGGATATTTAACAGCACCGAACCATCCCAATTGATCAATTACTAGTGACATAAACATCTGGCTAAAGACAACAACTAAAGTAGTTGTAGTTAAACCCAATCTAGGAACTATTAAACTACTTAAGGTTACGAAGATTGCACCTAGCAAGCCACCTAAAAATGCCCACCAAGGAGTAATAGAAATTAAGTCAAGCCTGTAGGGTTGGAAAATACCTAGTGCTAGGAGCAATGTCAGGATACTAAACCCAACTACGAAATTAATTGTTGCTGCGGCTATTGGGGAGTGGAGTATTGTCTTTAATCGAGCATTGGCAGCTGCGCCAATTGTTGAACAGCCACCAGCCGAGCCAGCACCAAGCAATGCTAAGAAGATTTCCATAAGATGATACTGAAAAGTATTAGGTTGGTAGCGAAAGCAAAAAAATTGCCACAATTAACAATCCCATCACAAGGCGACGATTAGCACTCAGGCGACGACGGTTAACTCCCAACCAGCCAAAATGGTCAGTCACTAAGCCAGCGATCGCTTGTCCACAGATAATTAACCCCTGAGTCAAAGTAGTCCCCAAAATAGAGGTGAAGTAAGTACTGGAGGTAATATACCAAACTCCAAATAAACCACCCATCAGACTCCATCGGGGAGCTTTGGCTAAAGCAGACCAATCTGGACGACCAAACCAACCCGTGCATAACAAACTAATCAACGCAATTGAGCCGACAAGGTAAGAAATATCTGCGGCTAGGGGTACAGAATTGAGCGATCGCGCTAATTGTGCATTGAGATTACTTTGAATCGGCAATATAGCACCGTTCAGCAATGCTAGTAGAACATACAAGTAGCTTTGACCATTAAGAACAGACCCCTGGAGACCTAAACGTATGGGTGTCATGGTTATTGTTTTGTGAGAAGAATAGAAGATGCTTGTAAATTTATCTTGATATCAAGATACTTAAAATAAAGATAAAAGTCAAGAATCTCGATGTCAAGATAAAATGGCAGTATGAACAAAGATCGAATCGACATCATTCTTGAGGAATGGCAACAGGAATCGCCGCAGTTGGATACCTCAGCCGTAAGCATAATTGGGCGGGTACTGCGAATTTCCCGTCTTCTGGAAAAGCATCGAGAAAATATACTTGTTGAGTATGGCTTGAACCTGTGGTCATTCGATGTGTTAGCCACACTGCGACGGCAGGGACAACCTTTTCGATTGAAACCTACTGAACTCTATAGTTTGCTCATGCTGTCTTCAGGCGCAATGACAAACCGGATTGACCGTCTAGAACAAGATGGTATAGTAATACGTGTCCGTGATGCAGAGGATCGGCGCAGTGTCATGGTGCAACTAACTCCCAAAGGAATACAGCTTGCGGATACTGTAATGCCTATTTTGTTTGAGAAAGAGAAACAGCTGTTATCTCAATTCACATCCGATGAATTGCAACTATCTATACCTTTGCTGCGTAAGCTACTTACGTTACTCGAATAGGATAAGCTAATGCGGGTCTAAATTGCACAACTACTAATAAGGGCTGTTAACTGTTAACGGTCAACGGCCTTCACAATGGATTATGCAACTTAAAAATGCTTATAATGGATAGCTTTTTAAGGGGGGTTAGGGGAGATCAACAAGTGCTGAAAATCACCGTTAACCACTTTTCAAATACGCTCTTAATTAGTTCAAAGAATATATGGGGAAACATTGAAAACAGGCTGTGGAAAATTGTGTAATTTTTCACGATTTAAGACTTAATTTGAGTTTTTATAAATTAAAAATACCGAACCAATAGGGCCGGGATTTTCTATATAGATTTTCTTGTTATAATACAATCCAGGCGACATTCCACCATCAAATAAAATTCCTTCTTGAATCTTCCCTAAACAATTCTGGCGAGCAATACCTTCTAAAACATCATCGAATTTATCTGGTGTTAACTCTTGATTAGTCGCATTTACTTCAATATTAGAGTTAGCTTTTATATCATTTACTAATAAAATAACATAACCTTTATTGGTAATAGCTGCCATAGAACGATTCGTGGCTTGTTTACAAGCAAATTCACCCAAATCTTGACAAATATCTTTAAATTTACCCTGACGATAAAATCTCCCGTTACCGCCTACTAAGTTGTAATTCAATATATTAATGTCTCTCCTTCCCGCTTGAATTGTCGCTTTCCGTTCTTGTGGTTTACCACCAGAAATACCAAAGGAGGAACGTTTATTTTTAAAATCTCCTGAATATTCTACTCCACGAGAAATATTTAAACCTTGGGGTTTATTCTCAGGATCTATATAATCGGCGTTAATTGCGGCTATTGGTCGTTGTCCATTTAATGTAGAGTTCTTATCAGAAATTAGTTCATTAAATTGTTTTGGGATATATTCTCGGCGAATTTTACCCCTAGCATCTTTCGTATATAACTGATGAGATAAACCAAGATTAACTTTAAAATCTAAAGCTACCGATCTGGGATTGAAAATAATTACATGATTAATACCTTTAGCAAACTTTTCACCTCGATTGTTAGTCTGAAAAAATGCCATACTAAATTGGTTATCTTCCCCAGGACAAACTTGGACAGCTTTTGGTGCTGAACTAGCATCGATTTTTCTACAACCTGACAATAAGCTGACAGCACCGATAAATACAGATAAAGCAACGAGTTTTTGAAGATACATATAAAATAAAAATCCGCTACAGCATGACTATAGCGGTTAATAATTCAAAATTTCAATTGTGAATAAACAGACTTTAAAGGCTTGATATCATTATCAATTTAAAATTATTCTGCCTTTTGCGTCCTACTTTCTTAAGCCAACCATTCCACAACAGCTTCTTCTTTGGTGTTGGTGTTACGAGATGGGGTTTCACGGTTAAACTTCATGTGAATTGAGCGTGTTTGCTCACCATCAGCCGCCACAGCCAAAATAGGATAGTCGATTAAGCCATCTTGGAAGGACATCTGGAAGCGGAATGTACCATCTGGATTTAGTTTGATGGGACGGCCGCCAATTGTCACGGTAGCGTCGGGTTCGGTTGCACCGTAAACAATCAACTCAGCATCAGCAATTAACCAGAACTGGCGAGGACGTACTGGGATAGCGGAAGCGGAGAAGCCGACACCAGACATTCCCACACCGGACATATTTAAGCCGGAGGCGGTGGGAACTGCCCACATACCTACACCAGAGGGGAAGATATAAGAACTGATGGCTTGTTCGGGACGCACGGAACCAGCAACGTGTTGTTGAGAACCGAACAGAGAGCCTGCAACCCGTTGGGCTTCGGCTGACTCTGCCAAGCCAAAGATGTGGTCGTAGATGGGGTTGCTGCCATTTGCGCCAGCAGCCACAGTAGGCGCTTTCTTCGCAGGGGGAACTAATTCGTACAGTGTCTTACCGCGTAAGTCTTCTTCAAAGTTGACGCTGATAAAGACATCTTCAATCCAATCAGAAGGATAGACCGGGGGAATGTGGACGCGGGCAGAACGAGCTAAGACTAACCAACGACCATCTACTGCACGATAACCGATATCGAGTACATAATCGCGATCGCTCACCGGAATAGGAAGATACCATTCTCTTGCTAGTTCATCCGCAGGATATTCTTGGATGCTGTGGGGGCTTTGGTAATCCAGATTAACGTCAGTAACGTCGTAAATCCGCAGGGCTAGTTGTTGTCCCCCTTGACGGCGCAATTCTTCTTTATGATCGTTAGGAATATCCCAGTAAGCATAAGCCCACTGAGGATCGCGTGGTAGAAGGACAATCCGGCTGTCACCGTAACCACCAGGTAGGTCTGCTAGTCCTTCATCAACATCAGCCAGAGAGCCACCAGTACGATCTTCTTGTCCTAATTCAAATTTCGCGGCTTCCACGGTTTCCTGTGCCTCCAGTGAACGAGATGGGTTAAGCAAAGCTTTATTTCGCTGGACTTCTTGAATTGCTGCCAGCAGTTGTGATTTACGCATTCGGCTGTAGCGAGAGATGCTGAATTCGCTGGCAACTCTTCGTAGTTGCCTTAATGTCATCTCTTCTAGCGGTGGGCGTTCTTTCGCCATTTGTTTGGCCTCCAGTAGTTTGAAAGGTAAATGATTTCCCCTGGTTATAGAATGCTTGATAAAAGATCATCCCTTCCAGATGAATTTCTTATTCCTGACTCCTGGTTTTGCTAAGTGTGTGTTTTTAGTCTTTTGTTAAAAGAGGGGACACTCCCTTTCAACTCCTTACTTGTGCCAAAATCAGCACTTTAGGATTGGAGGAGTCAATTTATTAAGTTTGTTAACTAAATATTAACTACTAACTCTTGTCTGGGATCAAGAGGTGTCAACAGGCTTTTTTACCTAATTGACGAACTTATTAGCTCTGGGGGGATCATATTGTCATGAAATCTTGATATTCACATTGGTGATCCCCAATTTTATATCAAGATTTCATAACAATACACCGGACTCACCCAAAAACTTGAATCCACAAGGGCAGGATCAGCAGTAATAGAAGAGTTGAGAGCATGATGCTGCTGGCGATTAAATCACGGTTGAGGTTGTACTCTTCTGCCAAAATGAGACCAGCAAAAGCTGAGGGCATTCCCGACATTAACACCATTGCTAAACGGCGATCGCCTGACAAACCCAAAAACACGGTTGTCACTAAACCTACCAGTAAGGGTGTAATAACAACCCGCAACACAGTGGGGATCAGCGCCAGTTGGAAACTTTGCCATCTTTGTAGTTGTGCCAAGCGAATACCAGTCAAGAGAAAAGCACAAGCAATAACAACATCAACAGAACCCTGTAATCCCGATTCCACAAAGTCCGGTAACTTTATTGATTGTGTGAGAGTCCCAATGAGAAACGCCCATAGAGGCGGTACAGTAAGAAGATCCCACAGCTGCATCCACCAGCGATTATTAGACTTGGTATGGCTGAAGTAGCTGGCGATTAAGACACCTATACCGTAGGGGCCGATGACATTGTGGGTAATGCTGAAGAGAACAACCCAATTGAGACTATCAACATGGATTAAAGATGGTGCGATCGCCAAACCCACAAAACCAGTATTGCCTAAAACAGCCGCCAGCAAAAAACTACCTTTAGTAGAAGAGTCCAGCCAAGGGCGAGAAACTGACTCACTTAAGTCAGGCTTAAACAAATGAGGTGAGATTTGTTGCCATCCCCACCACACCAGCAACGCGGCAAATAAACCCAGCAACAATGCCATAAAGGTAATTAATGATGCTAGTATGGGAGTACTCCCAGCACCAACAATTTCACTCTGGCTGCCTTTCCGAGCTAATGCCACCAGTTCCAACGGTACTCCTACCCAGTAAAGACCACGACCCAAAAATTGCGGTAACCACGTAGGTAAAAATCTAAATATCAATAAACCCAAACCTATCCACAGAATCAGGGGTGTATAAGCCTGAAACAAAGTTTCTGTCATGAATCATCATAGGGATTAAGCAAAGTCATTAGTCTCAAGCACGCGCCTTAGAGCAATTCAAAATGCCAAAACCCAGATAAACCTGACTTTGTTCATTCTGAATTACCAATTGTCACTAGAGACAAACAACTTGAGTTTAGTTGATTTAGATATAAAAATTCATAGTTAATTTATTGCGGCTGACATCCTCTGAATCCGCCAAATATCATCTTGTCGAATCAATTCATAGCGCACACGCAATCTTTCGTCAGAAGACTTCCCTTTTTGCCCATTCTCATAAAATTGGGTCAACTCTCTGACTGTAGCCCCTACGCTGGCACGATTGGGATCTATATCAGACTTACTGATGGAGTCCACTTTGACACTATGACTGTATTCTCGATGACGATTGTCGGCTTTATCTTGCAAGGCAATTAGCCGCCATTGAGATAGAGCTGAACCAGTTAAAATCTCGTTTAAACTCTCTATTTTATGTTCAGCCCCTAAAGCACTAGCTTTGGTAGCCAACCAATTTTCAATGATTTTCTTAGCCGTTTCTTCTGCCAGACCCTCCTCTGGGACTTGTATCTCGGCATTTTTGTCAGGAATCTCTAAAGGTGGTTGACTAATCTGAATCGATAATTGCTCACCTTGCAAAGACGGTGCTGGGAAGAATACATTCTTTAACCAGCCAAAAGTCGTTGAGACTATCAGCCAGAACACGAATATTCCGCCTAACGAACCCAAGACTATCCAAAGTAATCTTGTTTTCCGGCCTAGAGTGCTAGGGGAGGGTTGGCGTTGCTGATGAATACTGTGTCCTCTGTTGACAACTTCCTGTGGCTTCTTGCGTCTTCTGCGTTTAGAAGTTTGCCGTGGAGGTGTCGATTGAGTATAACCACTTATACCCTGCTGAACAGGTCTGCTGGCGCGTTCCACAGGTACCTCTGGTGGATAATTATCAGTGTAAGCAGCTGTGGAAGATATATTTTCTCTTGCGGTTGTAAAATTGGAAGACTCTGGTCTTCTGTGGTTTGAAGTTTCTGGTAATTCGGGATCAGGGCTTCTGTTTTGATGAAACTGTCGATTTACCTCTGATGGATGACTACGTTGTGGCATCTGTCTTGTGGACGCATCTCCTGGCCTGTTTGCCCTCCCTGGGGTACGTTTGGCGACTGGCGTTCCTCCAGAGTAAGAATTACCCCTGGGTTGAGAAAAAGATTGGCGGTTAATTACAGCCCATTCATTAGTTGTTTCCGCGTCGTTGGGCAAGGCTTCTAGGTAGGCTTGTACTTGTTGATTAGCAAAGTAATCTTTCAGGGAAGCTTGTTGTCTGGACAAATCGCGGAAATGGGGGAAAACTTCATTTTGCAGCCATTGTTCGGCATATAAGCACAAACCAGGCAGCAAATCGGGTGAATCTTGAGATTTTTCTCGAATTAAAGCTAAAGCTTCGTATTCTTGGCTCAGTTCTAAAACTCGTGTGGCTTCTTCAGTTTGCCCTAGTAATAACGCACACAGGGACTGCTCCAAATGCACATCTTGTCGCTTAGACAAACGCATCAGCATTTGCTTGGCATGACGAATTAAAGCAGGCTGGCGTTGGGTGAATCCTCTGGCGATGGAAGCATAAACAGCTAAGTATGTAGCCACAGCCGAGGGGCGCTTACTTTCGCCATCAAACAACTTATGTTGTTCAGATACTGTTAAATGATGGCGTAATTGCTGGATGAATCGGAGAAAATCATCAATGTTTAAGCCTGATTGATCATTGCCTGTACCATCAATACCACCGCGATCGTCTAAGATGCTTTGTAATAGATCCAGCCCTTGGTGGCGTTCAATGGTTTTTTCTTGGGGTAAGGCAAGTAATTCTAAAATTCTATAAGGGCGCAATTTGTAAAGATCAGCCTGGATTTCTGCTTGGACGCTAGGGAAGATGCCTTCACTAAACAAAACTTCTTGTCCAGTCTCTAAAGACAGAGCAGCGTTTTCATAGTGGCCTTGTTGCCATTGTTCCCGGCCTAATTCCAAAGAGGCCAAAGCCACAGTTAGGAGAATATCTGGACGTTCAGAACTATCGAGAAATTCTTCAGACGTGCGATGATTGCCATTTCTGGTGGGTGCTTTGCCGTTTTGATTACCTAAGTAATTACGACCTAGCTTGAGTACGAGTTCATACTCTCCCAACTCTTGCAAAATTAATAAAGCACCAATTAATTCCTCGGAGGAAACTTCGATGCTCAGGCTTTGGACATCGAAATGACCATTATTGCTGTCCCCACAATTTTCCACTGCCACTTTGGTTGTAGCCGCGTTGTCTGGGTCGTAGGCGTGAGCAAGATACAGCTGGTCATAACTGCTGCGTTCCTTTGGATCTGATAAAACCACGTAAGCTTCTTCTATAAGTTGTTTACGGGAAGCAATTGCTGCTTGAGAATACTCCCGTCGCGGCAATTGGACAATGCGATCGCTGTATGCTTGTCGCAGTTGTTCATCACTTGCCGCTAACGGTAGCCCTAAAATTCGGTAGTAATCTAGCGGAATTCGCACAGCGTACTTCCCCTGCACCGTGATCAACATAATTCACCTAGACCATTCCAGGCTTGTAAAACCGTGCCATAATCGTACGGTGAATAATACCGTGGTGAACTTACACTATAAGTGTATATTGCAACAATTACTTTTGTATCTTCCCAAAAATTTGTGTCATATTCTATTCCTTGGCTAGGAAATGTTGATGTTTTGTCTTAATTCTTAGTATTTCTGCTGAAAATAACTGTTATCAATAATTAAGTTACTGTAAAACCAACATAAGAATCATTGTTTTTGAGTACGAATGTTGTGCTTACACATAAGTACAATTAATCCTCTATCAGAAAATTTTCTGATTCAGGAGTTAAATATGCACCACTGCTAATGGTAGATGCGGATAACAGAAAGAACAAGATAATATCATAACTATATTTTTATGGCAACTACACAAATATAGGAATCCGATGTAATCACTATTGGCATAGCCTGGGCAGAAAAATTACCTACATCTTAATTTCCCTTCTCCTTTGTCTTCTAACTGGGAAAATAATTATGGCTACACCACTTTACACGAATGAAAATCAAAACTGAATCCTCATATACATTGAGGAGTCGTCACTCTTATTTCCTGGAAATTGTTCATCGGTATGCAGAAACCGAGCTATTCTGGGTGATAGTCTATGAACTGAAATAGGGATGAGTCAGACTGAGAGAAAGAATATTGTTGTTACAGTGAGATATTCCCAGATAAATATCTCAGAAACACAAGATTCCAGCATTTACTCTCTACTATTTCCCATAATTCTTCGTGGTGTAGAAAAGTTGGTTGTTCACTCTAGTAAACCCTGCTGGGGAAAATAAAATTACTCAGAAAACAACCTATTTAAAATGGTAAATTTCGATTTTAGACAGGAATACTAAAAAATAATGGTTCAAGAACGCACAATACCTCAATTTAATACTGCCAACGCCAAAATCACCAAAGAAGAAGGATTGCTCTTATACGAAGACATGACTTTGGGGCGTTTTTTTGAAGACAAATGTGCCGAAATGTACTACAGGGGCAAAATGTTTGGTTTTGTCCACTTGTACAACGGACAAGAAGCAGTTTCTACTGGCGTAATTCAAGCGATGCGACCAGGGGAAGATTTTGTTAGCAGTACCTACCGCGACCACGTTCATGCTTTGAGTGCTGGAGTCCCAGCTAGAGAAGTCATGGCGGAGTTATTTGGCAAAGCCACAGGTTGCAGTAAAGGGCGTGGTGGTTCCATGCACATGTTTTCTGCCGAACATGGCTTATTAGGCGGCTATGCTTTCGTCGCGGAAGGAATTCCTGTAGCAGCTGGTGCAGCTTTTCAAAGTAAATACCGCCGCGAAGTGTTAGGAGACCCCAACGCCGACCAAGTAACGGCTTGTTTCTTCGGTGATGGTGCTGCTAACAATGGGCAGTTTTTTGAAACTCTGAATATGGCTGCTCTTTGGAAACTGCCAATTATTTTCGTGGTAGAAAATAATAAGTGGGCTATTGGTATGGCTCACGACCGAGCAACTTCTGACCCAGAGATTTACAAAAAAGCCAGCGTCTTTAACATGGTTGGCGTAGAAGTAGATGGCATGGATGTGCTGGCGGTGCGTGCAGTCGCTCAAGAAGCTGTAGCCCGTGCGCGTGCTGGTGAAGGCCCGACTTTAATAGAAGCCCTAACCTACCGTTTCCGTGGTCACTCCTTGGCAGACCCAGATGAAATGCGTAGCAAAGCTGAGAAAGAATTTTGGTTTTCCCGTGACCCGATTAAGAAGCTAGCAGCTTATCTAATAGAGCAGAACTTGGCAGATGAGGCAGAACTCAAAGCCATTGAGCGCAAGATTCAGGACGTGATTGACGATGCGGTGAAGTTCGCAGAAAGTAGCCCTGAACCAGACCCCAGCGAATTATATCGCTTTGTCTTCGCAGAAGACGAATAAATTGAGGACTGGGGATTGGGGATGAGGGAGTAGGAATTATATATTCAGCCTCTGAACCCCAACGCCTCACCTCTAGCCCCTAGCCTCTGAGGACTCAACTTGTGTTTAGTATTGCCATTCAACAGCAACAGTACAAAACCTATATCCTTTCTGATGAAACGGCTGGTTCTCAACTGGAAGTTGTACCAGAACGTGGCGGTATTATTACCCGTTGGCGTGTGAAGGGAGAGGAAATTCTCTACCTAGACGCTGAACGCTTCACTCATCCAGATTTGAGCGTCAGAGGTGGAGTACCAATTCTCTTTCCCATCTGCGGCAACTTACCAGATAATTCTTACACCCTCAACGGTCAGCAGTACACACTCAAACAACATGGGTTTGCTCGTGATTTGCCCTGGGAAGTAGTTGAGCAGACCACTAAGGACACAGCTACACTGACGTTAGTTCTCCGCAGCAACGAACAGACAAAGGCGGTTTATCCTTTCGATTTCCAACTAGTATTCACTTACGTACTACAAGGAAATACTCTAGAAATTCGCCAGGAATACCACAATCTGTCATCTACCCAATTGCCCTTCTCTGCTGGATTCCATCCTTACTTCTTGACTGGGGATAAAAATCAACTGGAGTTTGACATTCCCTCCCAGGAGTATCAGAACCAGCAAACAAAGGAAGTTTATCCTTTTAATGGCAATTTTGACTTTAACCGTGATGAAATCGATTTTGCCTTTGGTCACATCACCAGTCAGTCTGCTAGTGTCATCGACCGTAATCGGCAGTTTAAACTAACTTTGGATGCTGATGATATTTTTTCAATGTTGGTATTTTGGACGCTGAAGGGTAAAGAATTCTATTGTCTAGAACCTTGGAGCGCTCCTCGTAACTCCCTGAATACTGGTGAAAAGCTGACGGTGCTAGAGCCAGGCGCTAACTACAAAGCATCTGTAAGATTATCGGCAAGTTTTTTCTAAAACCCCTTTACAAGTCTATGGATGTTTATGCTATGATGGCAAAGTTGCGAAACAAACCGCAAGGGTCGCTAACTCAACGGTAGAGTACTCGGCTTTTAACCGATTAGTTCCGGGTTCGAATCCCGGGCGACCCATAAAATAAAGAGCAAACTCGCTCATGCTTTTGAATGAAAGTAGAGGCGGGTTTCATAATAAGAGCAAATTTACAGTGTTGATAATCTGCGCCCCATTTGTTTTTAAACTATAGGGCTACTGTTTTATTTCTGAACTATATAGGGGCTTAAGGCAAGTTTTATGGGGCATTGCTCGCACAACCCTGAATGTCTTTGGCAATGACAACCCTACAAATAATACAAATACTTAAAGATGACGAATGACTGAAATTGATGTGGTATTGCATCAATAATGCTCAACACAGTTTATTCTATACAGGAATTAGGAGCAAATTCTTTAATTATGTGCCGTCTACTTGCCTACCTTGGTGCGCCTGTTTCTCTGGAATATCTCTTGTATAAACCAGAACATTCGTTGATAGTTCAAAGTTACCAACCCCGCGAAATGACTTCTGGGGTGGTAAATGCAGACGGCTTTGGTGTGGGTTGGTATCATAGCCAAAAAGATACTGAACCTTTTACCTATAAAAATACTCTCCCTATTTGGAATGATATTAATTTGCCGAGTCTGAGTCGTTATGTAGAATCTAAATGTGTTTTAGCTTATGTGCGGAGTGCGACAGCCGGACAAGCTCTAGATTTTGCCAACTGTCAGCCATTTCATTATAAGCAGTCCCTCTTTATTCATAATGGGTACATTGAGAATTTTCGCAAGACCTTACATCGCAAACTCCGCAGTACTTTAACCCCAGATTTTTACGAACATATCAATGGTAGTACTGATTCTGAGCATATTTTTGCATTACTACTTTCACAAATACAAAGTAATAAACATCGTTCTGTAGAGTCGGTTTTACGTAACACTTTACTAATGTTATGGGAGATGGCAAAACGTCATCAAGTTAATGCTTCGGCGAATGTAGTTTTTAGTGATGGTCATCGCCTCATCGCCTCCCGCTTTGCTTCATCTTCATCACCCCCATCACTGTATTGGCTCAAAGATGATTTAACTTTCCCTAATTCTGTCATTATTGCATCTGAACCATTATTTGCAGCTAATTGGACTGCTTGTCCAGAAAATAGCATTATCAGTGTGGGAGCGGATTGTGATATCAAAATTGAAAGCATCTAGTGTGAAAGAGTTGATTGCTTTTGCTTTGGAGGAATGTCGCACTAAAACCCTAAGTTTATTTGTAGGTATGGATGCAGCTACATTCTGTTGTCAACCTCATGCTGATTTTAGTCCTGTGGGTTGGCATTTGGGACATATTGCCTATATAGAATCTCTGTGGGTATTAGAACATAGTGCTGATTTACCATGCTTATTTCCCCAATATCGTCAGTTATTCGCAGCTGATGGTTTACCGAAAAAACAACGAGTCCAATTACCAGAAATAGCAGAAATCGTTTATTACTTAGATACAGTGAGAGCAAAGACTCTGGAATATCTAGAAGCAGCTGATATCCAACAGCAAGAACGACTTTGGCGCTTTTTAATTCAGCACGAAAGCCAACACTGCGAAATCATAACTATGGTGTTGGAATTACTTGATAGTCAGCAGTCAATAGTCAATGGTCAAAAGTCAATAGTCAATGGTCAAAACTTAAGTTCTGTGGGGGAAATGGTGGAAATTCCCGCAGGTGAGTTTGAGTTGGGTAACGATTCTATTGATGCTTTAGATAATGAGCGTCCAGCACATAGAGTTTATTTAGATACTTACTGGATTGACCGCTACCCCGTGACTTGTGGTGAATATGAGGTATTTATGGAGGCTGGAGGGTATCAAAACCCTGAATGGTGGTCAGTCGCAGGTTGGGAATGGTTACAAACGGAGCCAGTAATACAACCACTTTACTGGAATCACTTCAGTGCTGCCACAGAGCATCACCCAGTATATGGTGTTAGTTGGTATGAAGCCGAAGCTTATGCACGGTTCGTTGGTAAGCGTTTACCCACAGAAGCTGAATGGGAAAAAGCCGCAAGTTGGAATGACAAAGCTAGCTGTCGCCACACCTATCCTTGGGGGGAAGATATCCCAACACCCCAAAAATGTAATTGTGATGGACTAAGACGAGGCTTAGGCGATACAACCACCCCAGTCAATGCTTACCCGGCTGGGCAAAGTGCCTATGGTGTATATGACACTTTAGGAAATGTTTGGGAGTGGACAGCGTCTTGGTTTGATGGTTACAAGGGTTTTCAAAGTTACCCATACAAAGGTTACGCGCAAGTTTATTTTGACCAAAAACATCGTGTGTTAAAAGGTGGTAGTTGGGCAACGCGTCCTTGGGTACTGCGTCCTAGTTTCCGCAATTGGTATCATCCCCAGGTTCGTCAGATTTTTGCTGGGTTTCGTTGTGCGAGGGATTAGGGACGAATCAATTCAAAATTCATCATGAAAAGTTGAGCTATTGTGTTGGTGTTTGTGTAGCCTCTCCGTTAGGAGAAGCTACATATTCCGGGAAGTTACAGAATAGGGGTATGACCTTTTTTGAATTCAAAATGCAAAATTCAAAATTCAAAATGAATAATAAGAATAATTTTGAATTAATTAATTTTGGGTTTCCAGCCCCCTAAACATTGAAAATTTAGCGGTCTTAAATTAGTGGTGGGTACCCTACTCTAAGGCTACGCCAACAAGCCCCCACTAATTGTCTTTAATGCGCGAATTTTGTACTCCTGCGGAGAACCCGTACCCCTACGGGGAGGCAAGCTAGGCGGTAGCGTTGCGTAGCAAAGGGTATTTTAAATTTTGAATTGGAGCGAAGCGACTTGACTATAGAGAATTACCAATTTAACTATTCGCTAACTGGCAATGCTGATAAACCTGTGATTCTTTTACTCCACGGCTTCATGGGGAATATTGATGAATTTGACGCAGTTATCGAATTACTAGGCGATGATTTTTCATATCTCAAACTTGACTTACCTGGGCATGGAAAAACTCAAGTATTGGGTGGAGACGAATATTACTTAATGGCAAATACTGCTCAAGGCTTAATTAATTTATTAGATAAATTAGAAATCGTTAAATGTTTTTTGGTCGGCTATTCGATGGGCGGAAGGTTAGGCTTATATCTGATTCTACATTTTCCTGAACGTTTTTATCAAGTAGTTTTAGAGTCAGCCTCTCCAGGTTTAGGTACGGAAGCAGAACGATTCGATAGAATTAAACGTGATGCCCAAATAGCTAAGAAATTAGGGAGAAGTTTAGAAAAAAACGATTTCACAGCTTTTTTAATCAATTGGTATAGTCAGACTATTTTTGGCAATATAAAAAATCATCCGGAGTTTGCCAGGATGATAGAAAGTCGATTGCAAAATCATCCCCATGAGTTAGTTAAATCATTACAATTTATGGGAACTGGTAGCCAGCCCTCTTTATGGGGAAAACTGCAAAATAATCAAATTCCTTTACTTTTACTTGTTGGTGAACATGATGAAAAATTTATAGATATCAATGTAAATATGTCGAAGATAGCCCCAGCATCTCAACTTAAAACAATTAGTAATGCTGCCCATAATATTCACTTTGAGAATACCTTAGAATTTGTGCAGCAACTCAATAATTTCTTTACATAAGGTTTAACTGATAACTATTGACTTGCCGTAGTTAATTCCTCTTGCAACATTTTCTGATAAATTCTAGGCAGAGAACGACTAATAGAATTTGTTTCTATGCCGTAACCTAAACTTGTCCAAGTGGGGGAGAGTCGCCGTAAAACGTCATTGATTTTGCCTTGGCGCAGTAGTTGAGAAATATCCACCCCCCAAACCCGCGAATCATTTAGCCAACGGTAAACAACCAAATCTTGATATTCTGGCTCAAAACTGTAGGAAGACCAAAACATCATTTGTGATGGTTTGGGATGATAGCGGGGGGCTATTTCAAACCAAGTAGTGTTGATGATTTGATACCTTCCCGCCGCAGTGGAACAATTACCTGTGTTTGGGCCTGTGACGATAGTGACACATATCTCAGGATGCTTGCTCAGGTCAGTTACCTGTTGTCCACCGTATAACAAAGAGTATGGACGGTTTCCATTGGCTTCACTCGCGGAGATTGTTCGCATTAAAGCGCGAATATGGGGATCACCGCCTTTCATTACCAAAGGTGGTAAGTTATTTCCAAAGATGGGATCAGAAGGCGATCGCAATTCTCCAAATATATACCATTGAAATAAATACACAAAGCCGAGAAGTGCGGCTATAGGGCCAATGAATTTTTCTGCCCCTTTGAGTTCAAAGCCTTTCAGATTCTCACTCCTTGCAAATTCGCTCTTTAATCTAACAACAAAAATAGACGC
Source organism: Nostoc parmelioides FACHB-3921 (assembly GCF_014696625.1). Lineage (GTDB taxonomy): Bacteria > Cyanobacteriota > Cyanobacteriia > Cyanobacteriales > Nostocaceae > Trichormus > Trichormus parmelioides. The sequence continues at coordinate 69,322 of NZ_JACJQL010000017.1, forward strand.
AGCAATTCCGGTAAAGTTCAAAAATGGTCATTAGTCATTGGCTATGGACTATTAATTAACACTGTTGAAATAATTCTGTAAAAGTTTTGGAACTAGCTTCTGGTTTAGCGACAATCTCGACTATTTTATTGCGTGCGCCTGGCTCAAACAAGGATTCGACGCAGACTTGGGCTACTTTTTGCCGAGGAATACTACCATCAAATAAAGTATCAGGACTTTGCATAACGATCGCATCTGAGTTATCCTCATTCTTTAAACCACCGGGACGAACTATCGTATAAGTAAGTCCGCTTTTTTGCAGATACTCTTCCGCTTGTTTCTTCCACACCAGAATTAGCCAAAATAAGTTTAATGGATGGAAAAACTGGGAGACACACAAAGAAGTTACTAAGACAAAATTTTCAATTCCCTTGGCTTTTGCCACATCCACTAGATTTTTAGTGCCTTCAAAATCTACTTTATAAGGCCCGCTAGGGTCAAAACTTGGTTTTGCACCAGTCGCACACAATACTACAGTACTATCACCCAAGGCCGCAGTTAGACTAGCTGGGTTTAACACGTCACCCACCACTAATTCTGCATCAGGAGGCAAAATAGCTCTAGCTGTTTGTTCATCTCGTACCAAAGCACGTACAGGAATATTCCGCGCTATCAACTCTTGGACGATGCGGCGACCTGTTTCACCTGTTGCTCCTGCTACAAATGCTTTCATGATTAACGCTATCCTGGGTAACTAATGTATAACTGCTCTGTATATTGTAGTGATTCCATGAAGTTCATGACAGATTCATAAGGTTTCGGTCAAAATAGGAATTTAGTGCTAAACCACCCACACAGCCTGGGAATTATTAATACAGACAAACGCCAAATTAGAGGGGAACGCATTGATGCTTTCAACAAACGGCGAATATCAATCTTTAGATATCACAGAAACAACTGTGCCTGTTGTTCCCAATTTCCCAGAAACTGAGGATGCAGACACAGGATTGAGTGCTGGTACACTAAGTAAATTTTACGGTCGCTATAGCGACTCGATGGAAATGTATGCTCCAGCACAAAAAGTTGCTGAATATCTTAATAGTCACGCTTCTTGGTTTACACGCTGTGCCGAACCAATGAAAGTGCAACCTCTAGGAGAACATGGTTATGCTCTAACTATTGGTCGTTTTGGCTCTTTTGGTTATGAAGTCGAACCAAAGATTGGTTTGGAATTGTTACCGCCACAAGAGGGTATTTATTGCATCAGGACAATTCCCATTCCTGACTATCAACCACCTGGTTATGATGTAGATTATCGAGCTGCGCTTCAGTTAAGAGAAGATTTTGGTGAACATACGCTGACAAAGGTTGAATGGGAATTGGATTTAACTGTTTGTCTCCACTTTCCTCGGTTTATTCAGCGTTTACCTAAATCTTTAATTCAGTCTACAGGCGATCGCTTACTCAACCAAATTGTTCGCCAAGTTTCCCGCCGCCTAACTCGCAAAGTTCAAGAAGATTTTCACCAATCTGTTGGAGTTTCCTTTCCTGGTAATTATCAGAAAAAGCGGTAAGTTAATAGTCAATAGTCAATAACCGATGACTAATGACTATTGACTAATGACTAAGCTTGAGTCAGAATTCTTTGAACAATCTGCACGCCAGTGATAGCCTGCCAAGTAAAGAGTCCTAAAATCACGAAGTTGATTAAAATATGACTCACCCGCGCCCAGTTTGCTCCTTTCTGCATATAAGGAGATAGAGCTGCGGAAAATGCAATTAAACCTGTCATACCTAAGCCCGCTAGTAGGTGAGGGCCGACAAATAATTTACCGTTATTAATATAGGTAACAGCCATCCCACCGATCGCACCTGCTACCATCAAGGCTAAAAGTATCGAGCCTATTTGGTAGTGTCTGACATTGTATCTACCTTTAATCAGTTCTTTCTTTTGCTCCCCTTGAGCATTCCTGGTACGCTGTAGCTGTAGTCCTAAGTAAGCCGCATAGAGGGATAAAGCTAATAATACCCACATCATCAATGGGTGAAAGAAGTTTAGCCAATATTTAGTCGAGGCAGACAATTCCAGATTCATCGTGTTTTCCCCAATCCTTAAATCTTAATAAAAATTAGCATAACTCTAAGTTACGTGATTGAGGCCACAGAGTGTGAAGATGATTGTTAAGCCCTGTGAGCATAGCTGCGCTTAACCCAAGAGGAGCAACTTAGAGCGGTAGCGGGGCGTTGAGCAACTTGCTGAGAAAATAATATTGACTGTTGACTTTTGACTAATAACTAATGACTAATAACGATGTTTTGCTGCTAAAGGTGGCGAAGAGTGGCGATATCAAGGGACTGGGTGCGCTACTGGCTGCTGGTGTTGGGGTGGATGTATGCGATCGCGACGGAACTACAGCGCTGATGTTTGCTGCTAATCTAGGGTACACGGAAATTGTGCGATCGCTTTTAGATGCGGGGGCTAATGTTAATTTAGCCAGAAAACGCTATGGTTTGACGGCTTTGATGTTAGCAGCTAGTGCTAATCAAGTTGATATTGTGCAGCTGTTAATTTCTAGAGGTGCAGCTGTTAATGCTACCAATGAAGATGGTAGTACGGCTTTAATGGCAGCCGCCTTGAAAGGTAATGTAGAAGTGGCGCGGGTTTTGTTAGCGGCTGGTGCTGATGTCAATATCACCGATAAAGATGATGATACTGCTTTAAAACTAGCTGTAAAGCGAGGACAAGCGGCTGTAGTGCAGTTGATTTTACAAAGTGGTGCAGACGCTAATTGTGAAGATGAAGAAGGCGAAACCCTGTTAATGTTAGCAGCCGACTCAGGTCATGGGGATGTGGTACAAGTGTTATTGGCAGCTGGGGTTGATGTTAACCAACAAAACCAAGACGGTGGTACAGCATTGTTAGCAGCTGTAGCAGCAGGAAATGGAGCGATCGCCAAAATTTTACTAGATAGAGGGGCTGACGTAAATCACCAAGACCAAGATGGTGAATCAGCCCTACACTTGGCCACAGTGGAAGGTTACGTTGATGTGGTACAACTGCTACTGAATCAAGGCGCAAATACCCAAATTAAAAACAAACTCGGCGATACGCCCTTATTGGTAGCAGCATTACAGGGACATGAGCAAATAGTCGAAACACTATTAAAGTATGGCGCAAATGCACATGGAGATAATTTAGGTGAGACACCTTTAACCCTAGCCGCATCCCAAGGCCACACAGCAACCGTCAGGATATTGTTAGACTACGGCGCTAATGCCAATATCCCCGCCAGTGACGGTAAAACAGCCTTGATTAAAGCCACTGAACGTAACCATCCAGGGGTAATACAGTTATTGCTGGCAAAAGGTGCGAATGTCAATTACCAAGACTCTGTGGGGGCTACAGCTTTAATCTGGGCTGCTTCTGGGGGCTATAACAAGGTGGTGCAAATATTACTGGAAGGCGGGGCTGATACAAATTTAAAAAACCGGGGTGGTTACACAGCTTTGATGATTGCTGAGTTTAACGGCTTTAGGAGTATAGTCCAGATTCTCAAGCAGGCTGGGGCGCAGGAGTAATAAATCAATTCAAAATTCAAAATTCAAAATTCAAAATTCAAAATTAAAGACAGCCACCCACAATTCCTAATCCAGTCTCGTGGGCGGTGAGTGCAGTCACACGCGCGGTATCAATTCAAAATACCCTGCGGGAAGCAAGCTACAAAATTCAAGATTTTTAGGGAATTTTGACTTAAATTTACTTATTGTTCAAAACCCTTGATATACATCTTGACAAGCAGTAAAAATAACGTTATTTAATTAAATACTAAGGTAAGGAGGTATCAAAAACCATCTCAGAAATGAAAAACTAAAGATATAAGTTTAGGTGGAAACTTTTTGACGTAGTCATCGTCGAAAATATGAAGAAATTGAAACACCGAAGTAGACCAGGTAAAATATTTTTGCTTTCAAGATATCAAAAAAGCAAAAATTAAGAAGTAAATATACTTTCTACTTTTACCTCGTCCTCCCCCCGGCGTTTCCTACTGTGCTAGATATGCTCAATATATAGTTTTTCATTTCTGAGAACAGTATTATAACTATCAGTTTATGGGTATCTTAGTAAACGCCAAAATAGTATAGAATATCAACTTTTTCAGTACTGAGAAATTAAAAGTCTCAAGCTCCACCTATAGCACTTTAGTAGTGAAACTCGAAATTACTCAACAACCCTTACTTCAGGGAAATTTGTGGTTAGGGCTTGGTTGTCAATCAGGTATTTCTCATCACTTAATTACCGCAGCAATCAACCAAATTTTTCTAGAAAACCAACTTGATCAAAAAACAATTTTAGGTATTGCCACTATTGATACAAAAGTTTCAGAACTGGGTTTAGTGGAATTTTGTCGATTGTTTCAATTACCGTTAAAAACTTTCCCGGCAGAAATGCTGGCTAATGTCGCGGTTCCCAACCCTAGCGGAGTGATTGCCGAAAAAGTGGGAACTGCTAGTGTTGCCGAGGCGGCGGCTATTCTTGCAGCTTCAGCTCATCAAAAGCAGGAGTGGGGTGTGAAGTTGTTGGTTCCTAAAAGGATTTTTCGCTTATCGGGACAACCAGGAGTAGTGGCGATCGCAGTTGCCCAAGCATGATCATGATCATCAAGCTAAAGTTCGTAGTAAGTGGCTCTCACCCTGAAAAATTACTTCACAGACCAATTTATCGCTCACTACGAACATAAAATCAATCTGGCATTAATGACCTTTATTCGACTGCTCGCAGAAGATAATTAATGAGGCTGGACACAATAGACAGCACAATTGATCCCAAGAAAGCAGCGAAAAAGCCCTCAATCTGGAAACCAGAACCAGGTGTGAGAGCGCTGGCTAACCATAGGGTTAAAGCATTAATGACAAATGTGAATAAGCCAAAAGTCAGTAAGGTAACGGGAAATGACAAAATGCTGAGAATTGGTCTGACTAAGGCATTGACTAACCCAATCACTATCACGGCAACTAGAGCCGCTACAAAACTCTTAACAATGAATCCAGGGACAATATGGGCAGTAATTAGCAAAGCTACCGCAGTAGCCAGCCATGTCAATAAAAAGTGTTTCATTAGTTGTTGTTTGGCAAAAATCAGCAATCACTGGAAGAAGAATTAGATAAAACTAATACCAATTCAAAATTCAAAATACCCTTCGGGTTCTCCGCAGGAGTACAAAATTCAAAATTAAGAATCAAGAGAGGACAAGCGTTTGGGGTCGTACATCTGTCACATTCTTTTTTCAAATTGGTATAACTTCGTTGTCCTCGTCGTCAGGAACAAAATCAACGCCGAGTTAAGTATAGCCATTGAGGATTCAAAACTCTGCTCAACACCACACTACTGCTAACTTGTTTCAGTCTATCGTCGTTGAGGAGATGAGCGCCGCAATAACGCCTCCCAAGTAGCGCCACCAGCCACGCCATCGGGTTCTATACCATAGCGTCTTTGAGCAGCTTTGAGCGCTTCCTCAGTCTGAACCCCAAAGTATCCATCCACACCACCCTTTAAAAAACCAAGCTGACTCAATCTTTGCTGTAGCTTGGTAACTTCGGAATTTTTCATTCCTACACGCAAAATCGGCCAGCCTTCGGAGGTGTATTGTATGCCAGAAATTCTTTGAGCAGATGGTGTAGGGGCGAAACGTGGGGTGGAAGATGGTCGTTGAGGGGTTTGTTGTCTTGGGGTTGGTGTTGTTGGTCTGGGAGGCGTAGGTCTAGGATTAGCCAGTCTAGGTTCAGGTCTGGTGTTAGCTGGTGGATTGGGTGTTGTTGGTCTGGAGTTAACAGTGGGAGTGGTAACGGGTTGAGTGGGGACAGGGAAACCAGTTGTTGACCTGGCTGGTGGATTGGGTGTTGAGTTTGGTAAAGAGGTAGTTGGCGCACCTATTGCTTGATTAGGAAACAACCTTTGCCAGGTAGCAGCATCAACAATACCATCTGGAGTTAAGCCAGCCGCTTGTTTGAACCCAGACACAGCATTAGCAGTATTCTCGTTGTAGACTCCATCGATCGCACCTGAGTAAAAGCCCAAAAGCCTCAGTGCTGCTTGAAGTTCCGAGACACGTTCACCTTGACTACCAACCCTGAGGGTAGGACGGTTGATAACAACTTGTTGGGCAATTTGTTGTGGTGCGGCGATCGCTACTACAGCCAATGAGTCAACAAACATAGTCGCAGAGGGTAGCATAAGTAGCCAATAAAACTTGCTTGTGCTGAAATAGCAAAATGCCTTTTGTGGTTTTAAGTAACTGATACTTGCTCTCAAGCAGCCTTTCATAGAAATTGCTCTCAGAATCTTCTGATGCTAATATTACTGCCGTGTGAGGTAATTGAGTAGTCTTTTTTCAGTATTGAGTAGTAAGTGATAATGCTATTGAGTAATAATTCCTAAATGATTTAGTACGTACATCACCGCAGCAAGGCGAGTTTGCACACCAAACTTCTCATAAACGTTTTCTAAATGTTTCTTGACAGTGCGATCGCTTATTCCTAAATGCTTTGCCACCTCGTTTGTACTTTGATCCTTTGCCACCCAAAACAATACTTCCGCTTCTCGTTTGGTTAACCCCATCATTTGCAGCGCTTCAACTGAAAACTCGATTGCTTGAGTTTCTTCTAACAGCAAGTAAACCTGCTCCAATTGTGCATTGTAATTCAAACGAATTGTCAGTCTGCGTCCATCTAATTCTAAGCGCAGAGGGCAAGGAGAAGTAAAAGTTTCCGTTGATTGGACTAACTCGAATACTTGGTGATTTATCCATCTTTGCAAAATATCAGGCAAAAAAAATTTTGCATTCGATGGTGGAAAGTAGTGATGTAGTATTTCTCCTGCTTTTTGAGTCATCCACTTCACCTTGCCGTTAATAGATAGTGAAATGACTGCTACTTGTTCTGTTGCTTGGTGTTGTTCGACAAGTTGAGACTGTAACTGGTTAAAAGCAGCTATATTTTCGTATGCTTGTTGGAGATGAGGACGAATGAGATTGAGGATTAGGCGATCGCGTTCTGTAAAGTTACGGCGATCGCGGCTGATTGATAAAACTAAGTGGTTTTGTCCTTGGTGAAACTGATCAGCATTCCTGATGGAGGGAAGCTTAAAGAAAACACTCATCTGATCTGCCAACCCAAAGGACTGAAAAAAAGCATAAAAAGCTTCTCGACGTTGAAATTCTTGCTCACTAAAAAAATCGGAAATTGCTAATGCTTGTTCATCTAGTGTTTGCAAATAATGTTGTGCAACTGGATGAGCGAAAAAATTTTGACGTTGAGATGTGAATGATTCCGCAGCCATCCCTACTTCGTAACGGGGAAACGTGTAGAACCGTGTTGAGAAGGGTGCAGATCCCATATTGAAACTGCCTATAGAAAATGTTTCTGCACCTACTAATTTTGGTAAAGCAGTCAGTATTTGTGTGGGAAATTGATCAAGACTGCAAGGCACGTAAAGCGATCGCAAAAACTCAAGCATACGCTGCCAATCACTGTGTTTTAAGCGCTGCATATTTTTCTACAAATAAATAATTTATGCTTCACAATTAACTACGGCGATCGTCGTATTGTCTGTTCATCAAAATTTTGACATTTTATGTACCATATCCTGAAAAAACAAGATTCTATTCAGGTTTTCTTACGCATTCTTTGTGCAAAATTTTGATTACTTATGATTAAACAATCAATAAAATCTATAGTAATAGGGACAATAATTACTTTGGGTACAAGTTCTGTCATTACTCCAAAAGTGAGTTTGGCACAGACTCGCCCTAATTATGTAGACCTCAGTCCCTATCAAACAACTATTAAGAATCAGGGAAGCCGTACTACTTGTATTACATTTAGTGCGATCGCTGCTTTGGAAGCTGCCTACAAGCGCGCTGGTTATGGCGACCTCGATTTGAGTGAGCAATTTCTCAACCATATTGGTAAAACTTTTTGGCTTCATCCCCGGTGGAATGAAATTCTAGCAAAAGGCGAAGATGGTAGCGAAACCCAAGTCGGTGCTTTTGGTGGAGGTGGTGGTGTCGGTTACATTGAAAATCTCGCCAGAGGATTTAAAGTACCAGTTGAATCTTTAATGCCCTATCGCTTAACTGAATACACCAGTGCGGATCATCCTCACCTGTTTTATGCTTGGAATAGCACATTTTGGAACAAGCAGCGACGGATGAGTGATTTTAACTTAGATCCGCGTTTTCTTCCCCTCGCTGCCCTAAATGCCAATAAATATTACACAGCACAATCTTTTAAAAGAATTAATCCCAAGAGTGTTATAGAAATTGAATCGGCTCTAGCACAGGGTAAGGAAGTTGTTTGGGATACAATACTCGCCAATACAGCCAGTCCTATCTGGCAACCCTGTAGCCCTGGTCAAGCGAATTGCCCTAATGGCGCACACTCCATGTTGATTATTGGTTATGACAGACGTGATCCCGACCCCACAAAACATTACTTCTTAGTTAAAAATAGTTGGGGTGGGGGTTATACCAAAATTTCCTATGGCTATCTTCAGTATGGTTATGATGCTGGTTATATCGAAGCAATTAAACCTCCGCAACGTTGGTATGAACTAGCGTTTGTTGGACGCTGGGATATGAATTTCGATGGCTGGAAAGGTACTCTAGATATCTATCATCTACCTGGTTATGCCCAGTGGATATTCTCAAAATTTGGTGTAACTACCATAGACCGAAGAATTGGTACATTTTACGATACCACTGGTAAAGCCTTTAAAGTTAATGGGTCAATAACCGGGCAAACAATTCGCTTTTATATTGATGGGAAAAATCCAAATGCGCGTTGGGATCAAATTGGTAATGACCGAGAATTTTCTTACACAATGGTTGATAACTCTGGCACGCTGATGGCTGGTAGTCACAAAGACCCAGATGGTAGACTTTATGGCGGTTACGCCAAAAAGCAAGGCTTATTATCGTCAATGGCTCAAACTCCTAGACCCATTCAAGCACGTTCTTATCTAGCGAGTTGGAATACCCGATTCAACAATGTGCAAGGCACTTTAACACTTTCTCGTATGGATAACAGCTTCCTATCTCTAACAGAAAGCAGTCAATATTCAGGTCTTGTAGGTACATTCCAAATTGGCACGACAACTTACCCAGCACAAGCTCTTGTAAGTACAGTTAATCCCAATGAAATTAGGATTCGCATTCGCGCAATTTTAGGAAATCCTGAATCAACGTTGGAATCTGGTGATGGTCAACTTTTAGGTCGTCACTTAAATCATGAAAGAGGTGTTGTAGCTGGTAGTGCAAACTATACAAACGGTATAGTATCGGGATTTGTTATGGTAAGGAACTAATCTTAAATACTAACCATACCCACCACAAAACAAGAATCAATTAAGGTTTCTTTGTACTTATTTGCACAGTCTTTTGACCTGTCAGCACTTTTGAAAGCTGATATTAAAGAGGTAATAAGCCGAGATGTTTGTCACTTAAGCTTACAGATTTTTGGTTATAACCGTAGTCGCATAAGTTAAGACACTTTTAAAGATTGAACGTTAGAAAAGTAAGACTTTACCCCTTTGGGGGTAAGGGATATGCCAACTGCCTTCTGCTATGTCATTCTGCCAATAAAAAATAATTATGAAGCTTACTCAAAAAAGTTACCGTGCCTCTCAACTTTTGTTAGTAGGTGTATCCGGCTTTGCATTGAACTTATGTCTAACTTCAGGTGCAGCACAAGCTCAGGTAACACGGGCTAAAGCATGGGTATGGGCAGACCGTCCTACTACTACCACTACATATACACCTGCTTTAGCCTATCAATATAACTCCACAGGTGCGACCAACCAAGCTACTCGTCTTGGAGTTGGTCAGTACAGAATAAATTTTCCTGGTTTGGCAACCACTGGTGGTACTGTCCATGTATCTAGCTATGGTGGCAACCACCACTGCAAGGTTGTCAACTGGGGTTCAAGTGGGACTGCCCAACAGGTCAGGGTCAACTGTTTTACCCCAAATGGGGCTGCTGTGGATGGTCGGTTTAATGTCCTTTTCTACAAAGAAGCCTCCCCTAGTCCAAACCGAACGGCTGCGTACCTTTGGGCTAACCAACCTACAACCGCATCTTACACACCTAATACTATTTACCAGTGGAATTCTAAGGGAGCAACAAACACAGTCAATCGTTTGGGTGTAGGTAGATACCGAGCTATTTTGCCCAGTTTGAATGTTGTGGGTGGAACCGTATTAGTAACTGCTTATGGCTCTGGTTCAGAAAGTTGTAAAGTTGTTGGTTGGTCTTCCTCCGGTAGCAATACGTCAGTCAATGTGAACTGCTTTAATAGCAGTGGCAGCCCTGTAGATACAACATACAATTTGAGTTACATGACAGATGTTGTAGTAGGTCTGGAAGTTTCACTAGGCCCACATTATGGTGGTTACATCTGGGCGAATAATGCCACTGCAAGTTCTTATACTCCTCTCATCACTTATCGATTTAATAATACTGGTGGAGGTCACAGTATTACTCGTACCGCAGCTGGTACATATACAGTCAGATTTGCATATCTCAAACCATCTAACCGTACTATTGCTCAAGTCACTGCCTATGGCACTACAGGCGAATACTGCACAGTGAACTCTTGGGATAGTGATGGTGGCAGTGGTACTCGTGTTTATATTAAATGTTTCAATAATTCTGGAAGTCCTGTAGATCAACTATTCACATTGACCTATTTAACTGACCAGCGAGTTGGAACAACAATAGTACGTATCTCAGAACCAACTGCGATCGCAGGTCTATTATTGTTTGGTATGGGCTTGTTATGGCGAAGAAAAAAAAGGATATTGCTGAATCAAGGTTGACTCTCCCCTGCGTAAATGCTGTGGGATTCTAAGAAGTTGTTCCGAGTGAGGACGGCACTTGCTACCCTACGAGAATGCTCCGCGAACAAGTCGGCAGATCTGCCCAACGCAGTGCCTCCTAAAGCCGTCGCTTTCCACTTCTTTGTCAATATCTACTTACTTAATTAATTGCTCGATTAATTGCCTCTTCTTGCCCGACTAAAGACACATAGGGTTGCTGTAAATACTGCTGCGCCGATGTTAAAGCGTCTTGAGCAGTCACAGCAGCAATCAGTTCTTGAAATTCTCTGTCAAAGTCAATTCCTAAACCCAAAATTTCATACCAACCGTAGATTTGAGCAATCTGTCCGTTAGTTTGTTTACCTAAGGCATATTGTCCCAATATCTTGTTTTTAGCAGCCTGTAAACTGGTTGTAGATACTTCTTCGCTACAGAGTAGCTCTACTTCTGTCCGCAATCCTTCTAAGGCGATGCTGGTATTTTCTGGCGCTGTACCCATGTAGACTACAAATGATGCTGGATAAAGCCTTGTGGGGTAGAATGCCGAGACTTCATAGGCTAACCCCCGCTTTTCTCGCAATTCTACAAACAAGCGGCTAGAAAGACCATTACCTAAATAAGTAGAAAGTAATTTGAGGGAGGCATAATCAGGAGAACTTACTGATGGGCCTAAATAACCCAACATGACGATAGATTGCTGGGTTTGTACAGGCTTTAAGCGGTGCTGGGGGTTGGCTGAAATTTCTGGTAAGTTAACTACTGTTGGGGCTACGCTTGGTGCTTGCCAATCTCCAAATATTTGTTCTACTAAAGCTACCACTTCTTGTAGGGTGATGCGACCAGCAACACTGATGACTAAGTTATCTGGACGGAAATAAGTTTGGTGATATTCTACTAAATCTGTTCTGGTGATGCTGTTGAGGGTGGTTTCATCTCCTAGCACTGACATAGCATAGGGATGATTTTGATACATTACCTGCCGCATTTGCTCGAAGGCCAGGGTGAAGGGTTGCTCTTTTTGGGAGCGAATATCTTGGAGTGCTAAACGTCGTTCTAGTTCAATTTGAGTTTCGGGGAATGTAGGCGATCGCAATATCCGCCCTGCCAATGCTAAAATTTCGGGAAAATCTGATGTTACTGTCTTCAACGACACGAGAAAGTAATCAGTAGAAGTATCTGCACTCAAACTTGCGCCCACAGATTCTACTTGTTCGGCTATTTCCAAACTGGAAAGTCCCTCACATCCCTTAGTCATCACAGCAGCCAGCAAATGAGCTAACCCCGCCTGTTCTCGCTTTTCGTAGCAACTACCAGCACGGATAAAAATTCGCCCAGCAATAATATCTGCGGCTGGATTTTCTGCTACCAGCAAGACAATGCCATTGTCCAGTACGGTGCGATGAATAGGAGATTGAGCGAGGGATGGTTTCACAGTTTGGGTCATTTGTTATTAGTCAATAGTCAATAGTCAATAGTCAATAGTCAATAGTCATTGGTTTCTTACTGTGGACTCTGGACTGTGGACTTTCGACTACAGAGGTTTAAGGATGGTAACAGCGTAATTCTGGGGAGAAAGATGCTGTTTAGCTAATTGTTGCAGTTCTTGGGTATCAAATGATTGAATTTGGTGTGGATATATGACTGCTAATTCTGCTTGAGCGATGGTGTTGTAATATCCATAAAGCCCTGTTAGCTGGTTGGGGGTTTCTGTAGAGAAGGCGTACTCGTTGCATAAAAGTCTGCGGGTACGGGCTATTTCTTGTTCGCTAACACCACTGGTTTGGATATTATCTAAATGACTCAGAATTAAATCCTCAACTTGTTCTAGGTTTTCCGGTTCCAACCAAGCAGTAACTGTAAATAAGCTCGATTCACATTGCAGAGAAAAATTACTACAAATTCCTTGGACTAATTGTAGTTCTTCTCGCAAATCTCTGACTAGGCGAGAAGTCCGTCCTTCTGCTAATACCACTGACAACAAATCTAAACCGTAGGCTGTGCGGAGTTGTTCTACTCCTGGTACAACCCAGGCCATCAACAATCGGGCTTGCTCTATGCGTGGTAGACTCAATTCTTGACGTTGAATTCCCCTAATTATTGGCTTGGGTGTTGGGTTGATTTTTGGACATTCAACAGGCTCAGAAAAATTGTCAAATGAACGGTTTACCAGATCCCAGGCTGCTTGTTGGGCAATACCTCCAGCAATCACTACTGTCATATTTTCTGGTTGGTAGTGAGCGCGATGAAAACGGCGCATCGCTTCTGGTGATTGCTGCATCAGTTCTTCCTCTGTACCCAGAACTGAACGCCCATAAGGATGGTCTTGGTAGATGCTTTGCGACAGACATTGAAATCCTACCCAGTCAGGATCATCATAGCAGGCACGAATTTCTTCTAATACTACATCTCGTTCTCGGCTAAACTCATCATCTGGGATTGCCGCATTCAATAGTAAATCTGCTAAGTAAGGTAGGGTATCTCCCAAGTAAGGCGCGGCTGTAGTCAAGGAATAATTAGCGTAATCGTAGCTGGTAGCTGCATTACTGACTCCACCCCTGTTCTCAATTTGATGGTCGAAGGTTCCTGGGGGTAAAGTTGCTGTACCTTTAAAAATCATGTGTTCTAAAAAATGTGCCATCCCAAACCAAGGTTCTGGCTCACGAATCGCTCCAGCTCTCACCCAAACATCAGCCACAACTACAGGCGTGGTGGGAATTTCTTGATGAATAAATGTCAAACCATTGTCTAATCGAAACACTGAGGCTGGAAACACAGGATTGGCAAGTTGTTGTTTTGACAAGGTTTTGTATCTTTAACCACAATTTAACTTTGATGTTTGTGATCTTAACTCTGAACGATCGCCAAATTCGCATCAAGTTATACAGAATGCTATATTCATCAGCAGGTGAAAGTAGCCCCTAACGCTCTAAATATTGGTTGAATTTATTGCTTCTGTGTTGACAAGCTTTAAATTCTGCCATCAAGAAGATTATTTATTTTTACTTAAAAATTACTTATATTGCTTATAAGTTTTACTAATAAATAGTTAAAGCTCCCAAAGTTTAGTTAAAACTCTGGGAGCTAAAAATTTTGAGTTCACCGCAACGCCGTTTTACCTAAGTTTATGACCTGGTTAAACCAGGTGGGTACCGATTTTCCTCGTTTAAAGTTTCCGGGTACACGCCCGGTATACTGCCACGAGAGACGTTTGGTTCCCTTTTTCTTAAAGACATAGATCAAAAAACTTGATGGCAGTCACCAACGTCGCAGTGCAACTCACTCATTATAGCTTTCAAAAACAGGTTCTACCAATTCAAAATGCAAAAATTTCTCTCTCTGCTTTCCTAAGTGGGATACCAGATGGATTCTATGGTTTGAGCAATCTCTTGGGCTGTGTTTTGGTTATGATTATTTAACAAAACTGTGACGTGTCCGAGTTTGCGCCCTGGGCGAGATTCTGTTTTGCCGTACCAATGAACGTGAGCTTGGGGGATGGCCGCTAGTTGTTGGCGCTGGGTTTGGTAATCACTTTGGGAGTTTTCATAGCCTAACAGGTTGACCATGACTGCACCAGCACATTGCAATGCAGGGTTTCCTAACGGTAGTCCACAAACGGCTCTCAGGTGTTGCTCAAATTGGGATGTTATGCACGCATCTAGAGAAAAATGACCAGAGTTGTGAGTACGGGGGGCGATTTCATTGACTAAGACTCGACCATCGGCGGTGAGAAATAACTCGATCCCAAACACACCAACCACTTCCAGACTATTTAATAGTGTAAAGGCGATCGCTTCTGCTACTGCGGCTTGATCAGGTGTAATCTCGGCCGGTGCTATGACTCGCCTACATACTTGCTGTTCTTGCTGTGTTTCTACCACAGGATAGATGACAATTTCTCCATCTAAAGAACGGGCGGCAATTACAGCTAGTTCCCGTTCAAAGGGAATAAATTCTTCTATTAAATATGTAGTGTTTGTCTTGTTATTTAAATCTATTTTCTCTTCTAACGTCGATAAATCACGAATGATAAAAGTACCTTGTCCGTCATAACCGTGGCGGCGAGATTTCAACACTAAGGGAAAACCCAAATCATCTATTTTGGATATCAGATTTTCTTGGTTTTCTAGCGCATAAAATTGCGGCACAGGTAAACCTAAATCTTTTAAATAACAACGTTGATGATATTTATCTAATAGAGGTGATAAAGCCTCTAACTTTGGACGGAAACAAACACCTTGATTTGCTAACAGCGATAAAGCCTCTAAATTGACAAATTCGTTTTCAAATGTAATAACATCACTCTTCTGAGCTAAAATTTCTGTGGCATGAGCATCATCAATATGTGCCAAAACAATATCCTGAGCAATAGATACGGCAGGATCATTACTACTAGGAGTCTGCACTATCAATTCAACCCCTAATTTATTCGCTGCACCTCCCATCATCCAGGCCAGCTGTCCGCCACCAATTACACCTACACGCTTCATCGACATCCCAAAGAATCACGAGTTTTTACACCAGTTTTTGTATTTACTCCGCTAGCTTTGGTACAAAGTTCTTTAATTTGTGCTTTATCCAAAATTGCATCCGTAAAATCTGCGCCTTGTATGTTCACGTTAGTGAATATGGCACGGAGTAAAAGAGCTTCTTTAAGAACGACATCACTTAAATTAGCCCCTGTTAAGTTTACCTGATCAACCATCGCATTCGTTAAATCTGCTCCCTGGAGATTTGCTTGTGTCATCACAGAAGCACTTAAGACTGCACCACGTAAGTCAGCACCAACAAAGTTAGCTAGTTCAAGATTGGCGTTGGAAAACTCAGCAGCTTGCAAACTTTCACCAGCAAAGTTGTGCCTAGATAACTCGGCATTACTAAATGATAGGGGATGAGTCCAGTCGGCTAGAGCTGGATGGGGGAAGCAAAGTACAACTATCCCCAAAATTAAAGTTATTGCTTGCCAGTAAAACTTCTGGATGATTGCATTTACAACTAAAGCATTTTTTATCACCACTTGCCGTTCTTCCCCCATTTTCTAGCTGTTTTGAATCACCTGCTGCTTAATATTTTGTCACAAAAGACTGATTTTAGCTGCCTATATCCAGAAATTTATGACTAAATGCTGACAGCTAGTTAACCAGATATAACCTGAGGTACTAGCTAAATTAAGACTTGAAGACGAAGATATAAAATATTGAGTCAATGCTCAAATCATCAATGTTTTGTTGATTTACAATTCTTGATTTTTGAAAGCGATTTTTGCGATATAAATATTTTTATTAGTGATTAGGCAATGAGTTCCGACAGACCAGAGTTCATTGCTTACAGTAGGGAGGAGTATGATCGCTATTCAATTTACATTTGTTTACTTTGTTTTTTTGTAGGTAAAGTTTATTGTCTTTTATGTTTACCAGGAAAAATTGACTGTTAGTCTGTTAAGTAAGGTGAGCTTTAGGCAATGAAATGAGGATGAATACTATATATATGTTTCTGATGCTTAATCAGCTCCTACAAGTACTCTTAATCGTAATTACTTAATGAACTGTTAGCTAGCTATATATTCTCTCAAACTTTATTTTTACCACGTCAACAAATTCAACAAGCCGAATAAGTAACAGCAATTATGACACACTACTCTATTGAATGGATCGAAGCATGGTGCGAAGAAAACGGCTGGACAGAATTATTTGAAGAAAGGAGAAACCACTATTGGGCTTTTCCTCCTGGTTGCGTCATGCCCGAACCTATTCCTAATCATGTCCTTAGAGGGATTAAAGCCGAAAAAGGATTAACATTTGATGAAAGGTTATGGTCTATATCAGCAGTAGTTAGCACAGTTTTAGCCGTCGTTTCAACCTTTGTACTCCGGTGTCCTATGCCATTGGTATTTGCTTTTGCTGTCAATGCGGTTACAGTAGCCCAACTGGAACCAGAAGAAGTTTAAGTTATCAAATTTGAACGTGAATTGATTTATTACTGCTCTGGTAATTTCTTCATCCAAGGGCAGTTTTTAAAATTTAAAGACTGTAGCATTAACCGTACTCATAATAATGAATCAATTATCGCTAGAGAGAAAGTTTTAGACTTCCATTGTACTAAAACCGTGTTCTGGTTTCTCACGTTGTACCTGACGTAAAGGAATTTCAATCCAAAACTCTGTTCCTTTGCCTATTTCCGACTCACACCGTAGGACTCCGGAATGTTTGTCAACAACAATTTGGTAACTAATTGATAAGCCCAACCCCGTACCTTGACCAACCGGCTTGGTTGTGAAAAATGGGTCAAACAGCTTTTGCATCACCTGTTGAGTAATACCAGGGCCATTATCAGCGATTCTAATTACCACTCTGTTATTATTAGTTATTTCAGTACGAATTGTAATTTGGGGGCTGTTGGTTGTCAGTCTTTCATTATTCGTTGTTTTACCGTTTACAATTGACCACTGGCCACTGACCACTGACCCTTCTAAAGCATCAACGGCATTATTAATAATATTCATAAATACCTGATTTAACTGTCCTGCATGACACTCTACTAAAGGTAGCTGTCCATATTCCTTAATAATTTCAATATTATAAGATTGCGATTTAGCCTTAAATCGATTTTGTAAAATCAGCAGAGTACTTTCAATTCCTTCATGAATATCTACCTCTTTCATCTCGGCTTCATCCAGCCGAGAAAAATTACGTAAAGATAAAACAATTTGTTGAATTCGTTGAGACCCCATTTTCATGGAACGAAGGATTTTAGGAAGGTCTTCTTGTAAAAATTCTAGGTCTATTTCGGCAATTTTTTCTTGAATTACTGCACTTGGATTGGTTAACTCTTGTTGATAGAGATGGATTAATTCTAAAAGTTTTTCTGTATATTCATTGGCATGAGTAATATTGCCATAGATAAAACTAACTGGATTATTAATTTCATGAGCTACTCCAGCTACTAACTGACCTAAGCTAGACATTTTTTCAGTTTGAATTAGTTGGGCTTGAGTTTGCTGTAGTTCTTGTAAAGCTTTTTGCAATTCTAATTCAGCTTGTTTGCGTTCGGCAATTTCTAATTCCAAACGCTGATTCATGTTAGTTAACTCAGTGTTTTTCATCAATGTTTCCCGCGATTGGGATAACTTAACTGCCATATCATTAAATGATTGAGCTAAGTCTTCAATTTCATCCCCTGTGTGAATATTTAAGCGATAGTCGAAATTACCTGCTGCAATTTCTGCCGTACCTAACTGTAAATTTTGTATGGATTTGATTGTTGGTCGCCAAATGAGGATAAATTTCCCAATCAATAGCATTAAAATTACTGCTACAACTACTATAGAGATGATTCTCTGTACTTGGTAGAGATTTTCTAAGTCTTGCTCTAATAAAATTCGCTCTTGATAAGCACGTTGAATTATCTGTTCCAGAAATAACTGAATATCTTTATTAAAAGAATTAATTGCTCTAAAATATTGCTGAGAATCTTCTAGATACGTTGGACTAGGACTACGTTGGGTTAATTGTAGTGCCATCTTGTCAAGCAATTGATGCCGCCGACGAATTAGAGTAATTTCTGGTGAGTTTGGCATTAACTGTTCTACTTGATTTAAGGAATCAAGGAACTCGTTGTGCAGTATTTCTGTACTTGTGTTTTTAGTTTTGAATAAAACAATATCTTTGAGGACAATTATTTCCGCATTTAAGGTATTTTTTGTTTCTAAAACGGCCTTTATGGTTTGAGTAGTTTGATAACTTTTTTCGCGGACATTCTGCCTAATTTGCTGCACAACTACAGTATTGCCGATAAGAATAGCCACTATGAGTCCGACAGATATAGTAGAACCTGTGAGAAACTTGGTGGAGATTTTCATTTTTTCGGGATGGATGTTAAGTTGAGTTCTTGACGGAGTTTTTGAATAGGAGCGTAGTGGTCTGGGCTGACAAGAGTATACCCGGCTGATTCGGCTCCTAAAATATCTCTCATACCTTCTGGGGTACTAATAAAAACTTGCTTTAGCTGTTGAATCAATTCTGGTGCCAATTTTTGGGATATGACTATAGGAAAATTAGGGATGGGTGCAGATTCCCAAATTAATCTATAGTCTTGTGGTGTGAGCTTACCACTTTTTTTGAAGCTGATGTAAGAAGAAACATTAGTTGCAGCTGCATCGACGGAGCCATTTTCTAATGCTGCTATACTTTTGCTGTGGTTACCGGCGTAGACGACCGTTCTAAAGTCCTTTTGAGGATTAATATTTTGTTTATTAAGAGCTACTAGTGGCATGAGATATCCAGAGGTAGATGATTTATCTACAAAAGCAACGCGCTTGCCTTTGAGGTCTTTTAAGGTTTTGATGTAACTATCAGCTTTGACAATAATACAAGCTCGGTACCAAGGTTGGCCTGTATGTTTGTCGATGGAAGTCACTAATGGTTGAATTTCTGCGCCCCTATCCACTGCCTCAAGATAAGCTACAGAGCCTAAATAAGCAAGGTCTAGTTTGTCCTGAGTCAGCCATTGTATAATTTCTTCGTGATCTTTGGCTATAAAAAAATTGACTTGTCGTCCCAAGGATGCTTCTAAGTAATCATTCAGGGGTTTAATGATTTGTTGTTGTTCTGTGAAATTTTGGGTAGATAGTACGCCGATTTTTAGTTTAGGTAAATCATTTTTATTGGCAGATGATAAAGAGGTATTATCGTATACTGTACCTTGTCTTTCCCTTGTCCTTCTTACTACCCTCATATCATCTGTGGCTACTTGGGATGAAGTTTTATTGACAAGATGCTGATTTTTACTAGAGATGTTATTATTACAACCTATATTAAATATAGAGGCGATCGCAGTTATAACAACAAGTTGGCTACTGAATAACGTTTTTTTACTAATCAGCAGCCCCTGCATGGCTTTTTTCATAGAATTTAACTCACATATACAGCCCAAAGTAATTTTCAGGATTTGGTGGTTTCTGGGAAATTAGCTAGATATATTTTTCCCTTAAAAAATGCCGTCGTAACACTAGTATTGCAAAGTGGAATATCCTAAGGGAAAACTGCACCACAAAAATTCAAAATGAATACATCATCATTTCAGAAATTTTGAATGGTTTGTTTATTTGCAGTATGCTGTATTTGTTCAAAAATAGCAGTAGATAAAAGCATTATGCAGGGGATAGCGTTCTGCCCAGAGTCGCTGATGAACTATTGCTGTTGGTGCAGAAATATTAAGATAATTTATACCAATTTGAAAAAAGAATGCAGTAGATATACAGCCTCAAACCCTTGTCGTGTAATGATTATTAATTTTGAATTGGTATTACTTTATGAGGATTTTCTATACAAGCCGCTAAATTGGCAAAGGATGATCACACAATTGCCAATAAGCGGCATTATTTTCATCATCAGGTAGGCAAACGCCCTGTAAATATTTTGAGGTCGTTGCTGATGAAGACCTCAAGATAAAAATATGCCAGTGAGAAATAAATCGGAGAAGCCCGCGCCGTGCTGCTAAGGCAGTTGGCGGCGGGAGTTCGTTACGCTTGTCGGGAGTAGTATTCCACAACTAGCAGTTCGTTAACTTGCAGCGCCACCCATTCACGTTCGATAACACTGTTAACCTTACCAACCAATTTGTTTTTATCAAACTCTAAATGGCTGGGGAGGTTAGCTAAACCCGGATATTGTAGGTTATTTTCTACCAATTTCCGTGATGGTGCTTTGTCTCTGACAGCAATTTCTTCGCCAGGACGGCATTGGTAGCTGGCAATATTGACCACACGACCGTTAACTGTGACATGACCATGATTTACCAGCTGACGAGCGGCTGGAATTGTGGGAGCCATACCCAAACGAAAAACCGTATTATCCAAGCGCATTTCTAACAGTTGCAGCAGCACTTGTCCGGTGGAACCAGTTACACGTCTAGCTCGACGCACATAGCGTAACAGTTGCTTTTCAGTCAAGCCGTAGTTTAAACGCAGTTTTTGCTTTTCTTCTAGACGGATAGCATACTCAGAACGCTTTTTGCGGTTCTGACCATGCTGACCTGGTGGATAAGCGCGTCTAGCGCTCTTACGAGTTAATCCTGGCAAATCGCCCAAGCGACGTACAATTCTAAGACGTGGCCCTCGATATCGGGACATGAGTTTCCTTAATTTAATCCTGTTTAATTTTACCCAGACATACTATTATAAGTACCTGGAAATCACAAATGCAAAAATCATTGATCAAATCAGCAAAATTTTATTTTATATTTGCTGTTTTACCTGATTGTCGCAAGATTCGCTGCACATTTGAGTTAGCATAACTTTGGGTGTTTGGAGAACGGCAATGTGCAGAAAACAGGTTTTTGGGTTGGAAGAACACAAATTAGCTCTTAAAACTCGTCTCATGGGGTTGACAACACCAGTTTTGGCTATAGCTGGGCTTTTGGGGATGAGTATTCCCAGTGTGGCTGTTACTACTTCTTACAGCAATGATTATCGTGCTTGTGTGGGTAGACTTGTCAGTGTGGGTGTGACTGCCCAAGCGGCAGCCGAAGGCTGTGCTACGGCGTTACGTCCAACAGATTTATCTGCTTGTGTGGTTGATATTAGCAAAAAGACGCAGATACCTGCTGTAGATGCGCTTTCTGGCTGTAGACGAGCTAGACAGCCGAAGGATGTAGCTACTTGTGTAGTTGCTGTAAGTAAAAATACAGAAGGAGCGGTTAATCCAGATGTATTGAACTACTGCGGTCGTAGTTTATTACCTGTGCGTTTTGCTCAGTGTGTTGTCGGGTTGCGTAGTGAAATCGCTCTAGCTCCTAATGTGGCGCTGGATACTTGTATTGATGGAAGCGATCGCATTAGCGGATTTACTCCTCCATCAACTTTACCAAATCAACAACCTGGTACGCAGTTCAACCCTACTTTTGAGACTCAACCAGTACCAGCAAATCCTAGTAAGTGAGTAATAAGTGCTGAGTGCGGCGTTTTCACCCATTCAGCACTTATCTGTTCTCAGGAAATTGTCAGTTGCCCTTCTTTATAGGCTTGGCGGAGAGCGATCGCTTCTGCTACGATTTGTTGGGCAGTTAATCCTTCCTCATCCATCATCCTTTGCAAAGTTGTCCCGGTTTGTTCGGAGGCTTCATGAATTGGGGGAATTTGGCAATATCTCCCACCATTCTTTAACCGTCGCCAAATACTGGGTTTTTTCGGTCTAGCCGCTCTGGGGGTACGCTGTTTTTGAATTAATGTGCGTACCGTTTCTTGGTTAATTACACTTAAATCTAATAGTCTATCTATAACTTTTTGATACTGTTTACTTCTTTCTGCTAGCTGATAGATTGTTCTCGGTTCGACTTGAGCAAAGTCTTGTGGTTCAAACTTGCCAAAGGTAGCAGCAATCTTGAGGTATTTCTTTTCTTCACCTTGCCAACCCTGATTATAAAGTAGTTTTTTATACTCTTTTAAAGAAAGATTTTGTTTCTGTTCAGCTAACCAAAAAGCGTGATGTAAAATTGCCTTGGTGACATCAGCAAGGGTTTGAAAAGAAAAATCTGCGTTTGCTTCGGAATTTTCTTGAGTGTATGGCTCAAACTTGTGTAAATTAATTGGTGTTGCAGCTACACCCTGCATTGGTGTCATCATAGTAATGATCTCACAGTAGGGTTTTTCTAGTAGGCGATCGCCCAGGCTTAAAATCAGCTTAGTACAATTGTACTACAAGTTTACTAAAAAACCCGAATGACGGCGAGATTTTTTGCAGGTGGATAAAACCCTTGATATGCAAGACAGCCATAAAGCAGAGCCAATGTATGGGGTGGCTCTGCTGAATTGGTTGCCCAAGGCGTTTTTGTAAGTACTGATAGGGCTTGAGTTTAGTGCTATTGCCAGATGTAGATGAGGATAAATAAAATAATCCAGATGACATCGACAAAGTGCCAAAACAAAGAAGTTGCGTTTACGCCGAAGTGACCTGTATCGTAGTTACCAGGAATGAGCGATCGCACAAGAATAATAAACTGTAACAAGATCCCTGTAAAAACGTGCAAACCGTGGAACCCTGTTAACAGGTAGAACATTCCTCCGTATACGCCAGAGGTAAAGCCAAACTCTAAGTGACTCCATTCAATGGCTTGTCCTACCAAAAAGTAGCTGCCCATCGCCATTGTTGCTGACAAAAAGATGCGAAATAACCGCAAGTTTTTGCGTTTTAGGGCAAGTTCCGCAAAATAAATCACAAAACTACTAGCAACTAACACCACTGTATTAATTGCCGGGTCTTTAACTTCTAACCCTTCCACGCCAACAGGTAGCCAGTTAGGAGTAGTTGTTTTGTAGACAATATATCCGGCGAAAAAGCTTAAGAAAATGACACTTTCAGATAGTAAAAAGACAATAAAGCCGAACATTTTATTGCCTTCTTCATCATGACTGTGTTCATGACCTGCATGATGTTGGGGTTCCTGCGACTCATCTGAAACAATATAGCTGTCCATTGGCGAGATTCTGAGTTGTGTAATCTTTTATTGATCTGTTTCGATAGTTTGTAGTAA
Source organism: Nostoc parmelioides FACHB-3921 (assembly GCF_014696625.1). Taxonomy (GTDB): domain Bacteria; phylum Cyanobacteriota; class Cyanobacteriia; order Cyanobacteriales; family Nostocaceae; genus Trichormus; species Trichormus parmelioides. The sequence continues at coordinate 92,697 of NZ_JACJQL010000017.1, forward strand.
ACACTTTAGTGTTGAGGGAAATCAGGACTAAAGTCCTTACTACGAACTGAGTATTAGTGATGACTATTAGCTTCTGCAATTAATGGTTCTGATTTGCCGTAACCATAAGGTTCAGAAATTACGACGGGGATTTCTTCAAAGTTCTCTACAGGTGGTGGAGAAGCAACCAACCACTCCAAACCAATAGCGCGCCAAGGATTATCTGGTGCTTTCTCACCGTGCATCCAAGAAACCACCATATTGAAGATGAAGGGCAAAGTAGACATACCTAACAAGAATGCACCAAGACTAGCAACGATATTCCAGCCTTCATATTCTGGTGCGTAGGAAGAAACTCGGCGTAGCATCCCTTGTAAACCTAAGGGGTGCATGGGGAAGAAGTTGAGGTTAGTACCGATGAATGTCAACCAGAAGTGTAGTTTACCCCAGCCTTCGTAGTACATTCTGCCGGTCATTTTGGGGAACCAGTGATAGAGGGCTGCATACATACCCATCGTCACGGTTCCGAAGAGGACGTAGTGGAAGTGTCCGACGACAAAATAAGTGTTGTTGACGTGGACATCCACGGGTACAGAAGAAAGCATAATGCCGACAATACCGGCGAACACAAATAAAATTAGTCCACCCAAGGCGAACAACATGGGGGTGTTGAGTCGAATTTTTCCGCCCCAGATAGTTGCAACCCAAGCAAATACCTTAATACCTGTGGGAACAGATACTAACATCGTTGTCAGCATGAAAAACATCCGCATCCAAGCAGGTGTACCACTGACATACAAATGGTGTACCCAAACAATGGCGCTAACTACGGCAATTAACATCGAAGAAATTGCCACTACCTTGTAACCAAATAATGGTTTACGAGAGTAGACAGGAAAGATTTCTGAGAAGATACCGAAGATGGGCAAAATGATGACGTAAACAGCCGGGTGGGAATAAAACCAGAAGTAATGTTGAAACATCACGGGATTTCCGCCCTTGCTGGGGTCAAAAAAGCTAGTCCCCACGGTAATGTCAAGTAACAACATCACTGCGCCTGCTGTCAAGGCTGGTAAGCCAAACAATTGGATAATTTGAGCGCTAAATACTGCCCAAACAAACAAAGGCATCCGAAAGAAGCCCATTCCTGGCGCACGCATCTTGACGATGGTAGTCACAAAGTTCACAGCCCCCATAATTGAGGACACACCGGAAATAGCAACTGCCAATAGCCAAATTACTTGACCATTAATTAAGTTACCGGTGGGATTCTGGGTACTTACCGGGGGATAAGCCCACCAACCAGATTGGGCCGGGCCACCAGGGACAAAGAAGCTAGTCATCAAGAGAATCCCGACTACGGGAACCATCCAGAAGGCGGCGGCGTTGAGGCGAGGGAAGGCCATATCCCGCGCCCCAATCATCAAGGGTACTAGATAGTTAGCTAGTCCAACGAGTGAGGGGAATGTCCATAAGAACAGCATTACAGTGCCGTGCATGGTGAACATTCCGTTATATACGGTGCGGTCGATGAGGTCTGATTCGGGGGTGATGAGTTCTCCTCGCAGTATCATGGCGAAGATACCGCCAACGAGAAAGAAGATAAAGGAGGTTACAAGGTATTGGATACCAATTACCTTGTGGTCGTGGCTAAAGCTGAAATATTCCTTCCAGCCTCCAGGAGATGGGTGGTGAGGCTTCCCCGCAGGGAGTTTAACGCCGTCTATGGGGATGTTTGTCATGGGTGAAGTTTTGTTTTAAGGGTGTAAGGGTGTAAGGGTGTGGGGGTGTAGTAGTCTGCCAAGAGAACTTTGCAAGGTTAATAGCAGCACAAACAATCTCTTTCTCCCCCTGCTCCCTCCGCTTCCCCTGCTCCCCCTGCTTGCCCTAGCCTAGCAATTTTGGGTTGGTGAACTAGTAGGGGTGTGGGGGTTTTCAACCAGGGTAATTAACTAAAGGTGCGGGGGCTGGTGCTACGGTTTTCCAACCTGTTTTGACTTGCTGAGTGATGCTTTGTGCATATTCAGCAGATGCTTGGTTGTAGGCAGTGCCGGGTTTGTGGGTAGCTATTTTGGCCAGCCATTTGTGATACTCTTCAGGGGATTCCACAACTACATTGGCCTGCATGGTGGCGAAGTATGTGCCGCTATATTGAGAGTCGGTGAGGTGATATTTACCTTTGCGGATGGGGGTAAATTCAAAGTCGATGTTGTGGTTGGGGATGATGTCTTGCTTGAGGCGGAAGGCGGGAATATAGAAGCCGTGGAGTACATCTTCAGAATGCAGCGCCAATTTTACCCGGCGATCGCTTGGTAAATGTAACTCGGTGCTGGTAACATCCTTTTCGGGATAGTGGAATACCCACGCCCATTGTTTAGCTAGAACATCAATCTGTTCTTCCGGTTCAGCTAAACCATCCTCTGTAGCAGCATAAGCTGACTCCATCCCCATTGGGTTATGCAGGTGTACTAATGCTGTTGGCCCTTGGATGCCCATTTGTTCGTAGATTTGGTAGCTATAGGTGGCAATCCAAAATACTAAGAGAATGGGAATAGCTGTCCAAACTACTTCTAAGGTGATGTTACCTTCAATGTGGGGGCCGTCGCTGTAGTCATTTTCTGCCGCCCGATGGAATAGTAAGGAGTAAAACAGAGTGCAGGTAACACCAAGGAAGATGAATGCACCAAGAGTTACCAAGAAACTGAACAAATCATCAATCAAGACGGACTCAGCCGCCGCTTGGGGTGGTAACCAGGTGTAAGCCAGTTTACCTATCCATAGACTGGTAATAGTCACAGCGATCGCGCCTATTACCAATTTCACGATGTTGAAAAATTTACGGATTGTCATGGTTAGTGGTCAAAGACTCTAGAATTACTTGAGGATAGTGTTGAGGTCTTCGCCTAATCGCAATAACCTATCTGCTGTGTTGTGTACGCCAAATTCAGCAGCTAATTGCGCTCCTAGTGTGCCGTGGAGGTACATGATAAACATGATGGCTACACCTGCGACTAAATAACCCCACTGCACTTGTGTAACTTCTCCCACAGACCAGACATAGCGTTGCCATGCCCGCCATAGGGTCATCACAGCAATGAGACCTAAGAGAAATACTCCACCTACTCCATGCCAAAGCATTGTTTGCATGGCTTGTAGTCCCCAGGTACTTTTGATATCAGCTGATGGTGCGGCGAGGAACATTTCATAGAAGCCAGCAGCTACCGTGAAAAATGTGATGACGGTGGAACCAACCATGTTGTACCAGCCAACATCAAAGAAGTTTTCCCGTTCTACAGTAATCGCCAAAAATTTGAAAACCCATTTGTCCCAAGGGAAGAGTACGCCAACGATATCAAAGGTAATGCCGATGATGAACAAGCCCAAGGTTAAATGCACTAAGTTTGGATGAATGGGGATTGTGTAAGGTAGCCCATTTGCCCCTAGTTGGACGTTTAATTGGTCAATTAATTCCGAGTTCATGGCAGAAGTCCTTCCTTTACCGCTTCAACAACTGGTACGGTGTGCAGTCCATATATCCACACCAGTTGATCACCGAGATATACCTGCACGCCAACTATCATGGTTAATACCAATCCTGCAACCAAGTAATGAAAGGGGATTTTTAGGGGGTTGCGGAGACGAATGACGTAGCGCCATGCTGTTAGGGCGGCGATAATTCCTGAAAGTGACCAGCCAAGTAAGGTATGTAGATTCAAGACTGATTTAACTACTTCGTAAGGTTTTGCTAAACCAGCTTCAAACTGACCAAAAATAATCGCCACGAAAATGGCGATCGTTGCCACAAACATATTCCACCAACTCACTTCAAATAGGCGAGTTTTACCAGTTAAATAACCAATTACATCACAAGTAAAAGCAAACAATACCATCGCAATTACGAAGTGAACAACGATGGGATGTATCGTATCTGGATAAGGTAAATTGTGGTCGTTCAAAGATGTAAGAAAATCAAACATTGCACTCTCCTAGACATATCTACTGCACCGCAGCTAAACTTCAATGATTGACATTACTCACATAAAAATAGGCCGTATGACCAGAATTTGTTTATCAGATTTGCGAAGCGAACTCCGGCCACTCCAGTATCAGCCCTGTTATCAACAAATTGGGTGAGGCTATTATTTATAGTCAATGATTGAGGTGAATTGATTTGTTCATATTGATACGCTACAACAGCGATTTTTAATTTACCTAACAAAATTGCTGTTGTCCGGCTATTTGGTGAGACTTATCTATTAGCTTAAGGATTTTTTTAATAGTTGTCAAAAGTAATTGCAACAAATTTATAAAAATATTGTCACTAGCAAAGATAAGCATTTTATAATGTATCTTTCCTAGCTATTTCACTATATTGCATATGTGAAATATCTAAATGTGCAATAGAAACTTCCATTAATTATTAATTTGTAATTAACAATACAATCGGTATTTTATAAATAAAAAAATTAGTCAATAAAAGCCTATTTAGTATCTTTAATATTATCGAAATCCTAAATCATTTGTGCGAAGTTTTAATATGTCTATAGGTATCTAATTTGATTATTCAAAAAACGTAAGTATCTGTAGTGGCGAGGCACGGCTAAAATAGTGCAATAACAAAACTTATATCCGCGTTTCTCTGCGTGCATCTGCGTTTAACTGCAACCAAATCTATGGCGCTATTCTAGTCTAAGCACGCCTGTATTTTGGTTTCAGATATGAAAGGATTTGGGATTGATAGACAAGAAAATTTAGCTGTAACACACCGCCTCAGGGACGATGAGTTAGGCGCGAGGATAGTTATTTAGTGACCAATCATCTGGGAAATCAGCACCTAAGACAACGCCAGTTGCTAAAAAGGAGGGAACCTCCCTTCTCTGCGAGAAGCTGTGCCAACAGGTGACGCTCCTCACGTCGCTACCAATAATTTTCTTTTTGCTTGATAAATAACCTCTTAAATGGGGCGGTTAAGTCTTTCACACCACATAAATTAACTTAACCACATTCATATATTCGTTAGTGATTGTAATCTCTGCACTACTAAAAGTAAAATTAAGTTAGCAATCTATTTTTTCACTCAGCCTTGAGATACAGATTATAGACATGAGGCTTTTTTCTATTTGCAAAACCTAATTTTTAGTGAAGAGATAACAAATGTCTATTGTTATTCTCAACTGACCACAAAGTTTAATCTTTAACGATGTACATGAATACCTGGTGCATAAGCTTCAATCACTTTGCCCGTGCGGGTGCAGCTGATCATCAAGTAATCACAACTTGCACATTGTGTTCTTGTTAGCTCACTCTCTGTAATATAATAACGTTCAGCATTACTACCACAATTGGGGCAGTAAATTTTTTGTATTATTTGCATTGAAAAATCCCTGGTTTTAACTATTTTGATGCTATTTTCTAAATGAAACCAAAATATTTTTTGGCTTGTCTAACCTAACAACCAAAGATAAATATGGTTGTATATTTAACTAAAATTTTACATTTGAACAGTTTTATCGACTTAAACCATTATCCTAGTATTTTCGTAATTCCACCATCTTACTTGGGATATATTGAGTTAGTGTACTGAGACAATTTTTCATGGATATTGACTGATCCCCAATATTAATGCTTTGAGTTCCATCATGAATATCTATAAAAAATACACAAAAAAGGTATCCTTGTATTCAAAATTCAAAAGCTAGAAAATACTGTATCTTTAGTAACAAAATATTTTTCTTAAGCTTCCCTTAATGTTTAACTAGCAATACACTCAGGAGATAGTTGAAGCAAAATTGACCATACTAGAGATTAAAGATAAGTGATGGGCGATAGTGTTTTGCTTATCCACCACCCATAACTTTTTCTTGATAGATTTTGGGAACTAAACGTGAGTGGGATGGAAATAGTCGTAAATGGCTTGAGCTAGATGTGGGCCTATCCCTGGAACTTCCGCTATTTGTGAGGGTGTGGCTTGGCGAATGTAGTCAACGGAGCGAAAATGAGCTAGCATCTGTTTTTGGCGGTGGTGTCCCAAACCAGGAATTTCATCTAGACGCGATCGCTTCAGTTTATCACTGCGTTGCTGGCGATGGAAGCTCACAGCAAAGCGGTGGGCTTCATCCCGCAGTCGTCGCAACAACTGCACCCCTGGTTGTTCAGCATCAGTTTTTAAGGGTTGGGATTCCCCTGGTAAGAAAATCTCTTCGCGTCGCTTTGCTAAACTAATCACCCGCAAGTCTTCTAATAAGTTCATCTCTTGCAAAACAGCAACTACCGATGATAACTGGCCTTTACCGCCGTCAATCATAATCAAATCAGGCCAGTCAGGGTTTCCCACCCGTGATAATTGCGGATCTTCTGCATACTTGCGAAAGCGTCTTTGAATAACTTCCGCTAAACTGGCAAAATCGTCTGAATGTCCGATGGTGACTGTGGGATTTTTAATTTTGTAGTGGCGATAATTTTGCTTGGCTGGTAATCCGTCGATGAACACGACTTGGGACGCTACCGCATTCGATCCTTGAATGTGAGAAATGTCGTAACCTTCGATGCGGTGGGGTAAGTCGGGTAAATCGAGAATAGTAGCTAAATCTTGGGTTGCTTGGTGATTGCGATCGCCTAATTTCTGCATTCTTTGCAATTCATACTGGGCGTTACGCTCTACCATCTCAATTAATTCTGCCTTAACTTGGCGCTGGGGCGTGAAGATTGTCACTTTTCTTCCCTTACGCTGGCTTAAGACATCGGCTAATATCTCAGCGTCTGGTAACTCATGCTGGACTAAAATTTCTGCGGGAATTTCTACAGGTTCCGCCGTTTGGTAGTGTTCTTCTAATACCCGTTGTAAAATTGCTCCTGGTTCAGCATGGGATTCAGCAACGAAAGCCAAACGTCCCACCAATTGTCCGGCGCGAATCTGAAATAATTGGATGCAGGCGTGTTGTGCGTCACCTGCCAGAGCAATGGCATCCCGTGACACCGTATCATCTGGTAAGGACACTTTCTGTTCCGCCGTCAGAGACTTTAACCCAGCAATTTGATCACGAATCCGTGCTGCTACTTCAAAATTCAACGCCTCCGCCGCTTTCTCCATCTGTTCACTCAAGATATCAATCAATTCCTGAGTCCGTCCTTGAAACACCATTGCCACTTTCTGCACAGTTTTACGGTATTCTTCTGGGGAAATCAGCTGTTGACACACACCAGGACACCGACCTAAATCATAATTTAAGCAAGGACGGTCTTTAAATAATGGCTGTGGACGTTGTCTGAGGGCAAATATCCGCTTAGATATACGTAATATTTCCCTTAACAAACCTGAATCCGTATAAGGCCCGTAATATTTGTCTTTTTCTTTACCTAGTTGTCGTTTACGGGTAATGAAAATGCGCGGATAGTCTTCTGACCATGTAATACAGACATAGGGATACTTTTTATCATCCTTGAGCAGCACATTAAAGTATGGCTGATGCTGCTTGATTAAGTTGGCTTCTAACGCCAAGGCTTCAGCCTCGGTATCGGTGACAATAAACTCAATTTCTGTCACCAACTTGGCCATCGTGGCTATGCGTTCAGTTTTGTTGTACCCTTCGCGGAAGTAGGAACGAACCCGCGATCGCAATTTCCGTGATTTCCCTATATATATTATGCGATCGCTTCCATCCCGCATGAAATAAACCCCTGGTTCCGGTGGAATTTCGGACAGACGGGCTTCTAAACGCTCTGGATCTTTCACCAGTGGTAGTATCTGAGCAGATGTTGTCACAATCTCCAGCAGGTAATCTTACAAATTTACCTATATCTATTTTAAGAACAATTACTGCTTTGTGCTGAGTATACAGGTTTTTATCAAGCAAATATAAAGTCAGACTTTACTATATTGTTAGTTTATATTTATACCAAGCTTTATAGATGTATTATTTTTGGATTTTATATCTCATGTCATATTCTTTTACGTCAATTTTTTTATTTTATAAGCAAAATAAATAGTTTAATTCAACTGTCACATAATATATAAATTTATCAATTCAGTATTTTTCATAGACTGCATAAACTAAATTACAGAAAACTGTTTTATTTAGCATTCCAACCATGTAAGTCTTGCCTCAAGGCATTTACAGCTAATGTAAATCTAGTTTTTATTCAGTTTCAGTAAAGATCCAACCGATATAAAAAACGTTATTTTGTTCATGATTGTCTAATTCTGTAACCTATTATTTAACAAAGTAAAGAATATATCGGACACCGATATTATTCCAGTTTTTAGTTCATTCTCACTTTTTATATTCATGGGTTTTATTAAGAGTTTGTATTTTTAAATTAAGCAGATTAACGGATTCACATCTTTTTCGATTATGAATATGATTGTAAATGTAAATATTTACAGAGTTGTTGGAGTTCCAATTACATGAATGTTAATGACTTTGAAACTTACTACAAAAATGCTATGGCTGAAGCACTGAACGAACTTCAATCTGCTGTTTTGCTATTAGAACAGGTGCAACGCAAAATTTACATAATTGGTAGTTCTGTACAAAATTTAAATGAAAATATGGAAGATTTTATTAATAAACAAAAAGCGAAATAAATCTATAAAAGCTATATGCAGTTAACAACTAATTCTTCAGAAATTTTTATAAGTAAAGCATTCAGATTTATAGGTTTAACAAAGTAACCACGAGCGCCCAATTTGATAGCTTTTTCTTGATCAACTTTAAAAGCAAAACCTGAAACAATAATAACTGGTATCCTGGCAAAGTCCTGCTGTTGCTGGATTTGTTCAAGTAAATAGTATCCATCAACATCTGGTAATTTCAAGTCTAACAAAATCAATTCAGGCTGAAATTTCTCTATTGTTTTGAAAAAATTGGAACCATCAGATAAACTTTGGACATGATATCCGCTATAACTCAGATAATCGCTTAACAACATCCTATTGATATCATTATCTTCGACAACTAAAATCCGTTTTAGAGGCTGCAAATGAAATTGCTGATATTTTGTCAGTAAATGTACTGTCATTTTATCTACGGCTTTCGGGTAATGATGAAAAACCTTCGTTAAATACTGAAATCACTTGTATTCAGAAACAATCAGATACATTTTAGAAAATAAAACTAGATAATGCCAATTCAGCGCTTTAGCAATGAAATTTTGATTTTTAGCAGTAATTGATAATTTTAGTTTAATATATAAAATTCAGCAAAATACCATATTAATTCTTCAGTTAGGTTGTTTTTTTTCCACAAGTATCGATCAAATACTGTAGACTATGGGTTTTCAGTGATTCACGTAAATGTACTTACTTATTTTACTAATTAGTAGTATTAATAACTATTATGCTCATCAATGAGTCAGATTAAGAACAGGTAAAAAAAAAGGGGCTAATAGCCCCTTTGCTGAAATTTATTTGCTCTGAAAATCTAGAAATTGTCTTCTTGTGTTTCTTTTTTCAGCAAGCCCTCAGTATCTGTAGTGGTATGGCAACCCTTAAATAGTGCATAAAAAAGTTTTTGTGGTGTAGGCATCTTGCCTGCACTGGAAGGGCTAGAGAGCTTATCCCACAAGGAGTTCTCCGCAGGCTATTGCGAATTGGTTTAAATACTGGTGGCTTTTTGTTGTTGATAACGTTGCTTAAAGAGTTGCTGCTGTTTTTGATGATCCACGATTGGTTTAACATAACCCACAGCATGACGCTCAAGAGGCGTAATCTTACCCGTTACTAAATACTCCGTATCCATTGACCTCAATTCAGGTACCCACTGACGAATATATTCTGCATCTGGGTCAAATTTTTGTGATTGGCTGGCGGGGTTAAAAATCCGTAGTGGCTTGGGATCCATGCCGCTAGAAGCACTCCATTGCCAGCCGCCGTTGTTGGCAGATAAATCACCATCAATCAGCTTCTGCATAAAGTATTTTTCTCCCAATTGGGGATTAATTAATAGGTCTTTGGTCAGGAAACTGGCGACAATCATTCGACAACGGTTGTGCATCCAGCCGCTTTCGTTCATTTGGCGCATGGCTGCATCAACGATGGGATAACCGGTCTTTCCCTCACACCAAGCCTGAAAATGTTCTTCGTTGGTTTCCCAAGGAAAATTCTTGAAGGTTTCGCGGTAAGCACCATCAGCTAATTCTGGGAAGTTATACATAGCGTGTTGATAAAATTCCCGCCAGGCTAGTTCTTGTTGCCATGTGCGGATAGCTGCGGTAGTTTCTTCACTGCGGCTATTTTCCAACGCTTCTAAAGTTGCTTGCCAAACAGTGCGAATGCCAATTACACCAAATTTTAAAGCTGCACTTAGCTGTGATGTGCCGTTAACCGCAGGAAAATTACGCTGTTCTTGATATTCGGTGATGGCTTTGGCTGTAAATTCTGCTAACTTGGCTTGGGCTGCTGCTTCCCCTGGGGCAATTACCAAGTCTGCATCCCAGAAAAATCCTAAATCTTTCGCCGTGGGTAAGGCTTTTACCCCCGCTTTTTGAGCAAGTTCCTGTTCAGATTCTGTTAGTCCTTCGACATTGTGCAGGGTTTCTACTGGTTTAGCTTTAGGTTTGCTACCCCAATTTTTCCAAAAGGGGGTGTAAACAGTGTAAGGTGTGTTGCTACCTGAACGAATTTCGTCTGGGGAATGGAGTATTTGATCCCAGTTGTGGGTAAGACATTGGATACCTTTATCTTTAAGGGTAGCAATAATGGCGCGATCGCGTGTTTGTGAATATGGTTCCACATCCCAATTCCAAAACACAGCTTTGGCGTTCAATGCCTCTGCTAAGTGAGGGATAGCTTGCACTGGGTCGCCATGCAGGATTAATAATTGGCTTCCTGCTTGCACATATCGCTGTTGCAACTCCTGTAAACTACCAATCATGTAAGTAACTCTAGCAGGGGCAACATCATCCCTTTCTAAAATATTCGGGTCTAGACAAAATACCCCCACTACTTTATTGCTTCGTTGTCTAGCGGTAGCCAGTCCTATATTGTCAGCAATACGTAAATCGCGGCGATGCCAAAATAAAACTAAGTCGGACATTTTCTAATTTTTATAGTTCGCTTGTACTAGATTAGACCTAGTAGTATTATTGAACATCATTCTGCTGACAAATTTTTTGAGAAATGGGGATTGGGTAACTCCACTATGTCTATCGGGAATAGTGGCTTATTGCTTTAAGATGAGTTAAAGTTAAGTATACTCTTCTTAACACTTAATTAGTTATTCTGTCATGGCGACCTTGTTATTGGAAGACGGCACAATTGAGAGCAATTTAGATGAAATAGCTCGTGAACTTGCCCCACTGGGAATTTATTTAAAGCATTACGACCCTGGTACATCTATACTCTTTCCTCACCTTTTAACACAGGATGCTTTGACAGATAAGGAGAAGTGTCACATTGTCGATTTACACAACAGTGTATTTGAGTTTATTCAGCAAGAAAATGGCTATCTTTGGTGTGATTTGCTGAATGTCCATCCAGGTTCGCCTACTCTCCAGACTTTAATAGCTACCTACGCCCAGTATCATACTCATACTGCGCCCGAAGCATTATACGTTTTGGCAGGTGAGATGATTTTTGGTTTTGTCAAACCCGATGGTAGCCAAGTACAGCTTTTAGTCCAGTCCCAAGATTATCTTCACATTCCCTCTGGGGTAGAACACTGGTGTAGCCTGACCGCATCTTTAAGTTTTAAAGCAGTGCGTTATTTCACAGCAGCAGATGGCTGGGTTCCCAATTATACTGGTACTCGGTTAAATGATAGTTTAAATAAATAGAGTTAAAAGGTTACTATATCCAAGACTCCATGATTGGCATCTAAGGTGACAGGTACACCTACAGGTAGGCTGGCATTTTGTTCACCATGACCAAATGGTAAGTCGGAGACAATGGGAATACCCAAATCAGCCAGGCGATCGCGCAGAACTTCTTCTGTGTTAAAACTAGGTATATTTGGGGCTGCTTCGCATCGAGTAAAGCTTCCTAAAGCAATACCTTTGACTTTTGCCAAAACACCACTTAAACGCCACTGTGTCAGCATTCTATCGATACGGTACGGTGCTTCTGTGACATCTTCCAAGGCTAAAATTACGCCATCAAAGTTAGGTTGAATCGGTGTACTCAAAAGATGGGTAGCCACCGTAAGATTACCAGGAAGCAAAATGCCAGTAGTCACACCACCGCCCCAACCACAGCCTTTAAGGGGTGCAATAGTTCGTCCTTCTACCAAATTAAATAGGCGCTCAGTTGACCAGTCCGGCTCATCTAGCAAGGTTGTGAGTACAGGGCCGTGAACACCTGATATACCTGCGTTATAAAGACTCCACAGCAAAGCTGTAATATCAGAAAAGCCTATCAACCATTTTGGGTCTGAGTCGATTTGCCAATGCCAATCTTCTAAGATGCGTGTGCTACCAAAACCACCTCTGGCGCAGAGAATACCGCGACAATTAGGGTCTTCCCAAGCAGAAGCTAGCTGATGGCGACGTACTTCATCTTTATTAGCCAGATATCCCCAATGATGATCAATATCTGAACTAATTTCTATACGATAACCGCGCGATCGCCAAATTTCTACACTCTGCTTCAAAGCCGCAAATTCTCTTAAAGCACCGCTAGGCGCAATAACTCGCAGCAAATCTCCGGGTTTGAGGGGTTCAGGTAAGATGGTCGATTTCATCAGCAATTTTTGCAAAAGTCAAAATTCAGAATAGCCCATAGGAAAGATTTATACCAGTTTGTTTTATGATGTTGTCACTACTCATTTCTGTAGGAGTTGGTAATGGGTCATCAGTAATTAATATTTACTATTACTAATCACCAAATCAACAATTCCTAAACTTTTCAAAAAAGGTCGAGATGTGCTTGGGCTTTTTTCAATGCGCTTTCTGGGGATGCACCTAACATTGTCGCCTCAATAGCTCTACCCAAATTTTCTGATAGACGACTATACCCAGCAATAATTGGACGGGAACCAGATACAGCCATTTGTTCCAGAAAAACTCTCAGCGCCGGTTTTTGCCGAATAGCTTCTTGATAAGCTGGGCTTTGAATGGATTTTAAATTTACTGGCAAAAAACCTGAACCAATACTCCACTCCGTTTGAAATTGCTCACTGAGAATATATTCTAAAAACTTCCAGGCTGCTTGTTCTTTTTGTGGTGTGGTTTTCATCACAAACATATTGCCACTGGCGAGGACACTGGCTGGATGAAGGTTAACAGGAATTGGTAGGACATCAAAATCAACTTGACTTTTCATAATGGATGTCCAAGGCCCTGTTAGCTGCATCGCCACACGACCCGCCACAAAATCATCTTCTTCGTATCCCCGTTCTGGTGCAGATAATTTGGCTGAACCGTCTTGAATGAGATTTTGCCAAAATTGTAAAGCAGCGATCGCCCCTGAATTAACTAAATGAGGATGATTATCGTTGATTATTGTCCCATCACTACTTAATAAAAAGGGAAACCATGTAAAAACCGTCCATTCTCCTTTACCCAAGGGCATGAGCATACCATACTGATCAGGAATGCGATCGCCATTGCGGTCTATAGTGAGTTTTTTGGCAACTTGTCTGAGTTCTTCCCAAGTTTTGGGTAATTCGGTGATTCCCGCCGCCTTAAATAAATCCGGTCTATAAAAAATCCCGACATTCCCAGCAAAAAGAGGGACTGACCAAATATGACCCTCTAACTGCATCTCGCCAAAGCAATTAGGAATAATTTCTGCCTTGAGTGGTGATTTATCTAGCCATTCTTCCAAAGGTCGAATAGCTGCCAAGTCTACCAATTGACCAGTGATTTGTGGGTTGAAAAACAAAATATCTGGTGGTACATTACCCACAACTGCTGTTAAAACTTTCGGTATTTGTTGTTCAAGCTGACCCGCATAGAGAGATTCTATATGGATATCTGGATGAGTTTGATTAAATTTGTCTACTAGTTGTTGAAATACATCTCGATTAATGGGGGGATTAATACCATGCCAAAGAGTCAGATTGATAACACTTGATTGTGTCTGTATTGTCGATTGGCAAGCTGATAATATCAGGCACATGATCAGAATAAATGCTATTAATAAATAGCGTGTAGCCAATTTAAAATATTTAATTATTCTGGATGCAGAAATAATATTTATCATGACAATTGATTAGAGTAATTCATGTTGTTTTAGAGATTTTACTCAATTATTGATATAGTATAGCGGTTCTCATTCTAGTAAGTTACAAGCAAGAATAATTAACCGCAGATGTAGCTTGCTTCCCGCAGGCTACACAGATGGAAATAGATAAGTTTGTACCTCAGCAAACTAGTAAACGCTACATATAGGAATAATATTTGATTTTTGTAAACTTAATTCTCAATTATTAAGTAAAAATTCCAAGTCTATAGGGTCGATACTGCTGACAGTATATATATTTCAAAAATTAAATAAGAAACATAAAATAATTTTACCTTTATAAGGTATCATACGTAAGTTGTATTTATTATATTACAGAGGTTATGCAAACACTACCTAAGCCATCATTTTTAAATGGTTACTGGCAAAATTCATTTAACTTAAAGCAGCATATACAGGAGTTTTTAAATATAGATGCAGAAACACTAGAAACAAAGTTACAGTCTAGTCAGCAGCAAATGGCTGAATTGGGCTACAAAGATTTTGACTGGGAAAAAGCTACTGCTTTTTATCGTGACAAAGTACGAGAATCTTATTTATTTGAATTGGGAGCATGGCATTTAACTAGCCAAGATTATATAGGCGATACCCTGCGTTTGGTTGCGGATTATAGTCAGGGTCGAGTGCTAGATTTTGGTGGGGGTATTGGCACTCACGCCATTGGTGCTGCTCTTTGTCCTCAAGTTGAGCAAGTAATTTATTGCGATATTAATCCTATTAATCGTGATTTTGTAAAGTATAGAGCCGAAAAATTGGGTTTAAATGAAAAAATAACTTTCTGTCTTGAAATACCGCCACAAGTAAATTTTGACACCATCATATCTTTTGATGTTTTAGAACATTTACCAGACCCCAGTTTGCAATTAATCAAGTTCCACGAACTTCTAAGCAACGAAGGAAAGATTATACTCAACTGGTGTTTTTTTAAGGGGTTTAATCAAGAGTATCCCTTTCATGTAGATGACCCTCAAGTAGTAGAGCAATTTTTTAAAATTCTGCAAACCAAATACTTAGAATTGTTTCAGCCTTATAATATTACTGCTCGATGCTATCGTAAATGGAGATAAAATTTATGGGTAATGATATATCTAATTAATTTATTAATAACATCAGTAAAAATTCGATTAATTACAATCAAATGACTTCATCTCCAAGCGACTTACTAAAGTTGCTCATGTTATCTACTCCTGTGGGTGCGATTGGTTCAGGTATTGGTGGTGGGGTAGAACTCACTCTCAGCAATATTGCCCACGAAATGATTCGGCGCGGTCATAGTGTCAAAATCGTTGCTCCTCAAGGGTCAATAGTGAAAAATGTACCTGTTTTAGAAATTGCTGGTCAAGTGCAAACACCAGCGCAAACCCAGACTCGTGATGAGCCGATTATCCTACCAAAAAATTCTGTCTTGGCGAATATGTGGGACTATGCTCACCAAGTGCAATCTGATTATGATTTGATTGTCAACTTTGCCTATGATTGGCTGCCTTTATATTTAACTCCATTTTTTAGCTGTCCCATCGCTCATTTAATCAGTATGGGTTCTTTGACTGATGCAATGGATTCCATCATTGAGCAAGTTGCAACTAATTTTCCCGAAACTATTGGTGTACATACCCTCTCTCAAGCACAGACATTCACCTTTGCAGATAAATGTCGTTGTCTAGCCAATGGGATGGATTTATCTATTTATCAATTTTGCGCCCAACCGAGTGATTTTTTAGCTTGGGTAGGAAGAATCGCCCCAGAAAAAGCGCTAGAGGATGCGGTCGCAGCAGCCAAAATTACGGGTATTCCCCTGAAAATTTTCGGATTCAAGCAAAATGAAGAATACTGGCAGGATATTTGTCAAAAATACGCAGACGCTCCCATCATATATAGAGGATTTTTGCCTACAGAGGAACTGCAACAAGAATTAGGCCAATGTAGGGCGTTATTAGTCACGCCTCGTTGGGTAGAAGCCTTTGGTAATGTGGCGATTGAGGCTTTAGCGTGCGGTGTACCAGTGATAGCTTATCGTCGTGGAGGACTCACGGAAATTGTCAAAGATGGTGAGACGGGTTTCTTAGTAGAGCCAGATAGTGTTGATGGGTTAGTGAATGCGATAAGAAACTTAGATAAAATTGATCGCCGTGCTTGCCGCCAACAGGCGGAGGTAGAATATTCTCAACAAGCAATGGGCGATCGCCTAGAGTATTGGTTTAGAAATATTTTAAAAGAAGTGGAGACTTCCAAAAAACACTAAAATACATTATTAGACTTTAGCTACCGCAGATGGTTTTGGTGGGTTAACTTGCAACTTTTTAAACATTGCTTCCCGTGCCTGCATAGCTAAAGTATCATCTAAAGGTTGTAAAGTAATTGGTTGTTGATACTTTAACCGCAATGCTGTTTGAATCAACCAATCAGCCACAAAGGGGTTTTTAGGTAATAATGGCCCGTGGGAATAGGTTGCTATGGCATTTTGATAAAATGCTCCTTCTGTACCATCTTCACCATTATTGCCTAAGCCATAAACGACTTTTCCTAAAGCTTCCACCTTACCTAACTTAGTGCGTCCGCCGTGATTTTCAAAACCTACTAAGTAGGCTTTGCTTCCCGTCATTTCCTCTAAATCTTTTGCTAGACGACTAGCTGTAACTTCTATGACTAAATTACCGATACAACGCTTAGTATTTTCACCGGGATGAATAGAAACTAAATCAAGTATTCCTAAACCTTCAATACGTTGTCCTAAGCCTGGTTCGTAATAGTGTCCCAATAATTGGGGTGAACCACAAGTAAAAACTCCTGGTGTGCCATTGTCGATTTTCTCACGCATCGCGTCAGCTTTCGCGCCTTGCAAATCGCGCATGACGATTTCTTGCTGTCTGTCTTGTGCGCCACCACCAACTATCACATCTACAGACTTAATATCTTCTGCTGTGGCGTTTTGGTCTAAAGGTAATACTTTCACCGTATATCCCCGCCATTGGGCGCGACGTTCGATAGTAATCACATTACCGCGATCGCCATAGGTACTCATTAATGTAGGATATAGCCAGCCGATAGTTAATTCTAATTGTGGAGAATTCATATTTGTGGGGATTGTTGACTGTTGACTGTTGACTGGGTTACAGAATTTTCCTACCTGTGAGGACTTCCCGCACTTCTAGCATGGCGGAATAGGTGGGGAGGATGTGCAGGGTTTCGGTGGCTGGGGTGTGTTCTAAGGCTGTGGCGATCGCTTGACGTAAATCTGCTTCGACAATTAAATTGAGATTACTATGCGCCGATTTTTCACTATAACGCAGACGTAGCGCCATATCATAGACGCGATCGCCACTCACGACTAAAGTTCCTCCTCGTTCTACTAATTTTTCTGTATCTACGTCCCAAATCCAAGATACATCTGTGCCATCGGGTGTGCGATCGTTTAATACTAATAAAGTGGTTTTATCTGTGCTTTGAGTGACGACGCGGATTGTTTCATTCGTCCCCACAGGATTTTTTGATAATAAAATTCTCACACGTTTACCATCAATAACTAAATCTTCTGCACGACCAAAAGCCGCCTGGAAGTTATTAATAGTATCTCTGATTGTGGTTTCATCCACACCTAATTCAATAGCGGCGGTGGTGGCGGCTAAGGTGTTGTATTTGTTGTACAAACCAACGAGAATTTGTGACCATTCCCTACTGGCTAAAGTGGGTTGACTCTTAGTAAATCCGCAACTGGGACAAGTAAAATCTCCCAAATGGGATAAATACACACCTTGGTAATCTAAAGAATGTCCACATTGGGGACAGTAGATAGAATCAACAGCGTGAGGAATGGCTTCTAAATAATGTTCTGGTTCATTTAAGCCAAAGAATAAAACCTTTTGGGGTAACTGTTGACCGAGAAGGGATAAAGTCGGGTCATCAGCATTAGGAATTACCACCGTTTCTCTGGGAAGGGTCGAGATAACCTTTGTCCACCGCTTGCTGATGGTGTCTACTTCCCCATACCTATCAAGTTGGTCACGGAACAGGTTTAAACAGAGGATAATTCGTGGCTGGAGTGGTTTTAAGACCCTGGGAACAATATTCTCATCTACTTCCAGAATGGCATAGTCCACATCTAGAGTCCCCACCAAGTTAGTGCTTTCTAGCAACGCGGTCATCAACCCATTTTCTAGATTTGCACCGGTGGAGTTATGACAGACACGGTAGCCTTGATTTTCTAAAATAGTGCATAACAGCAGTGCTGTGGTGGTTTTGCCGTTAGTCCCCGCAATGATGATGACCCCATTTTTCACCTGCTGACTCAATAATTGCAGCAATCGGGGTTCAATCCGCCGGGCAATAGACCCTGGTAATACACTAGCAGCACCGAGACGGAGCGATCGCACTAAAAATGTCACACTTTTCGCCACCAACACCGCAAAACCCAACCGCAGCCTATCTATAACTTTGATTTTATTTCCCACATCCATACCCTAATTTATTAATAGTCATTAGTAATTACGTCAATAGTCCATAGTCAACGGTCAAAGGTCAACAGTCAACATTCCCCACAGATCCCACTAGGCGCTATCTTAAAAAATAGTATACGGGCGTAATTATATATCCAGCCCAGGTTGCCTCATTCAGCACAAACCGAAGACAAACAGTAGCTTGTAAGGTTCATTTTGATGAATAGTATAGAGTTTTCTTTTTTACATAGACAGATTGCTGACTGGCGACGGTTGGTTTTTAAAGGCCTGTGTTTGCTTATATGTCTATTGATTGTAGGAATACAGCCAGCCTTTGCAGGTATTAACGATGATGTATACGACGGCAATATGTTCGTGGTTTATGCGGGTAATGGATCGTTAGTACCATCCAGATTTACTTTAGCCCAATCGTTAGCAGAACATAAACCAATATTTTTGGCATTCTACTTGGATGACAGTAGCGATTGCAAACAATACGCCATTGTAATTTCACGGGTACAAGAATTCTACGGTAAAGCCGCAGAAATTATCCCCATCAGTGTGGATACCATCTCATCCAAAAAGACTTACGAACCCACCGAACCAGGATATTACTATTCTGGAGGCGTGCCTCAAGTTGTAGTGTTTAATCAGTCCGGTGAGGTAGTCTTAAACAAGAAAGGTCAAGTTCCTTTTGAAGAAATCGATGACAGACTACGAGAAGTATTTGATTTATTACCACGTACAGAATCAGTACAATTAAAAAGGCGATCGTTCAATGAGTTCAGTAGTGAGTTAGCCAAGTAACTTCGGGGGTAGACCAAATTGGTCTGCCCAAATTTTTAGTGATATCTGTTACTGTATTCCCCATCATGCCAAGAGATAATGTCGAAATATCAACAGTCAATAGTCAATAGTCAACAGTCAAAAACTAGAACTAATGACCAACGACCAATGACCAATTAAGTGTGTTCTGATGTCAAAGGTTTATACCACCGAAGAACTAATTCAAATTTTGGCGGCTGAACGCCTAGCTTGCCTTAAAGGAGAGCGTCTAAAATTAGAAGTAACAGTTTCTGGTAATCCTATAATTGACCAGTTTATCAGAACAGATGGGCTACAAAAATTTACTGCCTATCAAGATTTTAAAAATGCCATACATGACTATCAAAGAGAATATCAAATTTCCGGTATTCTTTGGAAAGAAATTTCAATAAAGGGCAAAATATTACGTTATCCAGAAGTAGATACCCAACTAATTGCTTTAAGTAGTGATTTAGAAATATTGCAATCTGCTAAAAATTCCATCTTAGAATTTTGGTATGAAGCCTCAGCCGGGATGGATTTATATTTAAGCTTTAATAATAATAAACAACATCAGTTAATTTTTATGTCTGATGTAGAAAGAATTGTCCAAAGAACAGAATGGGCTACTTTATGGAAATCGGAAAGTTCTAATTTTTTAGAAATAGTTTTACAGTTGGGATGGGGTAAGCCAGAAGAAGCCAGTTATAAACGCGGTAGACCAAACTCAGGTAGTGAGTTTATTCATGCAGTTAATCCTGGTAATCGTCCTATTGGGTAATTGGTTAGTTTGGAAGGCGCATCATATTTGAGTATTCTCTAAGTATGTGAATCTAGAGTATACACAATATGAAAGTTAGTGAAGTTATTAAAAGATTGGAAACAGATGGTTGGTATTTAGCTAGAACTAAAGGTAGTCACAGACAGTTCAAGCATCCCGATAAAACTGGTACAGTAACAGTATCTGGCAAGCCGAGTGTTGATGTACCAATTGGTACTCTGAAAAATATTTGGAGACAGGCGCAATTGGAGGAAGATTGATGCGTTACGCGGTTGTAATTGAAAAGGGTGAAACTAGCTATGGTGCTTATGTACCTGATTTACCAGGATGTGTAGCTGTGGGTGAAACTTTAGAAGAAGTTAAACAACTGATTACAGAAGCTATTGAATTTCATATAGAAGGAATGCTTGTCGATGGGTTACCTATTCCTCAACCCACAAGTATGACTCACGAAGTTGAAGTATTAATGTCATGACAGAAATAGAGATAAAACAGTTTTTCTATTTTGGCAAATGCCTATAAATTAATCACTAATAATATCTGTAAGCTGTTACGCATTTAAATTGTATATTTCGCACTCAGGTTGTCAAAAGTCCACAGTCCACAGTCCAAGCTAGCCTTTGACTCTGGACTCTTGACTATGGACAGCCCTGACGCAAGAATATTTGATTTAGGTGCGTATCACCTTATTAGTTGGTAATCGGTAACAGGTAATGGGAAAGACCAATTACCTGTTACCGACAATACCAAGCATATTTTCAGCAATTAGCCGGACTTGATTTACATTTCCTAACTTAATTACTTATCCTGGCACTTGACATAGCAATAAACCAAACCACTGATTTGTATCAGTCCAGGTCTGGACAGGTATTAAACCTTTAGCTGCGAGTTGCTGCTGAATGCTTTCGAGGTTAAATTTGCGAGAAATTTCAGTGAGGATAGTTTCGCCTTGGGCAAAATTAACGGTGAGATTGAGAGACTTTAATTGGACAGTTTGCGATCGCTCACTTTTCAAGTGCATCTCAATGCGCTGTTCACTCTCATTATAAAATGCCCAGTGTTTAAACTGTGTCGTATCAAAATTTCCCTCAAAACTTCGGTTTAAATGTTCCAGCATATTGAGGTTAAACTCTGCGGTGACTCCTTGACTATCGTCATAGGCTGGTTCCAAAATCTCCTTTGGCTTTTGCAAATCTACCCCCAATAAGAAATATTCACCAACATTTAAAGTTGCTCTAATTTGGGACAAGAAGACATCACACTCTTGTAGGTTAAGATTACCCAAGGTACTACCAATAAAACAAATCATCCTACTAGATAATTTTTTGGTAGTCAGTTGTGCAAGCGCTAATTCGTAAGTTCCCGCTAGCGCATAAATTTCTAGGGAAGGATAGTCTTGAAGTAACTGCTTGGCGCTACTTTCCAAAATCCCTGCACAAACATCAATCGGTAAATAACGCAGAGGATAATCTAGTTGCTGATAAGCATCCAGTAATATACGAGTTTTGGTAGAATTACCGCTTCCCAGTTCTACTAACTCGCAAGCGCCAGTAATTCGAGCAATTTCACCCGCAAACCTTCGTAAAATAGCCGTTTCTGTACGTGTCACGTAATATTCAGGTAACTCACAGATACGCTCAAATAATTCAGAACCTCTGTCATCATAGAAATAACAAGGGGGTAAAGTCTTGGGTGTTTGAGTTAATCCCTTTACCACATCACTCCCAGCCGTAGATGTAACTACGCGGGTTGGTGCTTGCAAACGCTGTATTTGCAAACGTTGTTCAATGCTGTTAGTAGCTTTCAGTACTGACATTTAACCTCCGTATGCTGGATATAAAAGATTCTCTTAAAAGATGAATCTTCACGCTAGCCAGTGAAACATATAGTTATAATAAATAACATCACACTACAGCAGGAATACTCAAACTTTAAAGCTACAGCACCTCCGAGATAAAGGAGGTGCGATTAGTATTGGTGTATCAAGACTTAAAAAACTTTGAGATTAAATTAGTACAAAAGTTCTATAATTTAACTTACTCAAAAATCGATTCTCGATTTGTCATAAAAGTCGGGAATCCAGATAAAAATTAAGGTAAAAATCTATCTAAAGCTGCTTTTAGTTGCTCAATTTCTTCTTCTATATTGCCTTCTTTAGAAGCTCTAGCAATACATTCTGTTAAATGTTCATCGAGAACAATTCTGGCTACTTTATCTAATGCACCCCGTACGGCAGCAATTTGTAATAAAACGTCGGGACAAGGGCTATTTTGTTGCACCATTGTTTTGATACCGCGAATGTGTCCTTCTATGCGTGATAATCGATTGACAATTCGCCGTAAAGATTCTTCGCTATGAACGTGAGCATGAACTGACTCTGCCTGCCCGTGAGTATGATGTTTGTGATCGTGTTCTGCATCATGATTATGGGACTCTTTCGCTTTTTGGGGTACAGGCAAGGATTCTTGAGCTAACTGGTTTGATCCATTCATAGGGAATTATAGCGCTGGTAATACTTCAGATCCTAGCCTAGAGATGGTCAACCACTCCGGAGAATTCAATACTCAAAAATCTCACACCTGTTCTAGCCCCTCTGCTTCCTCCCTAGCCCTTTGGTAAAACCCGAACCTCGGAAGTGGGAATCTCTACAATAGCTATGAGGTTAAATATTCAATTAACTTTAATTAGAGCTAGAGAATCCGTGCTTGATTTTTGATCAGTAGGGTGGGCATTGCCTACCAAGATCATGATACGTTGGGCAATGCCCACCCGACAGATACTCTTCAAATTATCCAATCCGATTCTTATAGCTAGTTGACACTTAGGCAGGAAGATGAGGTTGTAGAGATTAGTAGGCAAATTTGTCAAAATAATTTTAAATTGGGCAAGATTTAGACTTCTAGATTAGGTTGTGAATATGCTATTTTCCAAATTATCCAGGTCTATACGCCAACTCGGTACTCATGTATTAGCAATATTTATAGGAGTTGTGTTAACGGTTAGCAGTCTGCGTGTTTTGCCATTGCAAGCGGAACCAGCGCCTAATCCTAGTACAACTGGATCTGCACCGGAACTAGTAGCTCAAAGACAATCACCCGTGACGGCTGCTATTGGTAACAGTAGCTTTGTGACAGCAGCTGTGAATCGTGTTGGTTCAGCAGTGGTGAGAATTGATACAGAACGCACAATTACCCGCCGGGTAGATCCATTTTTGGAAGATCCCTTTTTCCGGCGCTTTTTTGGTGAAGGCTTTCAAGGACAGATGCCACCAGAACAGATGCGTGGTTTAGGTTCGGGATTTATCATTGATAAAAGTGGTTTAATCTTGACTAATGCCCATGTGGTGGATAAGGCCGATCGCGTGACTGTTCGCTTGAAAGATGGCCGTAGCTTTGATGGTAAGGTACAAGGGATTGATGAAGTTACAGATTTAGCGGTGGTGAAAATCAACGCGGGTAATAGTCTACCAGTTGCACCCCTGGGTTCTTCTAATAATGTCCAAGTGGGCGACTGGGCGATCGCAGTTGGTAATCCTTTGGGTTTTGATAATACTGTTACTTTGGGTATTGTCAGCACCCTCAAGCGTTCTAGCGCCCAAGTGGGTATTTCTGACAAGCGTTTAGATTTCATCCAAACTGACGCAGCCATTAACCCTGGTAACTCTGGGGGGCCTTTGTTAAATGACCAGGGTGAAGTTATTGGGATTAACACCGCCATTCGTGCTGATGCGATGGGGATTGGGTTTGCGATTCCTATTGATAAAGCTAAGGCGATCGCTACTCAATTGGAACGGGACGGTAAAGTTGCTCACCCCTATTTAGGTGTACAAATGGCAACTTTAACACCCGAATTAGCTCAACAAAATAATACTGACCCTAATTCGGCTTTTGCAATTCCCGAAGTTAACGGTGTTTTGGTGATTCGAGTAGTACCTA
This sequence comes from Nostoc parmelioides FACHB-3921, assembly GCF_014696625.1. GTDB lineage: Bacteria > Cyanobacteriota > Cyanobacteriia > Cyanobacteriales > Nostocaceae > Trichormus > Trichormus parmelioides. The sequence goes on from NZ_JACJQL010000017.1 coordinate 116,805, forward strand.
ACTCCCCGGCTGCTAATGCTGGTATCCGACGCGGAGATGTCATTTTGCAAGTTGACGGTCAAGCAATCACCACTGCGGAACAGTTACAAAACGTTGTGGAAAATAGCCGCCTTGGTCAAGCGCTACAAGTGAGATTGCAACGGGGTAATCAGACACAGCAGTTATCAGTACGCACGGCTGAATTGCAAAATGCTGCTTAAGGAATAATCAGGTTGATTCATGAGTATAGGGGTATTAAAAAACACCCCTATATTTTTATTTGTGAGTGACAGCTATAAGGTAATAAGCTGTTACGCATTTAAATTGTATATTTCGCACTCAGGTTGTCAAAAGTCCAAAGTCCACAGTCCAAGCTAGCCTTTGACTCTGGACTCTTGACTATGGACAGCCCTGACGCAAGAATATTTGATTTAGGTGCGTATCACCTTACAGTTCGGTTAAGCCTAAAAACCTAGACTGGTGTAGGTTAGGTGGAGGAACCCAACATTCTCAAAACTTTGTTGGGTTACGCGATCGCGTAACCCAACCTACTATTCTTTTTTTGAATTTTGAATTTTGTAGCTTTAGCTTCCCGTAGGGTATTTTGAATTTTGAATTGTTAACAAGCTGCTATTTACTTGAATGCTATATAGAAGATTTGGACGTACAGAATTACAGATGCCGGTGTTTTCTTGCGGCGGCATGAGATACCAATATAAATGGCAAGATGTTAGTTATTCAGATATTCCGGCGGATCAACAAGCAAATCTGGAAGCAACTATTAATCGTGCTGTTAATGTGGGGATCAATCACATTGAAACTGCCCGTGGTTATGGTAGTTCCGAAATGCAATTGGGGAAAATACTACCCAAATTTCCCCGTGAAAAGTTAATTGTCCAAACCAAAATTGCACCTGTTGCTGATGCGACAGAGTTCCGCAAAACTTTCGAGCAATCATTGAGTTATCTTCAACTAGAATACGTAGATTTACTAGGATTGCATGGAATTAATACTGCTGAATTATTAGACTTTAGTGTACGTCCTGGGGGTTGCTTGGATGTAGTACGACAGTTGCAAGCAGAGGGTAAAGTCCGATTTGTGGGCTTTTCTACTCATGGTTCTCAGGATGTAATTGTGCAAGCAATTAATACTAACCAATTTGATTATGTGAACCTGCACTGGTATTACATTAATCAATGGAATTGGCCAGCAATTGAAGCAGCTACTCGCCATGATATGGGGGTGTTTATTATTAGCCCTACAGATAAGGGGGGTCGGCTTTATAATCCACCTAAAAAATTAGTGGATTTATGCGCCCCTTTAAGTCCGATGGTGTTTAATGATTTATTTTGTCTAAGTCATTCTCAAGTGCATACCTTGAGTTTAGGTGCAGCCAAACCCCAAGATTTTGATGAACACTTGAAGACATTGGACTTAATAGACCGGGCATCAGAGATTTTAACGCCAATTTTAGCGAGGTTGGAAGATGCAGCGATCGCCTCTTTGGGAGAAGATTGGATAAAAACCTGGGAAACCAATTTACCTCAATGGGAACAAACCCCCGGACAAGTAAATATCCGGGTGATTTTATGGCTGCTAAATCTAGCTACTGCCTACGATTTAGTAGACTATGCCAAAATGCGGTACAACTTATTGGGAAATGCTAGTCACTGGTTCCCTGGTAACAAAGCCGATAAACTCAACGACATAGACTTGCAGCAATCCCTCCGCTACAGTCCCCACGCTGATAAAATTCCCCAGTTTTTAGCCAAGGCGCATCAATTATTAGCTGGTGAAGAATTGCAGCGTTTATCTCAGAGCTAGAAAAGGCAAGATAAAAGATGGCAGGGGGCAGAAAGGAGAAGTTATTCAAGCATTTTACCCTTCTCTACTCCCCCCTGCCTCTTTTGACTTTTCTCAGTTCCTACTCCTATTTTTCTAAGAAAATTAAATCTTCTGGTTGAACAGTTAATTGAATTTTCTGTTTTTCAACTTTCACAACATAGTGGAAACCAGTAACGTGACCATCTGGCAGAATAATGATGCGATCGCTCCGGGATTTTAAATAATCAGAAAATCCATCTAATTCCGCACTACCGTCATTGATGGCGAGATAGCCAAGAAGTCGGCGGAATAGTTTAGGGAAGATGACTACATTATCAGTGATTGTTTCTAGGTCTTCTAAAACAAAACCTTCATTAGTCTTGTCTACTTCCCACACACCTTTTTGCTCTTTCCGCGCCTTCTCAGCTGCAATAGTTAATTCCTTCCGAATATCCGGGTATAACTTGGAATAAAAAGTAGGGTAAGCTAACCCCTTATTTAACATATGGTAGTTAACACTCTTTTTAATCAGAGATTTATCTAGGTAAACCTCGCTACCATCTTCTACATCAGATGTCCCTTTGAAGGCAAAAGCTACACTCCTACCATATACATCTGCAAATTTTGTGACGATAAAACCAGGAACGGCTTCTGGTTCTGCGGCTGTGACTACTTCGTTAGCGTTACGGGTAATCTTTTTAAAACCCAAAAATTTTAGCAATTCATTAGCAGCAGCACCCGCTAATTCTAGGGGTTGGTGTTGTGTACCTAAACCACCACCTCCTACTTGGAAATGTGTTTCTAGAGTATCGATACTATCTAAGCGCAGTTGTGCGCCGCCAAGTCGGTTTGGTCGAACTCGCTTATCCCACAGTTGGGGATTATGGGGATAGAAACGGATGGAATCGCCATCAGGTGCAGCTTTGATAACTCGAAAGTTGCCCTGAATCAGAGTCATTGTCATATAGTCAAAAGATAGGTTTAACAGCTAGAACAATACTTGTCTTTTGACGAAATCAACAGAGTGTCACTTATTCCGTAAATAATCCAGAATTTTCCTAACCAAACGATAAATTAAAAATATGCAAGATAATCTGCTGATTCCTGAACCACAGCCTTCTTTTTTAGCACAGATGCTAGGAGAGTTAAAGAAGGATGAACGTTTATTAGGTGTGGCGATCGCCAGCCGAATGGGCTTCCACCCAATATCTACAACAGGTTATTGAGTGTTTTCCACAGGATTAATTAATCTATTGCTGAAGTGTCGTATGATGTTCATCACAATGTAATAACTATGCCACAAGCCCTTGCTACTTTAAATATTGACTAAACATTTAGTTTGTTCCTCACACCAAACCACCTCCCACTTGCTGTTTAGTAGCAGAGGGATTTTCATTGATACACCTCTGTGTCGGTCGAGTTTTTATATCGTAGGGGTTAATTAAATAAAAATTAATTCTCTGTACATAGAATAAAAAGTTTCCTATATTGATCACAATCAGCAAAAAAAATCTTAGCTACAGCGACTAATGCTAGTAAAGTTTTGACAAAAATGTCTTGGCAGCTTGTAAAAAACTCTCGAAGACCTTTAGTAATAGTGGTGCAAGATACACCATTAGTGGAAGCGATCGCCCAAATGTATCAAGCTCAAACTAGTTGTGTGCTGGTAATCAACAAGCAGCAATTATTGGGTATTTTTACACAAACAGATGTCTTGAGAGGAATTGCCCATCAAATGACGTTTGCAGACATGACAGTTGGAGAACTTATGAGCCAACCTGTCATAACTGTGAATGAGGCAGATATGGAGAATTTACCAAATATATTACAACGCTTCCATCAGCATCAAATTCGCCATTTGCCTGTGCTTGATGATCAGGGACAAGTCTTATGTGTGGTGACACTAGAAGAAGTCAAAACAGCGCAACTAGAACAAGAAGTAGTGCAACGAGAGCAAATGTCTGAGTTGCTTTCCCAAAGGGATGCTCAGTATCAAATCTCAGAAACCAGATTAAACGATATCCTCAATAGCGCAATTGGTACGGCTATTGTAAGTTTTCGAGTATTTCCCAATGGCGATTGGGAATATGACTACCAGTCTGTAGGCTGTGAAACCATCTTTGGTTATACAGCCGAGGAATTACTGGTATCTAAAGAATTTTGGCTGTCACGAGTGCATCCTCATGATGTAGAAACAGTTATTATGCCTGGGTTTGCAGATATATTTGCAGGCAAAACATTCAGCATAGAATATAGATTTTACCATAAAGACGGTTCTCTGCGTTGGATTGGTGCAACCCATAGTTCTCGATACGACCCAAAAGCAAACTGCTGGGTTGTCATCGGTACGAATATTGATATCAGTGAACGCAAACAAGCCGAAGCAGCCTTACGCAAAAGTGAAGAACGATGGCAATTAGCGATCGCCGGCACAGAGGAAGCCATTTGGGACTGGGATATACTGACTAATCATACCTATCGTTCAGACCGTTGGTTTGAAATGCTGGGCTATGAACGTCATGAAATGAGTAGTTTTGATGATGAATGGAGTATTCGCATTCATCCTAATGATTATGACAGAGTGATGGCTGCTCAAGCAGCTTATCTGCGTCGGGAAGTTCCAGTGTATTACATTGAGTATCGTCTCCGGCGCAAAGATGGTAACTACAAATGGTTTCGTTCACGGGGTAAAGCAGTTTGGAATGAACAAGGCAACCCCATAAGATTGGTTGGCTCGTTGGGTGATATTACAGAACGCAAGAGTATTGAAGCAGACTTAATAAGTTCAGAAGCTCAATATAGATTGCTGTTTGAGAATAATCCCAATCCCATGTGGATCTTTGATCCAGAAACTCTACGTTTTTTGGCTGTTAATCAGGCAGCAATATACAAATATGGCTACTCCGAAGCAGAATTTCTGTCAATTACAGTTTTAGATATTCGTCCCCGTGAAGAAGTTCCTGCTTTTTTTCGCTCCCTGAAGGATTTTGACGTTTTCTCTAGTGCTATTTATGTAGGCGAAGCAAAACATTGCACACGAAACGGAACCCTAATAGATGTGGAAATTAACTCCCATCTCATCACTTGGTTGGGGAAGCCAGCAAAATTTGTCCTAGCCAAAGATATTACAGAACAAAAAGCCGCCCAGGGTGAACTCCAAAGAATTGAGGCAGAACTGCGAGAGAGTAAACATTTTATTGAGCAAGTTATTAGTCATTCGCCCCAACTTTTATACATTTTTGACCCAATAGCCGGAAGTAATGTTTATCTCAACCGTCAGTCTGTAGATATTCTGGGTTATACACCGGAAGAAATTCAGCAAAGAGGCGCTCAGTTCTTCTTGGATGTTTTGCATCCTGATGACTTACCTCTACTGGAGCGTAACCTGGAATACTGGCAAAATGCCGCCGATGGCGAAGTGCTAACGACCGAGTGTCGTATGAAACATCAAGACGGGTCTTGGCGGTGGTTGCGATCGCGCGAGGTAGTATTTGCTAGGGATGAAAATAACCGCCCGACTAAAGTTCTGGGTACAACTCAAGATATTAGTGATAGTAAACTGGCTGAATTAGAAATTGTCCATAGTCGAGACTTACTAGAAGCTATTTATAACGGATCTACCGATGCTCTGTTTTTGGTGAATCCGCAAACGCTACTGATCATTGATTGTAATCAACAGGCAGTGCAAATATTTGCCGCCTCTGGTAAAGAGGAATTGATAGGTACTGATGGTCAAACGCTACAAAAACAACGGTTCACCCCCGATGAGGTAACTAGTGTCATCGAAGAACTAAATCATCAAGGTTTTTGGAGCCGCGAAGTTGAATACATCACTAAACAAGGTAAGTTATTTTGGGGAAATCTCGCAGTCAAACAAATTTACGTTGCTGGTGAAGAAATTCATCTAGTCCGTGTCACAGATATTAGCCAACGTAAATTGGCAGAAATCGCCTTGCATGAGCGAGAAACGATGTTGCGTAGCATTGGCGATAACCTGCCGAATGGGGCAGTATATCAAATAATCCGCGAATTAGATAGGAGCGATCGCTTTTCTTACTTTAGTGCGGGAATTGAAAGACTAATGGAAGTGAAAGCAGAAGATGTCCTCGCAGATGCAACTCTGCTTTATCGGCAGTTATGTGTAGAAGATATTCCCAGCTTTGTGCAAGCCGTTGAAAAATCCTATCATTATCTCTCTGTATTTGACATTCAATTACGAATCTACACTCCCAGTGGCATCTGGAAATGGGTGCAATTACGTTCTACACCCCGCCAATTACCAGATGGTCGTGTAGCTTGGGATGGACTGATTGTTGATGTAACCGATATCAAGCACACAGAAGATACACTACGCCAAAGTGAAGCACTATTAGCAGAATCCCAGCGAGTAGCTCGTCTGGGTAACTGGGATTATGACTTAGCTAACAAGAAAATAACTTGGTCGAAAGGATTATTTGAGCTATTTCAGCGAGATCCAGCATTAGCAGCACCAAGCTATGAGGAAAATCTTCAACTTCACCACCCGGAAGATCAACAACAACTACACCAAGCCGTCGAACGTGCAGTATCCACAGGAGAATCTTACAAATTAGTTCTGCGTGCATTTAAAGCTGATGGCTCTATGATGTACGTTGAAGGGATTGGACACGCACAGTTGAATTCACTGGGCAAAGTCATTCGCCTTTACGGAACGGCTCAGGACATTACTAGCCGCAAACAAGCCCAAGAAGCTTTAACTAAAAGTGAAGAACAATTACGACTAACCCTAGAATATACCCACATTGGTAATTGGGACTGGAATCTTCATACTAATGAAGTAATTTGGAATTATAACCACTATCGCTTATTAGGGTTAGAACCAGAAACATCAACAGCAAGTTATCAAGCCTGGCGTGATGTTGTTCACCCAGATGACATTAACCGCGTCGAGCAGAGCGTAGCTCATGCTCTAAAACAGCATAGCAATTTTGAATTAGAATATCGGGTGATTCGTCCTGATGGCACTATGCGTTGGCTGGTTGGGAAAGGACACGGAATTTATGATGAAACAGGCAACCCTGTAAGAATGTTGGGTGTAATCATAGATATTAATGACCGCAAACAAACAGAACAAGCACTGCGAGAGAAAGAGCATTTTTTAAGTAGTATCTATGATGGTGTTGCCAACTCTATTTTTGTGGTAGATGTTGTAGATGGTGATTTTCGGTTTATTGGTTTAAACCCCGCCCATGAAAGACTTACAGGCTTTCGCTCTCATGAATTGCAAGGCAAAACCCCAGAGCAGGCGCTGCCACCCATTGTAGCCGCATCTGTGCGGCAGCATTATCAGGATTGTGTAGAGGCAGGAGAAACTATTACTTATGAAGAATACTTACATCTAAACAATCAAGACACTTGGTGGATTACTAACCTGACTCCCTTAAGGAATGAAAACTTAAATATTTATCGCATTATCGGCAGTAGTATCAATATCACCGAACAAAAACGCGCCCAACAGATGCTAGAGTTACAAGCTGTCATCACTGGCAATATGGCGGAGGGATTATGCTTAGTCCGTGCTGATGATGGCGTAATCGTTTACAATAACCCGAAATTTGCCCAAATATTTGGTTATGAAGTTAATGAATTAATTGGTCAGCATATCTCCATTATTAATTATGAAGATGAGCATACCAAACCGATAGAAGTTCATGAGGCGATCGCTGCTGCGGCTATGCAATATGGTGAAACTACCTATGAAGTCCAAAATATTAAAAAAGATGGTACTCCTTTTTGGTGTCGAGCAACGGCATCTGTTTTTGCACATCCAGAATACGGCACAGTCTTTGTTGCTGTCCAACAAGATATAACAGAGCAAAAGCAAACAGGGGAGAAAATTAAGGCATCTCTCAAAGAGAAAGAAGTATTACTCAAAGAAATTCACCATCGAGTTAAAAACAATTTAGGAATTGTTAGCAGTTTGTTACAAATGCAGTGCAGACGTACCCAAGATCCTCAAGCCACGGCTATCCTGCGTGATAGTCAAAACCGCATCGCCTCCATCGCTTTGGCACATGAAAAACTTTACCGCTCTAATGATTTAGCTAATATAGATTTTGCTCAATACATCCCAGATTTAACAACGCACCTATTTGACTCTTATAATGTTAAGTCCAGCTGTATTCACCTGAGTATTCAAGTGGAAGACACTAACTTGGATCTGGAAACTGCTATTCCTTGCGGTTTGATTATCAATGAACTGGTTTCTAATGCCTTGAAATACGCTTTTCCCGATAATCGGGAAGGCGAAATTCAAGTCCGGTTATGCCAAGAAAGCGATCGCACTTTGACACTTATCGTTCGAGATAATGGTATTGGCTTACCTTTGGAATTTGATAGCAAAAAAAACAAAACACTTGGCATAACTCTTGTTCAGGGTTTAGTCAAGCAGTTAAGAGGCAAATTAGAAATTCAGAGTCAGTCAGGAACTGAATTTAAAATTTCTTTTACGACAAGTAGGGTATAGGCATGATTAGCATCTGTTCACAGACCAATAAAATCCAAGCGGTCAGAGTGCTGATTGTAGAAGATGAATATATCTTGGCGATTAACTTACAAGAAAGTTTAGAGTCTTTGGGATATACAGTTGTAGATATTGCAGATTCGGCAGAGTTAGCCATAGATAAAGCGACAGAACTACAGCCAAACTTAATTTTGATGGATATCAGGCTACGAGGTGAAGAAGATGGTATCCATGCAGCCGAAAAAATCTGGCAGAATCTACAAATTCCCATCATATATGTGACAGGACATTCTGATAAAAGTACTGTGGAACGAGCAACGCTCACATCCCCTTTTGGCTACATCCTCAAACCCGTCAGAGAAAAAGAACTTTACGTCGCTATTCAAACGGCCCTCAATCGCTATGAACGTGAGCAATTTCTGAGTTCCGTGCTGCGATTTATGGGAGATGGTGTACTGGTGGTTGATTCTCAATTGCACATCAAGTATATGAATCAAGTCGCAGAAGCACTTACCGGTTGGCAATTTGATGATGCACAAGACCGAAATTTAACTGAAGTCGTTCAGTTAATTGATGAACAGACTTTCAATTCTATTCAAAATCCTATCATCTCGGCTATTCAAAAACAAACAACAGTTTATTTAGGCGGTGGTGTTTCGCCGACAGTCGGTCATCGCATCATGTTAATTACCAAAGACGGCACAATGATCCCAATTACCGATAGTGCTACCCCCCTACGCAACAACAACGGTGACATTACTGGCGCAGTCATGGTTTTTCGAGATGACACTCAACGCCGACTCACAGAAGAACGCCATCTCTCTGCTGAACGTAATCGACAACTGGAAATTCAAATGGCAGAAATGCAGCGCTTTAACCAGTTGAAAGAAGATTTTTTAGCATCTACCTCTAATGAGATGAGAACGCCATTATCAAATATCAAAATGGCCATTTCCATGCTAGAAAATGTCATGAATCAGCAGAGTCTTTTAAAATCAGCCACCGCTTCTACTTCTGCATCTGTGTCTCGCTACCTGGGCATTTTACGTTATGAATGCGAACGGGAGTTAACTTTAGTAGATGATTTAATTAATATGCGGATAATTGATACAGAAAGTTATCCTTTAGATATCACTTACATTCATCTGCAATCTTTACTATCCGAGATTATTAACAGTTTTCAGGAAATTACCCAAGCCCAAAAACAGATTCTAGAAGTTAGTATTTCTGATGATTTACCAGCTTTAGTTTCTGACTCAAGTATCCTCAGCAGAATTATCTCAGAACTCCTTATGAATGCTTGTAAATATACTCCTGCTGGTGAGCGCATTACCGTAAATGTAGATTTTGAACACAATCAAAAAAGTTTAACACCACAAGATGCTCAATCTGGTTTATACAGAGTCTCTTCATTTCCTTATTTTCAAATTAGAATTAATAACTCTGGAGTAGAAATTCCTTCAACAGAACAATCTCGTATTTTTGAGCCTTTCTACCGATTTACATACAACAAAACACTAGAAAAATCGTCTGTGTTTGACCAATCCTACCAAATTCCCCAAAGTGATTATCAACGAACTAGTGGTACAGGTTTGGGATTATCACTAGTGAAAAAACTAGTACAGTATATTCAAGGTACAGTTGAAGTTACGAGTGGTCATGGCCTAACCACTTTTATAGTTCAATTACCTTTGAGTTTATCAGTGAATTATTCTGGATAAGTAAACTATTTTTTACTATGATTTACTCATTATCATGTTTTTTAAAAAACTGCTTAATATCTATAAGAAACTAATGCGCTTCTAAATTGCATAATTCCTAATAAGGAATGCTGAAATTCAACAGTAATAGCCGAAATTGATAAAAATTCTATTTCCTTGCTTGTATTAAGCTATACATTTTTGATGCACTCAAAGTATTATTTATCTATCTATTGGTGGAATTGAAAATAAGGCTATAAATACTAAATAAATAAATATTCCGATCACCTGACGAACTTGAAATCTAAATCTTCCCATTGCTACAATGCAAGGGAAGATTTTTTATGATTAAAATCATAAGAATAAATACACAAATTAGAATTATCTATCTTTAGGAGGAATTAAATTAAAGCAAATAGATACTAAATAACTAATAGCCCGATTGCCCAACCGGGCTTTAGCTCCATACTCCCCCCATGTTTTACCTGGCAAGGGGGGATTTATTACACAAAATTCCAACTATTCTCGTTCAAACTTGAATTACGAGTTACCTTGGATTTAAAATAGCCTAGCTTATTATGGATTACAGTACATACATTGGGATGGGTCTGCAAATTCTGTGCCATTAGGAAATGGTTTATCTTGTCTAAAACCGCATTTTTTACACTGATAAATTGCTCTCAGTGTTAGGGTTGTTGGCATATGACAAAGTTCGCAAGGTAATCCCTTTATTCTTTCAGTAATTTCAAACCCAGGGGTATGACATTGTGGACAGCAACTGCTGATTTTTTGGAGTAAATTATGAGTAGCTTTTTCAATATTTTTCATGCGAGTAGGATTGTAAATTGCCCGCATATCTGTCTCAATATTTATTTTACTATTGGGTGATTTTTCTAGACCGAAATTGATTGCTTCTATCAATGCTGTTTCTTGTGTAATACCTTTAATCATGTCATGACATTTCTTGTCTAAGTTTTCAAACCAAACAACTAAACCATGTTCCGGAAAACCAACTTTCTTAGCAAAAGTATATGCCTCATCTAAACTCTCTACAACTTGATGGTTAAAGTTCGTATCTGTAGAAAAGTATTCACCAATAATTTCTATATCATTGATTTTATCTAACAAAATGATTATTTCTCTATTAGAGTAGATGTAAGGTACTAATGGATGGGGTGCAAAACTACCTTCGCTAGCAATAGCTAAACTTTCTCCTGTAAACTCTAAAGCTTTCTCTGCTTTTAATCTCGCTGCGGAAATTTGCGTGCCTGGGCGTTTTACTTCCCTGGTAAATGTGCCAAAAATATCTGTATTAAAATCCGGTGGTACTATCACCTTAACACCTAAATCTTGTTCTAATAATGGTGCAATTACCTTTTCCTTGTGGTGCATTGTCGCCAATACAGCTAGGCGATCGCTAAATAATTGCTGATAATTCATTTCCTTAATTATGGAACAGTTAATTATTATAAATTTATACAATAACTTTGCTTCTTTTAATCGCTGGATAATTTGTAATATGCTCTTCTCGCCATATGCAGCGTGTAACAATACGTGTAACAATAATCGGCAATATCCCAGTCGGGATTTATGGTAAACAGAGTGAAGCCATCAAGGGAGACTATTCTTTCTATAACCGCAGTGAACCAGCTTTAGTATAAGGTAATGCACGATTTCATACGGCTCGGCCAATAAATGGGTGGAAATAAACACCATACTTAGATCCCCAACGTCTCCCAGAAATCGGGGATCTATGACTAGGGCGCTCTCAACTTTACCTTGTTTTATGAAACTATTCTTGAGAAAAACATCTCAATACGCACCTATAGTGAGGTGGCGATTATTGAGCTAGATTTAGTTGATCAAGTAGAACTCCAAGAAGTCACAATACGCGATCGTGACAGCGAATTATTCAATAATAATCCGGCGGGTAAAGTACCAACCCTAGCGACTGATGATGGATTCATCTTAAGTGAAACACAGATTATTGTAAGCTAAAAAGCCTGAGTCTTAATTGTAATTAGTAATTTGTGGTTAAGATTCCAATTACCAGCTATTTTCTCTTGAGATAATAAAGACGAATTAGGAATTACAAATTACGAATTATGCTTACGGTTTTGCTATCTTCCCTTGTTTTGACATTTCATAATGTTACCGTGCGAGTTTTGTTCTCCCAACATCTCGTGCTGGGTCTATTTTTCATTGGTGGATACGTAAAACCAGATTTGCAAAATTCCTTCTTGCTGATGTTTATGCGAATGTTGCTGGTGGTTCCACTGATGGCGGCTCTAGCATTTAAGTTATATCCATCGGCGGGGAAAGAATTTCAAGACTTGTTCAGTAGGGAACGCTTCGATGTTCTCACCCAAGCACTTGGTTGTGGGGTATTGATGTTTATCTATATTGCTGCACTCTATGTTGCTATTGGTTTGATTCCGACAGGAATTGCTTTGACATTGTTCTTTACCTATCCTGTGTTTACAGCACTGCTAGCTTGGAAGTTTTTCGGCGATCGCCCTACAATATTCCGATGGCTAGTCATGGGGATTGTTCTCATAGGTGGTGTGCTGACCATTCCTCAATCTTCTAGCAGTTATAGCAGTCATACCATTGCGATCGGCATTTGCGCTAGCCTGAGCGCTGGGGTAGTTTATGCCTTCTATAATGTCATTGCCCAAAAATGTTTGGAAAGATTCCATCCCGTTCCATTTACTTGGATCAGTTTTGCCTCTACTCTGCTGCTTTCCGGTCTGAGCCTACTGCTTTTTTCGCCTTCCAGTTCTCAGCTTGATTGGACACCTTTGTGGATTGGTAGTATTTTTTCGGGCGTAGTTAGTTTTATTGGACACACCTTAAATAATCTGGGGATTCGGATGATTGGCGCAACCAAGGCTTCTATCATCGGTTCTAGTAGTCCAGCTTTGACGGCGTTAGTTGCATGGATAGCAATCAGCGAAAGTTTAAATTTGATCCAAAGTTTGGGGATTAGTGTTGTCTCTTTGGGAATCGTGTTATTGAGCGGAGAAGAATTTTTTCGTAGTCTTCAAAAGAGGGGTTAATGATAAATTATGTCCATTTCCGCTATTTTATTTGATCTGGATGGAACCTTGACTGATCCCAAGCTGGGGATTACTCGCTGTATTCAGTATGCTTTATCTGAGTTAGGTTATAAGCCACCGGATGCTGATGAGTTGCTTTGGTGTATTGGCCCGCCTATTCAAGAAAGCTTTTCTCAGCTATTAAATACTTCTGAGAATAGGCTGTTGGAGGAAGCGATCGCCCTTTATCGTCTTCGTTATTCCACAATTGGATTATTTGAAAATTACCTTTATCCCCAAATTATAGATATTCTCCAAAAGATTAGATTGGCTGGTTATCAAACCTTTGTCGCCACTTCTAAACCTCACATTTATGCAAAGCAAATTATTGAATATTTTGATTTATCTGTGCTTTTCGATGCCGTTTATGGTAGCGAGCTTGATGGCACAAGAACTGTGAAAAGCGAGTTAATTAAGCATATTTTAATCACCGAAAATCTGGCACCCTCTACTGTGGTCATGGTAGGCGATCGCCTACACGATATTATCGGAGCAAAGTTAAACCATGTGACGGCAATTGGTGTGACTTACGGCTATGGAACCGAGGAGGAATTGAAGATTCACGGTGCTGATTTAATTGCCCATTCTCCAGAAGAGATTAACAAATTATTGGTTCATGACTGAAAATATGAATTCTTATCAGTTATCAGATTTTTATTCTCCATCTCCTTTATCTGCCTCACTCTCCAACCCGTAACAAATCCCTCAACGCCTGTACCAGAATTTGATTTTGCTCATCAGTGCCTACAGTGATGCGTAATTTATCTTCTAGCCCTGGTTGCTTGAAATAGCGGATTAAAATCTTCTGTTCTTTAAGTTTTTGATAGAGGTATTCGGCGTTACCTTGAGGCGGTTGGGTGAGTAAAAAATTGCCTTGGGAATCCCAAACATAAAAGCCTAATTGCTTTAAGTCTTTTGCTAGAAGACTTCTGGATGCTTTCACCTTTGCCACACAAGCGTTTTTATAAGCTTGATCACTGATGGCTGCTGTGCCAACATTGCAGGCGATCGCATCAATGTTATAGCTATCTTTGACTTTAAACAATCCATCCAATAATTTGGGATTCCCTATCCCAAACCCCAAACGCAACCCAGCTAAGGAATATCCCTTAGAAAGCGTCCGAATCAAAATCACGTTTTCATATCTCTGCACTAAATCCAAGGCACTTTCTTCAGCAAAATCTACGTAAGCCTCATCTATGACTAAAACCCCAGGTAATTCACTGGCTAATTTCCGTAAGTCCTCACTTGGCACAACATGACCAGATGGACTATTAGGAGAAGCAATAAATGTCACCGCTCCATCAGCAGCAATCAATTCTGCCACAGGTAAAACGTTGTCGTTCTTGTAGGGAATCTCCAAAATATCCGCCGCCTGCATCTGGGTTAGTGTGCGATAAAGCACATAAGTAGGCATGGGATAGACCACTTTCCGTCCCGGTTCAGCACAAGAACGAATGACTATACTTAGTATTTCATCACTGCCATTACCCACAATGATCCAATCACTAGGAACACCTAAAACTTTACTTGCCGCTTGTCTAAACTCTCCCCCAAACGGTTCTGGATATCGCCGCAACCATTCGCCATCAATATCTTGTAGTGCTGCTAAGGCCGCAGGCGAGGGGGGATAAGGGTTCTCATTACTGTTGAGTTTAATTACCTGTGTTCCCCGTGGTGGTTGTTCACCAGGAACATAGCTAGCCATAGCCTCAACATTAGAACGGAAGTAATTAGTCATAAAAAATTCAAAATCAAGAAATGCAATCTAGGGTATCAAAATGCCAGACAAATGGAATCCAGAACAAGATGAACGATTTCAAGCAGAACGAAGTCGTCCGTTTTATGACTTAGTGGATTTATTTGGTACAACCTCAAGAGAACCTACGAATTTTAGATTTAGGATGTGGAACAGGAAAGTTAACTCAGTATCTCCACGAGACATTAGCAGCTAAGGAGACAGCCAAAGAGTTTAGTCAAGAATTAGGGGGATATACGCGACGTTTGGAAGTACTAACTCCATCAGCATACGCCAAACTACTTTATAAATTAGGCTTTGTCCAACAACAAGTGAAGTTACAAATGTATGGTCATGTATTGCCTTTACGAGAAGCCGTTGTGGAATGGTATCGTGGCACATTACTCACAGCTTATGAATCGCAATTAGATAGTCAAACCTATGAGCAGTTTGTGCAAAGCTATCAACAAAAATTATTTCAAGTCTTGCCCGATGAGCATCCATTTTTTTTCCCCTACAAGTGGATTTTAATGTGGGGAAAGATTTAAATCTTTTGTCTCTATTGCCTCAGAGGGTGACAAGCTAGCTATAAAAGTTGCTGCATAAGGGAGAGGGCAGGAAAACATATAAGTAGCTAGGTGCAATTAAATATAAAACGCTCTAGTCTGTATTCACCCGCTTCGCTACGAGTTTTCATGCCATCCATGACAGCAATGGCGCTCATCGTACTCAT
>NZ_JACJQL010000018.1 GCF_014696625.1 Nostoc parmelioides FACHB-3921
TCCTGGGGATATAATTCTATTCTTTCTAGGGGACTTGTCATTATTTATACACACAATTATATTTTTCTGTTTATTTTCTCACAAAATTTATTTTAAAGATAGCTCTATTGTATCCAAAAAAAGTTTCCCGATGACCTAGATTTAGTTAACTTGAATGTGGAAAGCTATCTAGGCGTGCCAATTTTAGATCCTCAGGGTAAGCCTCTTGGACATATTGCTGGCTTACATACTAAACCATTAGAACACAGTTACGAAGAACAAGAAGCTATTTTAAAAATATTTGCTGCTCGATCCGCAGCAGAAATTGAACGCCAATTAGCAGAAACAGCACTTAAACAGCAAAATATTCACTTAGAACAAACTCTCAAAGAGCTGCATACAACCCAAATACAACTGATTCAGGCAGAAAGAATGTCTAGTTTAGGACATCTTGTCGCAGGTATTGCTCATGAGATCAATAATCCCATTGGATTTATTTATAGCAACATTACTCATACTAGAGAATGTATAAATATTCTTTTAGAACTGATTGCGGCATATCAATTAGAATATCCTCATCCTTCTATCTCCCTGCAACAAAAAATTAAAGAAGCCGATATAGATTTTTTGCAAAAAGATGTTACTAAAATGCTTAAATCTATGGAAACGGGAAGCGATCGCATTAGAGATATTGTCCTAAGTTTACGCAATTTTTCTCGCCTCGATGAATCAAGCAAAAAATTGATAGACCTGCATGAAGGGATAGAAAGTACTCTGCTAATTCTGCAACATCGATTGCAAGCTAATGAACTTTTACCACAAATCCAAGTAATTAAAGAATACCAGCAACTTCCTAAAATCAATTGCCATGCTAGCCAGATAAATCAGGTATTTATGAACATTTTGAATAATGCAATTGATGCCTTACGATCTGCCTCTAATACAATTACTCAGCCAATAATTGAAATTAAGACAGGAGTAATTTTTTCAGAAAATACAGTCAAAATTTCTATTAGTGATAATGGAATTGGTATAGATGAAATATCAATATCCCACATTTTTGATCCTTTTTTCACTACCAAATCCGTTGGCTCTGGTACTGGTTTAGGACTTTCTATTGCCTATCAAATTATAGTTAAGCAGCATCGTGGAAAATTAAACTGTATTTCTATCCCAGGACAAGGCACGAAATTTGAAATAGAAATACCTATTTAATACCTATTTAAAGGAAATAAGATTCAGCGACTAAGTAGAACAGGGTAAATAATTAAAGTTTTGTTGTGTACCCCTGCGCTTAAGTAAGCGTTTGGCTGATTGACTTCACGCCGAGGTTTACGCGCAGCTTCTGAGTACAACACGCTATGCGAACGAATTGCAGCTTAAATTACAATTTTGCAAAAATGATTAGCCAATTTCTCTAATCTATGTTGTGTGATAATATTGTTTGATGAATTTACGAAAAAATTAGTCTTTTGGGTACAAGATATACAAAATAATATTGAGGAATTAGGCTATCTTCATATCTCTTGCCTCAATCTTATATCTTGAATCAAGTTCATAATTATATGAAGATAAATTCAAAATCTAGATTTATTGATTGAGGTAAAATTGACTTGTTCTTTGGTTCCAAATCGAGTCTATAAGGAATAAGTAAGCCTCTTGAAGGGCATATGTTTCACTAAAATTGTGTGCATTGCTATATAATATTGGCAAATTTAGTACATCCTCTTACAGTAAATTGGTTAAGAACACTATGAATCAGCAAGTACAAGTTATTAAGCTCAGTGGAATTATCAATACGGCAAATTCACAGGAACTTCGAGAAGAGATTACCCATCTCCTGAATAGCGGCATAAAAATTGTTTTAGTTGATTGTCAGGATGTGATTTTTATGGATAGTTCCGCCTTGGGAGCATTAGTATTAGCTTTTAAAACATTGAGAGCAGCAGGGACAAAATTATTTCTCTGTTCAATTAATGAACAGGTAAGAATATTATTTGAATTAACTGGTATGGATAAGGTGTTTGAAATATTTAATAATCAAGATGAATTTAATCAAATTATACTGGCAAATAGTTAGTCAAACTTAACTTGTAAGATTGATAAATCATCTTCAAACGTATCTTTGGAGTTCAAGGCGATAAGACAATTTAAGACCTGATCCAGTTGATAATCTTCTTTATGATGTACGCTGGCGAGTATCTGAATGAAAGCATCTAAACTCCAAAGTTTGCCATCTGATTTAGTAATTTCGTAAGCGCCATCGCTGAAGATATACAAACTGCTCAACTTTTCGACATCGCAATACGCATCAACATATTGGGCTTCGGGAAACATACCAACGGGCATTCCTGGAGTTCTTAAAATTTGTACTTCCGTACTACCTGGGGATGTTCCAGATATCAAAATTGCAGGTGGATGACCAGCGCTAGCATAAGTTAGCTGTCGTTTGACGCGGTGATAAACACCATACCAGATAGTGAAGTATTTATCATTTTGATAATTCATCTGGAAGGTTTCATTCAGACTTTTCAGTACATCGCTCGGTTGATAATAATCGAGATTTTTCAGGGCGCGAGAACGCAGTAAATTAAGAACAGAAATTGAGGGGAGAGCAGCTTTTAATCCGTGTCCGGCTGTATCTAGTAGATATAGTGCCAAGCAATCGTCATCCAGCCAGTAATAATCAAAACAATCACCACCGAGTTGACGAGAAGGGATGAATCGAGAATTGATGCTGATGGGTTCATCTATGGGTTCTGGTAGAAGCGATCGCACATATTCGGCGGCTTCTGCTAGTTCTTCTTCTAGTAGCAGCTTTTGAGTCCGCAAATCTCGACTTAGTTGATGCAGTCGCAATCCGGCTCTAACCCTTGCTTGCAGTTCATTTTGTTCAATCGGCTTGGTGATAAAATCATCAGCACCAGCATCTAAACCTTTAACGCGATCGGCTACAGAATCCAAGGAGGTGAGCAAAATAAAAAAGGTCGTGGATAGATTCGGGTTTGTCTTGATGCGATGGCAAACCTCCAGACCATTTAAGCCAGGCATGATCCAATCACAAATAATTAGTGCTGGGCGACTAGTCAATGCTTGAGTAATTCCTTCTTCACCATTACTCGCAGTAACTATTTGATAACCCTGTTTTTGTAAAATTCTTTTTAATAATATTTGAATTGATGTATCATCATCAATTATCAAAATTTGGAACATAGTCATTGGTCATTGGTTATTGGTCATTAGTCGTGAGAGATATACTATAGTATTCCCTCATGCCTGTTGCGTCTTATGGTGGCGAAAGAGGATTTAACCACAAGAGGATGGCACGATTTAGCTGATTTAAGTCACGATAGACTTCTTGTTTGAACCACTGCCCTAACGCATCAAAGGGGGTGAATGATGACCCTGTTTGCCATTTGACATCTTGACCTAAAGGCGTAGTATGTGTTCCTGGTAAAGTCTGAGCTGTTACCATTTCTGGAAAGCGTGTTTGTAAAATTTTGGTTAAAGCTGCTGATTGATCCAGGTTATCGTTATTAAATTTGATTAATAAGTTGCGCCGGATATTATAACTTTCCTGCACGAGTTTGTTTGTTTCCAAGGGCGAGGGAGTAAATTCAATGGCCAAAGTAGTGTTGAACTGTTCCACTAAGGGTATAGCATCCTTAGCAGCATAGTTGTTGAAAGAGATTAAAATATTGCCTGCTCGTTCTACAGGGAAAAGACTGCCAATGAGTAAATGGAGTTTACACCCCATACTATGTCCGATTCCGTAGGTGGGTAAGTAAAGCTTGCGTAATGCCCCAGAGTCATGCAATCTTTCTATTGTGCGTTCAAAGTTCAATAGCACAGACTTAGCGATCGCAATATGATCCAATGTATTTACAAAGGGCGTGGCAATCACTACATACCCTTTATTACCCAACTGTTCCAGTAACCAACGATAAGTAAGATGGGGCGCAGTGGCAACAAACGCACCGCCCAAGAAATGAATGATCCCGACTGGATTGCGCGGAACCAGCACCCAATTACCTCTAATTTCTTTCCAATCCATCCCTGTAGGCGATCGCTTAATTTACACTTCTTTATGTTAGACCCTGGATTAGTCATTTTCCAACCAGAACCCCACCGGCAATTACCACAACAAGACTATGAATATTTCTCTCCTTACGTCCAATACTGCTTGGTTAAAAATCGGAAAATAAATTTCTAGCTTAAAGTTTAAATCTATTTACATGGCTTAAAAGATTGCCTAGTTAGCTAAAATTTACCTTAGCTATTAGTGCAGAATTTATGCTGGGGTGAGATTTTCAGCTTAATTAAGAAATATTTTCCACTACTTTTTGTAAATCTAGGTTAAATGAATAAAACCATACTTCAATATGAATGCAACATAAAGCTTAATACGCAACCGCCTTGAATTTAATTTTACTCAGTAATGAACAACTAAGTAAAGTTGATCTCTTCATAAAAAAAGCTTGCGAATTTACTTGCATTTAAAAAAAAAATTAAGCAAGTCTACGGTAGAACTTTATCCGGATAATACATGAATATTGGGTATAAGCACCCATAAAAAAATTGAAAACAATCATTTATTTTGTTGGGATTGCTAACTTTTTGCAATTTTAACTAAATAGGAACAGATATGATTTTCGATAATGCAGGGAATACATTAGGTAGTGCAAGAAGAGTTAACTTGACAACCACAACACAGACATTTACGGATTTCATAGGTTCCAGTGATGTCAATGATTTTTATAGTTTCAGTCTGAATATTCGTAGTAGTTTAAACCTGACTCTGAGCGGTTTAACGACAAATGCAGACATACAAATAATTCGAGATACCAATTCAAATGGAATTATCGATGGTACTAGCGAAATTATAGGTAGTTCCAATTTATTAGAAATAGCCAACGATTCAATCAGAACTACTTTAGATACAGGAAATTATTTTATTCGGATTTTCCCAGGAATTGGTTCTACGTTTAATGGCACAAACTATAATCTCAGTCTTTCAATTAATACTGCACCGAACTCATTAGCATTTACTATCGATAATCCCACCATTAATAACACAGGAAGCTTAAATATTAGTCGCGGTCAAGTTTTCGATGCTAATGGTGCTAGTGATATTTCTGTCATCGATTTTCAAATTTTTCAAAATGGGCTGTTAGTTAATTCTATTTCTAACGACGTTACACGCATCACGACAAATGCTAATGATAATCGCTGGGGAAGTTTCACACATAATTTATCCTTGGTTGGATTAAATCTAGCTGGTGGTAATTATACTCTTCGAGCTACTGCGTTGGATACATTCAGAAATTCCAGCCAAGTTGTTGAACGAATTTTCACAGTTCAAGCAGATTGGTTCAGTCAAAATCTGAAAGATCAACAAATGCTTACTCTAGTAAAAAACTTAGCTCAAGATGGTAATTTAAGTCGTAATGACATGATTACTATCTTTAGAGATACGAAAGATAATAGTGTGGTTGATGTAAATGAGTTATCTGACTTAAGAGTTATTATTAATAATTCTCCTCGTTTCACAATACAAGACCATGTGAGGATTTTGTCGAATAAAGTTGCCAATAGCGATATGGCAAATATAAATTCTGGTATTGGCAACTTATTTGCAGGGAGTAGCGCAGACCAGTTAGAAAAACTATTAGGCAAATGGTTTTTTGGTAGCGATCGCCCACAATTAACTTCTACTCAATTCACTTACCGGGAAGCCAGAGGCACTTTATTCCAAAACGGAATTAGTTATCAAGATGTTGATCAAGGAGCGATTGGTAATTGCTATTTTCTTGCTGGATTAGCCAATACTGCACTACGAACACCTAATGTTATCCAAAGTATGTTCATCGATAATGGTGATAATACTTTTACAGTTCGTTTTTATAATAATAAAGTTGCAGATTTTGTGACTGTAGATAAATTTTTAGCTACTCTGAATAACCTTAATAGTAATTACGTATCAGGTGGAAACATACCCTATGCAAAAATTGGTGGAAGGCATGATAACCCCAATACTGAATTGTGGGTGGCTTTAGCAGAAAAAGCTTACGCTCAAATTAACGAATCAGGGTGGACTCGTGGCCCTGCCAGTGGTCAGCGAAGGAACTCCTATCAAGCCATTGTAAGTGGTTATGCTGGACGTGCCTTAACCGACATTACAGGCAGTAGTACACAATATGATAATCTA
Source organism: Nostoc parmelioides FACHB-3921 (assembly GCF_014696625.1). Taxonomy (GTDB): domain Bacteria; phylum Cyanobacteriota; class Cyanobacteriia; order Cyanobacteriales; family Nostocaceae; genus Trichormus; species Trichormus parmelioides. Next base: position 6,188 of record NZ_JACJQL010000018.1, read on the forward strand.
GACAGTCTAGATATGAATGCGATAGTTACCGCATTTAATCAAGGACAAATGATTTGTTTTGCCTCTAGGAGTTCAACACAGGTTGCGACTAACGTTGTATCTAGCCATGCCTATGTTTTAGTAGGTTATAGCTCTTTCACACAAAGATTTAGGCTTTACAATCCTTGGGGAGTAAATGGAGGGTACGAAAACGGCATATTTAAAGATGGTTTCTTAGATTTGTCGTTTAATGATTTGCTCAGAAATTTTCTAGGTTGGGATAAAACAAGCTAAGAGCTTTTATCACATTTTATAGATTAGATTGACTTTGTAAGCTTTTCATTTCGTATTGCACATCTAAAGCAATTTGTAATGCCTCATTTAGTAACCTACCATGTTCAGTGGCTTGTTCCGTCACTTGCATTGCGGTTAGAGTGGCTAAATTATTTGTAAACAATTCTGTATTACTGAGAATAAAATTCTGATTTTCTCTTAATATTCTTTCTGTTCTTAAGGCTCTAATTAGATCGGATCTTGTCAGTTTCAGGGCATCGATAACTTTTTCTCTTTCCTTGATGCTTACTCCTGTATTCCCTGCATCTTCTATCTGGTCATTAATATCTATAGCTTTAATAACTGCATTGTATCTATCAACATCGTTTAAAAGTATTTCTAGAGAATTTGTCATATTTTTTCTCAGAATTTTTTGCTGGTTACGCCACCAGTAATATAAAAAAGTCTGTATACTAACACCACCTAACAAACTTAAAATTATTAATAATAACCAGGATGGCATCTCTATCCAGTTGGCAAATATTTTGATAAAAATATCAAATATTAAGTATGCAAAAATTAATACAGAAAAACTCAGAAAAATTACTGTAGCGCCTTCAGAGCCTTTAATCTGAGTTAAAATTCTTTTACAAATCTTTTTAAAAATGTTCCTGATAATAATTAATTCTGATTTCACAGGTAGATTAGTCAAATTTTCCAATTCTTTATGACTAATTTCTAAATCTTGTAAATCATTACGCACAGCTTTTCCCAGGTTGAGCAGAATAGTTATCTAGTCCAATATAACAACCTATTTTCAGGATTGCTGATGTGGTAGTCAGAGCGCAAGTTCCATGATAAACATAACAATAGACGATGAAAATCTAGGACTGGAAGGCAATGGGGAGGTAGAGACAGAAAAGCATTTTCATGTTTGGTGATGCAACTTGCTTCATCGGGACTGCCCTTTTCAGTGGGATCTATTAGGTTACGAACTGTTGTAAATTGTGGATATAACAATTAAATTTAGATCCACTCATGACATCTATCACCCCCTCAATTCAATTTTTTGCAGGTATTTTTGAAGAATTGAGTAATGTTAGTTTGCGGCGAGAAGTCCGTACTGGCAAACGCATCGTTATGATGAAGTTTAATCAACTCCAAGCAATAGAAGGATTCAACAGCTTTACTAAACAATCCTTGAATTCTCTATTATTAACCGATGAAGAAGGGGAAATAAGCGTCACCCCTTCTGCTACAAGATTTATTTTTGGGGGTGACGAAGGTGACGAATTACAAGGGGTAGAGTGCAAATTTGAAGTTGAGCGTGATGATCATTGGGAGCGATTCATGCGCTTTATGCACCGTTACGCCGAGGCTAATGGTATGGAATATGGAGAACGTTAGACTCTCATTATTTTGGAGGATCACGTTGGCTTCGGTGTTTCCTATAGATTCATCTGCTAATGAATTATGTTCCCTAAAGAGCATCCATGAATTGCTTTACTTTCTCAAAGATTGTTTGATCTGCAATTTTTTCTGCCAATTCTTGAGCGTTGCGATAACACAATAGAGCTAACTTTTTGCGTTTTGTAGTGACGTAAAGATTGCCCATATTCAACAAAACCGAAATTTCTCCGAGAGAATCTTCTAGTTCTTGGTAAATTACTAGTGCTTGTTTGTAGAATTTCAGTGCTTTGCGGTGACTGCTCAATTTAGAGTAGGTAAAGCCAATGTTGTTGAGCGTAGTGGCTTCGCCTGGGCGATCGCTCATGGACTGGCGTGTTAACAAAACTTGATGGTAGAGTAACAGGGCTTGTTTGGGTTGCCCTAAGTCTAGATAGATCGAAGCGATGTTGTTCAGAGTTATGGCTTGACCTGCTAAGTTCTTAACTGCTTTTTGAATAGGTAATGCTTGTTGGAGATAGTCTAGTGCTTTCTCAAACTCACCTAAAACACTGTAGGCGAATCCAATGCCATTGAGTGTGGTGGCTTCACCAGAAAAGTCTCCTAACAAACGCCGCATTCCTAAAATTTGATTTTGCAGCAAGAGCGATCGCTTGGGTTCACCCAATCTGATGTAAATTAGCGCCATATCATTGAGGGTGGAAACTTCTCCTTGAGTATCTTGTAACTCTCTGAATATTTGCGCGGCTTTCTCAAAATACTCTAGGGACTGGGTAAGTTTACCGAGACGACTGCAAGTAGAACCTAGATTACTTAAAGCTGTGGCTTCTGCTTGGATATTACCAATCTCTACAGCTACAGCTAGGGCCTGATGGAAACAATCTAATGCTTTTTGCGGTTGCCAACACCCAAGATATGCTAAACCAATATCGTTCAATGTATGACCTTCTTTAGCTCGGTCTGGAATTGCTCTAGCTAACTGTAAATTTTCTGTTACTAAGTCAAGATATTCTGAAAATTTTCCCTGCTTGTAGTAGGTATTAGCTTCGTTACGGCGTTCTTCCCAAACGTTGACTCGATTGCAAGATTGCGTCATTTGACCTCAGTTGTACCGCATATAAATTGGCAGGTTACTCTTGAGCAGATAGAACCTTCCTCAGGTTGCCCAACTTTAAGTTAACCTTTATTTTCTACCTTTAGATACAAGACGTAAAGAGATCAAGATGGTATGGTATCGGGATTATTCAAGCAATAATCAGATATTGAGTGAGCAAAGTATATCTTTATTAGCGATTATGTTCTATTTTTAAAATTGCATCTAGCTGAAGTAGTAAAGATATAGCTGTTGACGGATGACAGTTGACGGTTAACGGACTTAAAAGCCTTGTGTCGTCAGCTTTTGCTCCTAGCTTGATGTCCTAATCTATCTGACTACGGCTATATTTTATAAAAATAAGCCGCCGATTCCAGTAGATGAACACAGACATTTATCAGCGTTCATTGGTGTGTATCGGCGGTGATTATTTTCGCTATTTTTGCCAGCAGTCTATGATTTACGCTGTCACAGTTGCTAATGCTTTTTCCAGTAATTTTAAAGCGGTGTTGATTTCTGCCTCTGTGACAATTAATGGTGGTACAAAGCGGACGACCTTTGGCCCGGCTGGTACTAACAATAAGCCCTCGTTGATAGCAGCCTTGACGACATCAGCAGCAGTTAATGGAATATCTGCGGCTAATTCCAGACCGTTAATTAAACCCCAGCCGCGAACTTCAGTTAGATGATGGGGATATTTAGCAGCGATCGCTCTTAAGCCACTCCTTAATTGTTCCCCTCTATCTTGCACATTCTGCAAAATATTCTCCCTTTCCAAGGTCTGACACACAGCCAACGCTACACCACAAGCAAAGGGATTACCACCAAAGGTGCTGGCGTGTTCTCCTGGTTGGAAGACATCGCAGAATTTCTTACTCATCATCGCCCCAATGGGGATACCACCACCCAAACCTTTGGCGCTGGTGAAAATGTCTGGTTCTACACCCAGGTATTCATAACCCCACAATTTACCACTGCGTCCCATCCCGACCTGCACTTCATCGAACATCAACAAAATGCCGGTGTCATCACAAATTTGCCGCAGCTTTTGGAAGTATTCCACATCACCAGGACGAACACCGCCTTCCCCTTGTAATGGTTCGATGAGAATTGCCGCTACTCGGTAATCTCCCTCGTCTAACTCGCTAATAGCTGCTTCTACCGCACTGATATCGTTGTAATTTACATAGTGAAATCCGGGTACTAGGGGGTCAAAATATTTTTGATACTTTGCTTGCCCAGTAGCGGTAATAGTTGCCAATGTCCGTCCGTGGAAACTGGCATTGGCGGTGAGAATAATAGGCTTTTCTATGTCTAAAACTGTATGGGCATATTTACGAGCCAGTTTAATAGCGGCTTCGTTGGCTTCAGCACCAGAATTACAGAAAAATACCCGATCAGCGCAGGAGTTTTGAATAATCCATTGGGCTAATTCACCTTGTTCGGGAATGTAGTACAAATTAGATACATGGTGCAGCTTTTGGATTTGGCGCGTTACGGCTTCTACCATAGCTGGGTGGGCGTGTCCTAGTGTACAAGTGGCAATCCCCGCCACAAAGTCTAGGTATTCTCTGCCCTGGGTATCCCATACTCGGCAACCTGCACCTCGTTCTAAGGCGAGGGGAAAGCGTCCGTATGTGGACATAACAGATGCGTCAAAGCTATCTGTAGTAAAGGGGCTAGATGCAGCAGAACCTGACTCTGGGGGGTTCGTGGCTTGCTCAATGAGAGTTTGTAGGCTCACTAACGCTCCTCCTGCGGATTTTTGATTGTATACTTACTTACTAGTTTCCTAGAGTTTCTTAAAAATAAATTTTTATTTATTGTGTTTCTTACTTTCTCTTGAGCTTAACATTATATATCCTCAAACCTGTGGCAATAGTGGAAAATAATTTTGTATTCAACTCTTGAACAGAAATACCAACGCATCCAAAAAGAGTTAATGGCCGGGGCGATCGCGCTGTGTGGTGTATTAATTCTCGGTACTTTGTGGTATCGGTTTGTTGAGGGTTGGTCATGGGAAGATGCAGCTTACATGACAGTTATTACCTTAGCCACCGTAGGATATGGCGAAACCAACCCCCTTGGTAGTCGTGGACGCTTATTTACTATTGCCTTAATTTTGTTGGGTGTAATCAATCTTGGTTACATTGTCAACAGGTTTACAGAAGCAGTTATTCAGGGTTACTTTCAACAAGGTATTCGGCTCAGACAACAGAGGCGCTTAATGGAATCCTTATCAGAACACTACATCATTTGTGGATTCAGTCGGACTGGTCGCCAAATTGCCAAGGAATTTCGGGCGGAAGGTGTAACATTTGTGGTGATTGATTCTGATGCTGATTCGATAGAAAGAGCGCAGGCCGAGGGGCATACAGCATTTCAAGGAGATGCCACACTGGATGATACTTTATTGAGAGTTGGGATTGAAAGGGCAATTTGTTTAGTTGCGGCTCTCCCTTCTGATGCAGAAAATTTATACACAGTTTTATCAGCAAAAACGCTGAATCCCCGAATTAGAGCGATCGCACGAGCCAGCACCGAAGAAGCTCTGCAAAAATTACAAAGAGGCGGTGCAGATGCCGTCATTTCCCCATATATCACGGGTGGTAAGCGGATGGCAGCCGCCGCCCTCAGACCGCAAGTATTAGACTTTGTAGACGGGATTCTCACAGGTGCAGACCGTCAACTTTACATGGAAGAATTTTTACTCGACCCGGCCTTATGTCCCTTCGTCGGTCAAACCTTGCAAAAAGCCAAACTGCGATCGCAAAGTGGGGCATTAGTCCTGGCTATTCGTCGTCTAGATGGTATGCTGATCGGCGGCCCCACAGGAGATACGGTGTTAATGCCGGGAGACACCCTGATTTGCATGGGTACAGCCGACCAACTACGCACCCTCAACCAAATTCTCGGCCCAATCGGTTCTCAGCAATTGCGTAAACCCAAGAATATTTAAAAGGGTGTGAGGGTGTGAGGGTGTAAGGAAAAGAAAGATTTACCCCTACACCCCTACACCCCTACACCCCTACACCCCTATACCCCTATACCCCTATACCCCCACACCCCCTTCATTCATTTTATTAGCAGCTCTGTTAGCCCGTGCTTCGGCTGAAGCCATGACTTCCTCGAAATTTTCTAACACTTCACCAGGGAAGTTTTCTAAGGCTCTGGTAGAAATAGCCACTCGACCTTTACCTTGATCCAAGTCGATAACTATAGCTTTAATTGTTTGACCAGGTTGAAAGACTTTTTCTAGAGATTCGATGAATTTTTGGCTAACTTGTTTGATATGTAACAAGGCGCTGAGACCATTTAAATCAACAAACACACCAAAAGGTTTAATTCCAGTTATTTTACCTTCTACTAGTTGACCAATTTCTAACTGATTGAAGTTACTAGAACGAGTTACCAAACGCTGGGAAAGGACGAGTTTTTTGTTATTGCGGTCTACTTCTAAAAAGCCAGCCGTGAGAGTATGACCTTTAAGGGCTTCTAAATTATCACGCTCTGTGAGGTGCGATCGCGGAATAAATCCCCGCAAGCTTTGAACATCAACAGTGACACCACCTTTATTCACACCTGTCACCTTCACATCCACCGGCTGGGAATTTTCCTTCATTTGCGCCAGTTTTTCCCAGATATGATTTATTTCTAACTGCCGTCGAGAAAGAGTTACTTGACCTTCTGCATCCTGTTCACGGATGATAATAAACTCAAGCTCCTCATGCAACGGCAGGACTGCCGCTAAATCGTTAACTGCCCTCAAAGAAGCCTCATCGCGGGGGATATAAGCTGACGACTTGCCACCAATATCAACATAAGCGCCATCAGGATCAAGTTGGAAAACCTTGCCGTAAACAACTTGCCCCTTTTGGAACTGGTAGTCGTGATTTTCTAGTGCTTTGGCAAAGTCGTCCATTGTGAAAGACGAGTTGGCTTTTTGAGATAGTTTCGATTCGGAATTCATGACTATTGAAATTGAATTGTTGTTATTTTATTAGAAACCAAGGGAATTGATAATTCGTAATACCCTACGGTAAGCAAGCTACGTAATTCTTAATGAACAAGGCTCCGCTTAAGGTGGTGGTATGGGAATTGGAGTCTTTAAACCTATGTTGTTAACACAGTCTTAAATAGTTGTTGCACCTGCTCCCAAGCATCAGCTGCTGCTTGAGGATTATAGCTGGCACGACGGTCACAGAAAAATCCGTGATCAGCTCCATCGTAGCGGAACACACGATGAGAAATGTTGTATTTTTCTAACTCTGTCTCGATTTGGTCTATTTGCTCTGGGGGAATACTGGCATCTTCCGTACCAAAAAAGCCATATAGTGTGCCTTTGATTTCTGGTGTACGGGTGACAGTAGGATTCCCGCCGCCAAATGTACGAGTAGCAATTCCCGCACCGTAAAAGGAGGCAGTCGCTTTGATATCTGGTAAAGTGGCAGCAAGATAGGCTACATGACCCCCAAAGCAGAAGCCAATACAACCAAAGCCATTTTGTTTCACTTGGGGGAGAGTTTTCAGATAATCTATAGCTGCTTGAATATCGTTTAGTAACTCTGATGCTTTGGTTTGCATCGCGTAACCTCTACCAACTTCAATATCTTGGGGTGTGTATCCAGTTTCAAAGCCTGGTGCTTGACGTTGGAATAGCGCCGGAGCGATCGCCACATACCCTAACTTAGCAATCCGTTCGGTTACGTCCCGAATATGACCGTTAACGCCAAAAATCTCCTGTAAAACTACAACTCCTGGGTAGGAACCTGGTGCTTGTGGCTGCGCTAAGTACGCAGCTATTTGTAGACTGTCTTGCGAAAGGTTAACGGTTTCTGTGGCAACTACTTGCTCAGTCATAATAATTTTTACCCGCGTTGTGTGGTGAATTTCTCTAATTATTTGATATAACTAGGCTACTTCTATGAAAATATCAACTACCAATAGTCACCACATAAGAAATTTAAACCCGAAAATACCCAACATAAAATCGCCAAAATGTTTGGGTTCTTGGTTGTTCTTCATGTTGAATTTTGAATTGCTTATTCAGGAGTTTGGGTGATGATTCAATTCCGTATTCAGCCAGATAGTGAGATTCCCGCATCAACCCAACTATTTAACCAACTCAGGTTTGCGATCGCTTCTCGGCAATATCCACCTGCATACAAATTGCCTAGCACTAGGGCTTTGGCAATGCAAACGGGGTTACATCGCAATACTATTAGTAAAGTCTATCGTCAGTTAGAGGAAGACGGTTTTGTCGAAAGTTTAGCAGGCTCAGGAATTTATGTCCGCGCTCAAGGTCATGAAGGCGGTAGTAGGTTACAATCGCCCATCCTCACACAACATCCTGAAGCATCAAAAGTTTTACAACAAGCACTTGATGAATTACTAGGACAAGGCTACTCACTCAGTCAAGCAAGAGAAATCTTTTTGGCAGAAATTGACTGGCGCTTGCGTTGTAGTGCGCGGGTACTGGTAGCATCCCCCACTCAAGATATGGGTGTGGGGGAGTTAATGGCTTATGAGTTAGAAGAAGAACTAGAAATTCCCGTGCAGATAGTGGCGATAGATGAGTTAGCCGCCGTGCTGGATAAAACCACCTCAGCCACAGTTGTTACCAGTCGCTATTTTATCAACGATGTGGAAGCGATCGCCGCCCCTAAAGCTATCCGTGTCATCCCTCTAGATATCTACGACTACAACAAAGAAATCAACCTGCTGAAAAACCTACCCAAAGATAACTGTGTAGGAATAGTCAGCCTCAGTTCGGGAATTGGTCGCCAAGCAGAAGTCATCCTCCACGGTTTGCGGGGTGACGAGTTATTAGTCATGACCACCCAACCAAAAGATAATTACAAAATGCAGGCGATCGTCAAGCGCGCCGAAGTGATTATCTGTGACCAAGCCTGTTATGCAACCGTGCAAGCCGCAGTCCAAGCCGCCTCCGAAGACATCATCCGTCCACCAAAATTAATTAAAGTAGATAATTACATCGGTGCAAACTCAATTAATTTACTCAAACGAGAACTAGGATTAGGGTGAAGAGTGGAGGTGAGGGAGTGGATACGCAAAACTTAGGACTGATGTAACTTAGTCCTAATTTTTGAATTTTGAATTTTGAATTTTGAATTTTGAATTTTGAATTGATATCACTTCTCCTGAAACGTCCACACCCCTTCATCCCATTCTGAATCTGTTGGTGGCGTTTGTAGCCAATGCTGACAGCGTAGCAGGTGCAACATCGCTGCTTTGTCATGTTTATCAACGGCTAAAACATTGGCAAATTCGGCTCTTGCTAGGGGAAACTGGCGGTTTAAGTAATATTCCCGTCCCCTGTGATAATGCTCAATTACCTGCAATTTCTCACTAGGGATGGGATCAGAACGTAAACCAACTAACTCATATATAGATACTGGCTCATTTCTGCCTTTAACACGGATGAAATCTAGTTCTCTAGCCCAAATATGTTCTTGGCATGGTTTAAAAGTATTATCGCTCAGGATAATGTCGCAACCATACTGCTTACTCACACTTTCTAAGCGGGAACCCAGATTTACACCATCACCAATGGCTGTAAATTCCATACGTTTACTAGAGCCAATATTACCGCTAATTACGGTGTCGGAATTGATGCCGATACCAATGTTGATGCGGGGTTTATTGGCTGCATAACGTTTTTGATTAAATTCCTGTAAGCGATGGCGCATTTCTATAGATGTTTTCACAGCCATCCAAGCGTGTTCTTCCAGGGGCAAAGGAGAACCAAACACTGCCATGATGGCATCACCGATGTATTTATCCAGAGTGCCTTTATGTTTGAATACAGCCTCTACCATCGACTCAAAATATTCATTAAGCATACTTACCACTTCTTCTGCTTCCAGATTTTCCGTCAAAGTAGTGTAGCCGCGAATATCAGAAAAGAGGATGGAAACTTCCTTGCGATCGCCTCCCAGTTTAGCATCATCCAATTTTAGTAATTCTTCGGCTAATTCCTGGGTCATGTAACGATACATCGTACTCTTGAGGCGTTTCTCATCGCTAATATCTTCCATCACCACCAACGCGCCGCAGACTTGCTGGGGATCGCTAGCATCAGCAATGGTATTAATCGATAAGTTAATGCTGTGTTGTGCTGTGTCAGTGCTTACAAGTGTGCGGTCAGGATAATATTGCTGGCGGCGTTTGAGGTCTGTACCGTGTAAAGCATCTCCGCACCATTTACTAAAATCGCCTTCTTTAATAGCGATCGCCTCACTTATGAGTTTACCTTCCAAACGGTCTTCTGATTCCAATCCCAACAAACGTTGGGCGCTTTCGTTCGCCGCAATAATTGTCCCGGCTTTATCTGTGGAAATCACACCATTAGAAAGACTCCGCAGAATATCCCGTTGCATTTGCTCTTGTTGCTTGACTGTGGCGAACAACTGAGCATTTTGTAACGCCACCCCGGCTTGGATATTAAAAGCTTCCATGAATTCTTCGTCGTTGCGGTCAAAACTCGCTTGGAAGCATTCGGGCGCTATCGGCCATGTGTCTGGATTATAGGACGGGAACTCTCCAGTTTTCTTTTTATTTACCAATTGGGTCACACCAATTAATTCTTGGTCGCCGTTAAATACAGGCATACATAATAAACTACAGGTGCGGTAGCCATTTTGTTGGTCGATTTGTTTGGCAGTTTCCGAGTCTGGATGGTCGTATAAATCAAAAGGGATGTTGAGTTTTTGACCGGATGCGGCGACTATCCCCGCAAAACCTTTACCTATGGGAACGCGCAATTCCCTAGTAGAACCATTATCTTGTGTAATTTTCGTCCATAATTCGTGGCGATCGCGGTCTATCAGCCATAAGGTACTGCGATCGGCATTCATGAGTTCCTTGGCTTCATCCATCACCCGTTTCAGGGTATCTTCCAAATCCAGACTACTCTGGCTCAGGGACTTCACAGCCTTCATCATCGCCGCCGCCGCCCTTTGTTTTTGCGTCGCTATATAAAAGGAGCGTGAAGACTCCAAAATCAAGCGAATCGACGGTGCAAATTCTTGGAATAACTGCTCATCAGCACTGGTAAACCCTTTAGTATCAATCCGTTCTGCCAGTAGTGCATCAGGAGAACTATAAGGTTTTAATTTGTTGAGTAACTGTACCACCGCTACTAATCGCCCTTGCTCACTCAAGAGCGGTAAAGCCAGCATGGTATATGTGCGGTAGCCAGTGATTTTCTCTTGTTTTTGGGCAAATATCGACCGAGGATCGTGATAAAAGTCAAAGGGTATATTAACCACTTGTTTAAAAGTAGCGACTTCACCGGCAATCCCCTTATCGGCGGGGATGCGAATTTCTAGGGAGCGATCGCCTTCTCCGGCGGCGACAATCGACCACAATTCTTGTTTTTCTTCATCTAGCAAAAATATAGTCGTCCGATCTGCCCCCAACAATTCCCCTGTTTTTAAGGTAATCGACTGCAACATCTCTTGCAGGATATTTTCAAACCCGTGAGAATCCAACATCGACAGGGTTTGATGCACAATTTGGAGTTTTTGCTCGACTTCTGTAACAACTTGTTTAAAAGTATCCTGAGTTAAGGGAGCAAGAAATGTAGAAATAGTACCTTTTCTGCGGGCTAGTGTGCCGACAGGAGCCGAAGTTGCTGGCAAGTTTTGCTCTTGGTTTTGCGTACCCAGGATCAAATCGCCAGTCTCCCCAAAATTACGCTGTTGCAATGACATAGGTAATTTTTGATATAGCAGGATTAAGACTTTTAAGAATTTATTTAAGTGTTGCTAAAAGCAACGAGCGATAGACATTACACACAGTGTAATCTGTAGTTCAGCCAGCGTCATCCTGCTCTATTCCTGGTTTAGCCTAATTTATAGTTCTCATCCACAAACTACAGAAGTCAAAGCAAAATGGTATAGACAATCACCCGGAGGCGATTATTAAGTTAATACTTATACCAAAATATTAAGCTATTACTTGCTTGACCGACTCTACTCATAGGGGTAGTGTATAAACTATAGTTCCCAATTTTGTAGGTCAGGCAACACTTTTCAGGAAAAAATATTAACCTCTCATCCCTCTGTCTATTCCCTTTTTCATATTTGGTGGTGTAAGAAGCTTATAGAAACGGCCTACTGCTAAAAAATTGTGAAATTACTGCATAAAACTGGAAAACGTTACTGATAAGTACACAGATGGATTAGTTTTTTCAGAACTTCCAGATAAAGAATATCCCTATATAGGGTACGTCAGTCAGATAAAATCTCGAAATATCAAGAAGTTATTCGTATTGACGCACTCTACTAAAAGCTATTTTGGGATAATTTATTTTTTGTGTTCCCTTACTTAACAGTTGTATTTTCCATAACTTGTGATGAAGTTTTTGTGACTTGGTTACAACGCTTCTGCCTTGTCGGATTCAATTCTATGTTTTGCAAGGGGGGTACATCAATATGACAGCTTACACATTAAGACAAGCTAATTCTTGGTTCAACATTGGCGCAATATTAAAGTTGGGAACTATATTCGCCATTCATGATGGTGACGATAGACCAATCAGCCCCGATCCAAAGGACATTGCAGATGAATTTGACGAAATATTTAACCCATCAGCAAAGCCGAAAAAAAAGGTGATTAATCCGGATGCTGATCCGTCCACATCTCCCGCAATAGACCCTGATTCTGAATAAGAAATGTCTTTGTGAGGAGGTAGGGGGAATAGTGGGAATCTTTCGGTAATTTTTTACCTTGCTTCCCCCTCTCTCATTTCCCCGTCCCCCTCCCTATTTTTCAGCTAGTAAAGACACTAAATAATTAACTGAAATGACTCAAAACGGCAAAGGTAGTTCATGGCAATTGAACTTAGCAATTTCCCTAACATCTGTTGGTGTTATAGGCACAAGTATCGCTTATTCTGTTGCTCAAAGTGCCTTTGCTCAAAGTGTCATTATTCCTGATCAAACCTTAGGTAATGAAAGGTCTCAGGTGAGTGAAAACTACAATAATAATCCCACCGAAGCAGTTACAGGAGGATCAGTTCGGGGTAATAACCTATTCCATAGTTTCCAAGAATTTAACGTTCATGAAGGACGTTCAACACTGTTCGTAGCTCCCAACAGTAGCATCCAGAATATTTTTGTCAGAGTTACAGGTAATAATCGCTCTGATATTTTCGGCAAGCTAGAGACTTCTGGTACCAATGCTAATTTGTTTGTGATTAATCCCAATGGAATTTTTTTTGGGCCAAATGCCAGACTGAATATAGGTGGCTCTTTCGTGGCGAGTACGGCTAGTGGGATTCAGTTTGGCGATCGCACCATTTTTAGCGCTACTTCTCCCCAACCTTTACTGACAATGAATGTACCTATAGGACTGCAATTTGGGAGAACAGGGGGAGAGATAAATGTGCAAGGGGAATTAGCAGTTCCCACAGGCAAAACATTGGCCTTAGTCGGTGGAAATGTAACTCTGGATGGTGGTAACGTTGGCTTTCTCCAGCGTAGGACTATCAAGGCGGAAAGTGGCCAAATCGCTATAGGGGGAATACTAGGAGTAGGTACAGTAGGAATAAATTTGAATGCTAATAACGACATCAATAACCCAATTTTAAGTTTTTCTGATGATGTAGCATTAGGTAACGTATTCCTCCAAAATCAAGCCAGAGTAGATGTCAGTGGTCAGGGTGCTGGCTATATCGAGATTCAAGGTAAGCAGATTGGACTCTCTCGTGCATCGCAAGTGGTAGCAGATACAGAGGGTAGTCAAAGTAGTCGCGGAATTTTTATCCAGGCAAAAAACTTAACCCTGGCAGACGGCTCACAGGTAACAGCATCCGTAACTGGTGCTGAGTCTACCGCTTCTGGGGGCAATGTCACAGTCAAGGCAAGTGATTCTGTACGAGTGGCTGGAATAGTCCCCAATGGACTAGAAAATGCAGGTTTTAATACTGGGCTGTTTACTCTAACTCTCGGTAAAGGCCCTGGAGGAAATTTGACAATTGAAGCGGGTAGGTTAATTGTTGAGGATGGAGGCAACATATCAGCTAGTACCAGAGGAAATGATATTCGGAGTGTTGGCGGCACAGTCAAAATAACTGCATCAGAGTTTGTCAAACTCAGAGGCAATACAAAGGATTCTAGAGAACGTCCCAGTGGTGTGTTTGCTCAAACTTCCGGCGCTGGGAATGCAGGCTCCTTAATAATTGATACTCCAGTTTTGTTTGTCCAAAATAGTGCAGTCATATCAGCTACAACTCTGGCAAATAGTCAAGGTAATGGGGGAAATATTACAATAAAAGCCTCTGATTTTATAGAAATAAGCGGAAGTTCGCCAATTCGTCAATTCACTAGTGGCTTGTTTGCTCGCAGTCGAGGTAGTGGCAATGCCGGTTCCATATTAATTACTACAGGTCAACTTAATATGGGCGATCGCTCTACAGTCACAGTGGACGCTTTAGGTACAGGGAATGCTGGCAAAATAGAAATTAATGCCCGCGAAATTCGCCTTGATGGTAAAGCAAATTTGAATGCTACAACTCGCTCAGGTAATGGTGGCGATCTCAATTTGCAAATTGATCGGCAGCTATTGTTAGGCGGTAATAGCCTAATTTCTACTACAGCAGGTACTACAAGCGGCAGTGGTAATGGCGGTAATATAAATATTAATATGCCCAATGGCTTTATCGTTGCCGTTCCTGGTGAAGATAGCAACATTACAGCTAATGCTTTTCAAGGCCAAGGTGGTAACGTTAGCATCAATGCTTTTAGCGTTTTTGGCATAGAGTTTCGAGAAAAAGATAGCCCACTTACCAACGACATCACAGCCAGTTCTGAATTCGGGCTAAACGGTACAGTCGAAATAGATACCCCAGAAGTTCAACCCGACCAAGGACTAATTAATTTACCAACACAACCCGTTGAACCTCAGCTAGCCCAAGTCTGTCAAGGAGTTGCAGGACGAAATCAAGACAGTTTTACTATCACTGGACGAGGTGGTTTGCCAAATAACCCTAATGAACTCCTTTATTCTGATGCTGTCCTTACAGATTGGGTAGCTGTGAGTAATCTAGAAAACATCCCCAATACTCCTATCACCAAAAGCATCTCTACTCCAACCCAAACTAATATTGCGGAAGCTACAGGATGGGTAATCAGCCCTCAAGGTGAAGTTGTTCTCACTGTGAATACACCTAATACAAAATCCCCTGATTCTTGGCAAAAAACTAGTGCTTGTAATTCGTAATTACTATTATTGCGTTGCGTTTGGCAGGAAAGGCTTACGCCTATGTAATAAAGAAAATCAGATTCCACCTTGGTGGGTTGAGACAACGGATATCAACTGACAAATGACAACTGATACATCATTGCAAAATATACTAATAGGTTAAAAAATATAACCCAAAGCTATGTCTATAGGATATTTGCCGTTTTGAAATTGTTGATATAAACTGAATTCTCGGTTTATATCAAGGATTTATCCAAAAATGACAACTATACAGACTATTTGTCCAAAAGCAGCTAAAAAATCGGACAAAAAAAGACAACAATCTTTTATGAGTATGGATATCGGCACTCCTAAAGTACCTTTACGTAAAGCTAAAAAAATTAAACAGGAATATGAGTTGTTAAGCGACTGGAACCACGCTAGTTAATTGGTGATTTCACTTCCACTGACATAGTTGAGATACAGGTGTCATCCGAGGGCGGTTGTATTGATAGAATCCCTCAAGATTTAGTAAAGCTTGGCGATAAATAATCCACTGCACAGCATCCTCATGATTGGCAGTACTAATGAAATTACCTTGGCTGAGTGTCAATCGCTCCTCTGAATCCCATTTAAATCCAGATGTAGATATATTATTTTGCTCCTCATCAGCCCATAATATAGATAACGCTTCACCTGCAATCAAATTACCTTTGATATTTCCTCGAATACAGACAAAGTTATCCGAGTGGGGATAGCCATAATAGCCATCAAAGCGATGTCCAGTTTTGTGAAAATTGGCACAAACGCCTGCACCATCTCGCCAATCTTGAGGATCAGGTTGGCTACAAAACTGGTAGTTGCCATCTGCTAAATTTGCAATATTAACTTTTTTCTCTGATGCCCAAAAGTGGGAATTGAACTGAAATAGTCTTTGCGGTTCTTTAACTTGCTGTTGAAAAACTAGCCCAATGCTTAACAAAGCGGTAAAGATTACCAGCTTTTGTGCGAGATTGCTTCTGTTTAGCATAATCTCATCCCAACTTCATAGAAATTGGTGCAATAGGGATAATTGAGATGGATTAAGTTATTTCTAAATAGCTGGAGCTGCGGAAATTATCAACAATACAAGCAGCATTAAAACTAGCATACTGATTTTGAAAATCAGGTAAGTACTGGGGTCATATATAGGAAAATCGTGAGTCATTGTACACCTCCATTTGTAGCCTCTATCAAGTCTGATGAGGTATGGAACAAATTCATAGAAACAGAGTTTAATTGTCAATCTAGCCTCACCGTCTCTATATTTTTATTGTCTCTCAAAGATAGATACACGTCTGGGAAGTTAAAGTTTAGGTAACATTTTTTAGTAAGAGTTTAAACTTAGTCTTGCTCGACTGACTGTCTACGGCGAGCTTTGCTAAGGCTGTTGGTTGTGTTGATTTACCCGATTTTGCAAAATTAAAAATTCAAAATAAATGTTTTAAATCCCCACACCCCTACACCCTTACACCCAGTCTCAACAGAAAATCTGGGTGCGTAAGTCGTAAAGTTATGAATTTCTTCTACCTGTAAGCAAACCTCCGGATTCGCATCAATGTAATTCGTCTTCATTCCTTCGGTCGTAAAGATGTAGTAATTACGGGAAAAATGCGATCGCCTCCGGTGGGCGGAACGCCATCGCCAATGCCATAAAAGCTCTTGAGTAATGCTTTTATCTCTGCTTCTATACAAATCCATGAGGACAGGATCTCAATCCTCAAGAAGAGATACACCGACTGAGAGAGAAAAAATTTGCACAGTATTTAGCGATCGCCCAATCCAAGTTATATTACGTATGCTATCAGTCGAATAAAATACATTTATACTACTTAACTATATTTATACTAAAGTAATAAAGATAGGACTTACGCAGTGTGATTAATTTTCTGGCTTTTTTGGTTCAGTGCGTAAGTCCTAAAAGATAAAAATTAAATTCTATTAGTAGCAGCGATCTTTGTTTTTTCGATTATATTTAAATACTCAAATACTCATACCAAATTAATATGATGTAGAGACGTTGCATACAACGTCTCTACAGTACAGAATAAAGTGCATCTTTATCAAGAAACGGTATCAAATACTCAAGTATTTGAGTACACAAAAGTTTCATCACACTTGCAACAATGCCCTTTGCTCCTTATGCACTTTGAACACCTGGGCGACCATTCTCAACAACAAACGAAGCAAAAGTGTATACAGGTGCATCTGGACGACTCACAGTCGTGACGATACGCAGATCAGTTTGCCAGCGATCATAGTTAAGGTTAACTCGGAAATAGCCCCGGCGATCGCCGTCAAAAAATTTGATGTGTGGGTTTTCTGGAATCATCGGGCCGTAGTAGGGGCCGTAAACATTCCGATCACCATTGCTAGAAATTGACGGAGTTACAAACTCCGTAGCTACTGTAGGAGAGTTAGTAGCCTTAAAATCCAGCTTGAGGTCATTGGCAAATATGGAGTGCCAATCCCCAGTAATCACCACTGGATTAGAAATCCTACGGTTAGCAATGTGATTTAAAACACGGTTACGCGCGAGAGGGTATCCGTCCCACGAGTCGTTCCAAAAAATTTCACCTGACCCAATTTTATGATCTAACTCCGCCATCAACACCTGTTGGGCAAGTATGTTCCAACGTGCTTGAGAACGGTCAAGACCATCCAGCAACCAACGTTCCTGCTGAGTACCAAGCATAGTCTTTGCAGGATCTAACGCTGCTGGGCAACGGGGTGTTTCACCATCAGTACATGGTTGATCACTCCTGTACTGGCGGGTATCGAGGACGCTAAACTCAGCTAGATTACCAAAGGTCAACCGACGGTAAATCAGCATATCTGGCCCCTGTGGTATGGAAAATTCCCGCAGTGGCATATGCTCATAATAAGCCTGGTAAGCAGCTGCACGCCTTTGCAGAAACTTGGCCACTGGATCGTTGTTTTCCGAAAGGTTATCAGTGTAGTCATTTTCAACTTCGTGGTCGTCCCAGGTGACTGAAAAGGGAAATAAGGCGTGAGCTTTTTGTAAATCCGGGTCAGTTTTATAGAGAGCATATCGCAGGCGGTATTGCTCTAGCGTATTGGTTTCTTTTCTAAACTCACTGGGTAAAGATACATTACGCACACCGCCGTTGGCAGAGATGCCGTATTCGTAAATATAGTCACCCAAGTGGAAAACTAAATCTAAATCTTCTTCTGCTAGGCGACGATAAGCAGAATAGTAACCATCCTCCCATTTTTGGCAAGTAACAAACGCAAAGTTGAGCTGATTCAACCTAGAGCCAATTGCTGGAGCAGTGCGGGTACGACCAATGGGACTATCTTCACTACCCACTGTAAACTGATACCAGTACCAACGGTCAGGCTGTAAGCCACGCACATTGACATGGACAGAATGCGCTAATTCGGGGGTTGCCAATGTCACGCCCCGTAGCACAACTTTTCTCATATTTTCATCCGCAGCAATTTGCCACCGTACTGGTACGTTTACGGGCGGCATTCCACCACCATTTAAAGGGTCTGGAGCTAGCCTTGTCCATAAAATTACACTATCTGGTAAAGGATCACCAGAAGCAACACCAAGGCTGAAGGGATAGGCTGAGAATCTTGACTTGGCGGCAACTTTATGAGTCCAAAGACTGGCTATGGCACTTGCAGTCAATGTTCCAGCACCGAGCAGAAAACGTCGCCGCTTTGCTTGAGAGGACAGCAAGCGATGTAAATGAACACGCCCCATAAAAATCCTTGTTGAGATTTATACAATAAAAAGGGAATAAAAAAGCTAGATAATGGTCATCTAGTTGTTAAGAAAATTGATTACCAACCTGCGTTTAATTAAGGCTTAAGAAATTATTAATATTACAATAAGTATTTATTCACAATTACCTAACGAACAATTAATGGAAATAAAAATACCCCCATCTTTTTGTGGGGGTAGGAAGGTTTTTCATGAGTTTGGTTTGTAGAATTTGACGATTCAGGTTTAATTTTTAAAAAATAGCTTGCGTACCCTGACTATAGCTATATCAGGATATTCAAGTATCCTTGTGTTATGAGATACTGCATATTAGTAGAGACTAGCGGATTATCACTGATATTATGGGTGAACCGTGTGGAAAGTTGAGTGCGCCCATCACACCCACAAAAAAGATTGACACAGCCAATTGCATTTGCTTTGTAACTCTTCCTTAATCTATTCTGATCAGAATATAAACAAACATTAAGACGAGTAACACCTGCAAAGACATGATACCTATGTTGGCTGAAAGCTTAACTGAAATTTTGACTAGAGTAAAAATTGATGGAACCCTAGTAAATACCTGCTGGCAGTTTGCAACTTGGGGATTGCTCTCCCTACTCCTAGCAGAGATATTGAGGGACAGTTACCATGCCTTGTGTCACCAAGTCAATTGGCTCAGTAAATGGCACAACAAGCATCATGCAGCATATCGCCGGGATTTGTCGATAGTTTCCCTCAAAGCTTACCAAGAGTCCCAACTCTATCACGACATTTTAGAATCAAGCCTATTAGTAGTTCTATTAACGGTAATTGCCTTATTTGTCCAACAAATTGGGTTGTGGCTGGGAGTAGCCTATGCTTGTACATTTCTGTTTGGCGCATCCCTGCGATATTTCCAAGGGACAATCGACACAGATTATAATCACCTACCAGGCCCATTAGAGGCAATTCCTTCTGTTTGGTGGGTAAATCGGTCTTACCATTGGCGACACCATTTTGATGATGTTGACGCTTATTATAGTGGTGTATTTTCCTTAGTAGATAAAATTTTGGGAACAGGACTATCTCTCAAGGGTAAAACTGTTGCGCTGACCGGTGCGTCTGGTGCTTTAGGCCAAGCATTGACGGCGCAATTGCTTCAGCAAAATGCCAAGGTTGTGGCTTTAACCACTAATCCAGATAAATTCCCAACCGACGATGGTAGTTTTAAGGTAATTGCTTGGGAGTTGGGTAATGAAGCCGCACTCAAAGCCAGTTTAGAAAAAGTGGATATTTTGATTATCAACCACGGAATTAATGTTTACAGCAGTCGCACGCCAGCAGCAATTAACTCTTCTTATGAAGTAAATGCTTTTTCTGCATTGCGACTGATGGATATATTCTTAACCACAGTGAAAGGGCCACAAGCAAAAGCAACCAAAGAAATTTGGGTGAATACTTCCGAGGCGGAAGTCTCTCCTGCACTCAGTCCGCTTTATGAACTCAGCAAACGTACATTAGGAAATCTTGTGACTCTCAAGCGCTTGGATGGGGACTGTGTAATTCGCAAATTAATTCTTGGCCCCTTTAAAAGTCAACTCAATCCCTATGGAGTGATGTCACCACAGCAGGTAGCTCGTGCAATTTTGTTTTTGGCTCGTCGAGATTTCCGCAATATTATTGTGACGATTAATCCTCTTACTTATGTGTTTTTTCCATTGAAAGAAATTAGTACTTGGTTGTACTACAAAATTTTTAGCAAGACAGCTAAAAACCAAAACTTAGCATCTTAATTTTCATCTCATGATAAACATAAACCCCGAAGTTTTTAAATCGGGGTTTTGCGTAATTTTTAATCAAAAAATAAATTGAATTTAAACAATTTATGCAAAAATATAGTTATATTCCCATGAATTCATCGGATATATCTTGAGTGAATCAAACTAACTTAACCAACAAAAATATGCGTTTACCTATTACTATTGGACTGGGATTTATTCTATCTTTGAGCATGAATATTCCAGCCATGTCTGAATCAAGAGTGCAGATAGAACAATTATCAGCGCGTCATAATTTAAATTCAAGAAAATTAAACTTTAATCGCATATTGTGGAATAAAAAAAATATTTCTAGCTATCGATATACTTTGAGTAATAGCTGTTTTTGTATACCTGAAGCTAGAGGCCCGGTGGTCATTGAAGTCCGCAATGGTAAGACAACTTCTATTACACCTGTGAATCCTGAGCAAGCAATTAATCCAGAATTTTTTCAAAAATACAACACAATTCCTAAACTTTTTAACGTGATTCAATATGCTATTCAAAGTCAAGCATTTAGTTTAGACATCAGTTACAACCATAAATTTGGTTATCCCACTCGAATTAATATTGATTACAACAGTCAAATAGCTGATGAAGAATTATTTCTTACAATTGAAAATTTTGAAGTAATTCCATAAGTGTGGGGATTGTTGCGTATTCAGTCATCTTTTGGTACTTGATGGCAATTTGTTGTAAATTAATGCAAGTATTTATTGCCATGAGTATATTGTTGACACTCACCGCCCTATAAGTGTGGTGATTCTTGCTTCACGGGGATTCCAATGAATTTACCCTCAGCAAGCATCTTGACCCTTCGGGTTCGCAGTCCCCTACGGAGGGAAACCCTCCTTCAGGGCTGACTCACCGTATGCCCTACGGCTGCAAGTCCTCTTATAAGAACTACTTGAGCGGCTGCCACATCCCTATCAGTGGTATAACCACAATTTGAACAAGCATGAGTACGTTGAGACAATTCCTTTGTACCTGTCTCGACACCACAGTTAGGGCAAATTTGACTGGTTTTACGACTGTCTACTTTTTGGAAATAGACACCACTCTTAAAACAAGTCTGCTCCAAGATGCGGAAGAATTGACCAAATCCAGCGTCTAAGCAATGCTTCCCTAACATCCCACGAGATAGCCCGACTAGGTTCAAATCTTCAACAAATAGCATTCCGGCATCGTTACAGATTTGGTGAGACAGTTTCCTATGCCAGTCCTGGCGACAGTTGGCAACGTACTCATGTAATTTTGCTACCTTCTTCTGCGCTTTGCGCCAATTGTTTGAGCCTAGTCGTTTTCTCGTGACACGCTGTTGCAGCAATTTAAGCTTGCGTTCGGCATCTACAAAAAACCTTGGGCGCTTGACGGTTAGTCCATTAGAAGTAGCAATAAAACTTGTTAATCCTACATCTACTAATCGACGTTACGATTTTTAGAATAAAGTTGCCCTAAAAGGGCAAGGCTCTAACCCCTTAATTTTCGGTAGAAAAATTCACTGAAAAAGTTTATGGCAGAAGCAATTCGCATTCTTTTACAAACAACGATCGCCTCCACTGAAGATGACTGGAGTATCTTTCGTTTTTCTCTATTGCAGGATTATTTAAAATCTGTCCACGATGAATCGGGAAAACCGTTATTTACAGTTTTATCACGCGATCGCTCCTCTGATGCCGACGGGAATGACCCCATTTTAGGGACACTAGACCAGTCAGATTTTGATGAACTCTGGCTATTTGCTCTAGATACTGGTGATGGTTTAACAGACAAAGATATTGCTGGAATTAACGCTTTTAGAAAACGGGGTGGTGGCATTCTCACAACACGAGACCATCAAGATATGGGCTGCTCTATGTGCGGTTTAATTGATATTGGTGATGTTCATTATTTTAATACCAAAAATCCCGACCCTGACGATTCGCGTTGGATTCGTGATGATCCACATACAACGTATATTTCCTGGCCTAACTACCATTCTGGAGCTAATGGAGATTATCAAAAAATCATTCCTGTAGAACCAGTCCATGAACTCTTACATAACCCTAATTCACCTTCTGGCTTGATTGAATTTTTCCCGTCTCATCCCCATGAAGGTGGTATCGGAGTCAATCCCAATAATTTAAATTCCCAAGTAATTGCATTGGGAAAAAGTCTAGTTACTCATCGCAACTTTAACTTGATTGTTGCAACGGAACACCATACAGATGCAGAAAAAAATCGACTGGGTAGGGCGATCGCTACTTCCAGTTTTCATCATTTTGTTGATTACAATTGGGACATAGAAAAAGGTTGTCCTTCTTTTGTCGATGAACCGCCCGGAAATGGCATGAAATTAGAACCTCGTGCTTTAGAAGATATTCAAGCTTTTGTGCGTAATGCTGCTTTGTGGCTAGCCAGATAAGTTTTTATTTTTAGCTTTGCAGTCAGCACTTTAGTACTAAAAAAATAAGAAATAAAGCGCTGACTACAAGCTATTTAATCATTGTTCAACTTACTTACGACGGCGAAATAACCATCCTAAAAGTGGCACAAAACCTAATCCAAAGATTGTACCGGGTTCGGGAACTAAGGTAGAGCGCACCGCAAAAGCTGTGTCTGGATTATCGCTAAATAAACCGTCTATACCTGTTTGATAAAATTGCTTATACTCTTCTTGGGGATTTCCTTGTAAGTTTGTTGGCAAGAAAACATCTTCATCGCGGAAAGTCCAAGCGTGAACAATTAAGCCGGCTGCGTGAGCATCATCAACTAAGGTTGTGGGTGATAATAAATTACCTCGACTATCTCTGGGAATAATTAAGTTTTTATTGGCTCCTATTCCGTTAGCATAGGTAGCAATTTCTGCTAAACCTAAAGGTGTAATTAAATCCCTGTAAAGCCGAGGATCTCCATTAACTACAAAATCATAAGGTCTTCCACTAGGACTAATTAGTTGTACCAAAGAGACATCAGTTAATTCATTGAGGTCTTTTAAATTGCTAACTTCAAATGATTGGATGTAAACTGGCGCAGTTTCATCAACATATCCATTGGCATTTAAAACGCTCACCAAAATTTCTTCCATTGATAAACCAATGGAATCAAAATAAGTCGGGTGCTTAGTTTCAGGATAAATACCAATAGTCCGTCCCAAGGCTGCGCTTTGTGCTTTGGCTAAATCGATGACTTCTTGCAAAGTAGGAATTGCAAATTGTCTGTCATATTGGGTATTCTGGGGACGGATACCAGGAATTCTCTCTATGGCGCGGAGAGTTTTTAATTCAGCTAGGGTAAAGTCTTCTGTAAACCAGCCTGTAATGGAGCGTCCATCGATGACTTTAGTGGTTTTGCGGTCTGCAAACTGTAGACGCTCAAAAACATCTGTGCTGGTATCTGTGAGATTGAGCGTACCATCAGCGTTCAAAATTGCTAAAGCGTTTTCGTGACGGGCGACTAAAACACCATCCTTAGTGGCAACTAAATCAGGTTCAATATAGTCAGCACCCATTTGAATAGCTAGTTCATAAGCTGCTAAGGTGTGTTCTGGACGATAACCGCTAGCTCCCCGGTGTCCAATAACAATAGGAGGTTGACCCGTTAAGGTTCCTGCTAGGACTTTTTCTGTTGGCATAACTGTTAGTGTAGCCATTCCTAGCAAAAATGCTCCAAAGAAATGTCGCATGATTTCTCCTCACAAGTATTTGGTTACAAAAAATTGCTGAAAATAACTCAATCGCTGTGGGTTGGGACTTTGAGCTACTGAAGTTTTTTCTGTGAAAACACTTGTATTAAGGTAGGAACCAAGCGTTAAAGCCTAGTTAAACACTGATTATGTGTGTTTTAAGGATGAGGACTTATGTCAGCGTTTGAGAGGATCAATAGCACAACAGGCGATCGCTGCTATTATTCTCAACAGAGGTACCTCAGGATGGTAATCCTATGACGAATAACAGTACAGTATGATGCTATTTTGTCAAAAAATTTCCCAAAAACCACATAATTTTTGACTCAGCAATAGAGATTAAGATTCTTGAACTGGAATTTGGCATTAAAATTAGACGGACTACAAAAATTTATTCATAAATTAGTAACAATATTGACTGTACTCAAGTAGTCTCACTGCGAGATAGTAAACATTAACTCATACTAGGAGAAGACAGTGAACCTATTAAATGAGGCTCAAGAACAACAACTTAAGGAAATAAGTAAATATTTATTACAAGTAAGAGAAGAGAAAGGTATACGTATAGAAGAAGTAGCTGCTAAAACAAATATTAGACTATATTTCTTACAATCTTTAGATGCAGGCAAGTTTGCTGAACTACCTGAGCCTGTTTACATCCAAGGATTTATCCGTCGCTATGCAGATATCTTGGGTTTGGATGGACAGGCGTTGGCGAAAAGTTTTAGTTTCAATGGTGAATCTGCAATTCAAGAATCCCATCGTGATGACAACGAACAGATAAAACCAAAACCAAAAATTCGTATTCCTTTGTTTGTCCCTTACGTTTTATTGCTAGCAGTTGCGGCGGTTGGACTGATTTATGTACTTAATCCCAAATTAATCACTCAATCTCTGGCAAATAAACAAGACTCAGAAGCGACTACCCCAAAACAAGCCGAGCCTTCACCTCTGACAGTTGCACCCCAGGCTCAAACACCAGACTCACCAGAATCAATAGTTTCAAACTCGGAAAATTCCCCACCATCGTCTACAACCGCAGCTTTAGGTGATAGTCCCGCAACTACACCATCAGCCACACCTGGTAATGAAAATAATGGTAATTCAGCCGTTGCAGTGACGTTAGAACTGCAAGGTAATTCATGGTTACAAGTGACAGCCGACGGTAAGACAGAATTTGTTGGCGAATTAACCAAAGGCGATCGCCGAACCTGGACAGCAAAAAAACAGCTAACTGTACGTTCTGGTAATGCAGGTGCTGTACTAGTTTCGGTCAATGAGAAGCCAGCAGAACCCCTGGGCAGTAATGGTATTGTCAAAGAAGTAACATATACTCCGGAGGTTGTTAGTCAGTAGTTATTAGTCCATAGTTAAGAATTAACGTTTCAAATTTTTGACTATGGACTATGGACTCTTGACTAAATTTTTGGCTGACTTAGATGCCAACTAGTAGACTGTTCATAAGCGTAAGCTATTTGTAGTAGTTGGTCTTCTCGCAGTACTTTGCCAATTAGTTGTAGTCCAATTGGTAATCCCTGCTCATCAAAACCACAGGGGAGGCTTAAGCCTGGGAGACCAGCTAAGTTAACGGGGATAGTCATCAAGTCGTTTAAGTACATACTGATGGGGTCAGCAGTTTTTTCTCCCGCTTTAAATGCTGTAGTGGGAGCGGTTGGACACACTAACACATCGACATTTTTGAAGGCATTTTCAAAGTCTTGCTTAATCAAAGTACGTACTTTTTGGGCTTTGAGATAATAAGCATCGTAATAGCCAGCCGAAAGAGCGTAAGTACCAATCATGATTCGTCGCTTGACTTCTGCGCCGAAACCAGTGGCGCGGGTACGCTTATACATAGACAGTAAATTGTCTCCTTCCGGCGCACGCCAGCCATATTTTACGCCATCGTAGCGGGCTAGGTTGGCTGATGCTTCTGATGGAGCAATGATGTAATAGCTAGGTACGCCATAACGGAAGTTGGGACAGGAAATTACATGAATTTCAGCCCCTAGACGTTGTAATTGTTCAATTGCTTTAGTAACGGCTTGTTCAACAACAGCATCTAAACCTTCGCCAAAAGTTTCTTTGATTACGCCAATCCTGAGTTTACTTCTGGCTTTGAGGTCTGGTTTTAAGCTGGCTACATAGTCAGGGATTTCCACTTTGAGACTGGTGGAATCTTTGGGATCGTAACCTGCGATCGCCTTTAATAATATCGCTGTATCTTCTACTGACTTGCCAAAGGGGCCAATTTGATCCAAAGATGAAGCATAAGCTACCAAACCATAACGGGAAACTAGCCCGTAAGTAGGTTTGAGTCCTACCACACCACAAAAAGAAGCTGGTTGACGAATGGAACCACCAGTATCCGAACCCAGCGCCACCACACATTCTTCCGCCGCCACAGCCGCAGCCGAACCACCAGAAGAACCGCCAGGAACTCTCGATAAATCCCAAGGATTCGCTGTTACTTGATAGGCAGAATTTTCAGTTGAACTGCCCATCGCAAATTCATCTAAATTGGTTTTACCAACCACTACAGCCCCTGCATCTAGCAGTTTTTGTGTCACAGTTGACTCATAAGGCGGCACAAAATTTTCTAGAATCCGAGAAGCGCAGGTGGTGGGGATTCCCTTGGTACACATATTGTCCTTAACGCCGATAGGAATCCCCGCCAGTAGCCCAATTTCCTCACCTGCGGCTATTTTGGCATCCACAGCACGAGCCTGTTCTAACGCCTGCTGTGCCGTGATGTGTAAGAAACTATGCAGCTTTGGCTCTAGCTCTTGAATATGGTCTAAAGTTTCTTGGGTAATTTCAACGGCAGAACGTTCTTTTTTAACTAGCTGTTCGTGCAACTCGCGGATGGATGCCATGATTGCTCTCTTAGTGACTCAAGTCATTGATTTTAGTACATATTGTGCGGGATTGGTCAATGGTCAGTTGTCAATTGTCAGTGGTGAGGCAGTGCGTTGGGGAGACAGCGCTGTGGGCGGCTTTGCCGACTTGAAGCGACTGTCGTCGGGTTCCCCGACTTGTAGCAACTGCCGTTCCCCAGAGGGGTCAGTTGTCAATAGAAGGAACGTTGTATACAACGTCTATACATTAATTCTTCCCATTGCTTCCTCCGAAGTTCCGATCGGAGGAAGCCTCCGCTCGGACTTCTCTCTGCTCCCTTTACCCAATTTTTAATTAAAGAAACAGCAAATAGGTGTGTAATAACTGTATTTTCAGTGTTTATTTAAAATTTAACAAAAAGTAGCCAGAAATTGCTGAATAATTGGCTAATAATTTTAGCTATTGTGGTGTAAGGGTATAGCAGTGTTCACTCGCCAATAAATTATATAAGATGGATTTTAGTAAAGGTTAAATTTTAGCTAAATATAGAAATTGATTTCTTAACTATAAAATTATTTCGAGGTATAAATAGATGATTAAAATAGCAAGCCGTAAGTTTTTGGGTGTAGAAAATGTTTATGACATTGGGGTTGAGCGTGATCACAATTTTTTCGTCAAAAATGGCTTAATAGCTTCTAATTGTTTTAATAAATCCCATTCCACAGCTTATGGATATGTTACTTATCAAACTGCATATTTGAAAGCTAATTATCCATTGGAATATATGGCGGCGTTGCTGACGGCTAATAGCAACGATACAGATAAGGTGCAGAAATATATTTCTACTTGTCTAAGCATGAATATTCAGATAGAACCGCCGGATATCAATCGCTCTGGTGTAGACTTTACCCCAGTCGCGGGTAAGATATTATTTGGATTTTCGGCTGTGAGAAACGTAGGACAGAATGCGATCGCCTCAGTTTTAGAAGCAAGAGAGACAACAGGAGAGTTTAAATCATTAGCTGATTTCTGCGATCGCGTAGACTTGCGTGCTGTTAATCGCCGCACCCTTGAATCACTTATTTACTGTGGAGCCTTTGACAAAATTGAAGCGAATCGTCACCAATTAATCCAAGATTTAGAATTAGTCTATGATTGGGCCCAATCTCGTGCGCGAGATCGTGCTAGTGGTCAAGGAAACTTGTTTGATTTATTAGGTGGATATTCTTCTACTAATACCAAAACAGCTAATAATGCCTTTGAAACTGCTCCTAAAGCTAAACCTGTACTAGATTATCCCCCACAGGAAAAATTACGTTTAGAAAAAGAATTATTAGGATTTTATGTCTCAGACCATCCCTTAAAATCTTTAAGATCAGTAGCACCACTCTTAACACCAATTAATCTTTCACAACTAGGAGAACAACGAGAAGACACAAGATTATGTGTGATTGTCATGCTTAACGGTGTAAAAAAAGTCATGACCAAGAAAGGCGATGCAATGGCAATTCTGCAACTTGAAGATTTAACATCTCAGTCAGAAGCAGTTGTTTTTCCTAAAACCTATGAGCGCATTAGTTTTTTACTGCAAGTAGATGCCAGATTAATTATTTGGGGTAAGGTAGACCGACGCGACGAACAAACTCAATTAATTGTAGAAGATGCAGAGCCAGTAGAAACTGTACAAATGGTGATGGTAGAACTTCAGCCTCAACAAGCAGCCAATATTGAAGAATTACATCGCTTAAAAACAATTTTGCAAGAACAATGTGGAGATAAAGAAAAAGCCAAAATGCCCGTAATTGGAATTGTGCAATCTGAAAATTCTCGGCGGTTAGTGCGCTTAGGTTGGCAATTTTGTGTTCAAGATGCTCGAATTACTGTGCAAGCATTACAAAATGCCAGATTTCCTGCACAACTTAAACCTCTGATTGGTGGTTCGTGAGGAGATGAGGGAGTTAAAAGAGGCAAGGGAAGGGGAAAGAGGGATACTTCTGTGCGTTCCCTGCAACACGCTCAGTAACAAGGGGGCAAGGAGAAGAATATCTTACTCAGTACTCAGTATTACTGAGAAATGATCATATTAGTTAAACTACTACGTCAACAGTATATTGACATAGTAATTCTTGAGCTTCACAGTTTTTTTCGTTACTTATGCGGATGATGTTTTTCTGTAGTAAGTGGTATCTTTTTATGCCATGAGGATTTGGGCAAGAGCTAGGGGAAGGAGTTAATATTTTGATGATTGCAAATGATTTGAGTAAGTTTGTTTCCTATTGTAAAAAAATTCAACCCCAAACTCAGGAGGACATCAAGCAGTTTTTTGAAGGGGTGATTGCTTTTCCTTATGATAAGGAACTTCTTTTGCAGGCTTATTTATTTTTAAATATTCAAAACTTGTTTCCTTCCTGTTATGAATTGCTCTTGTTTGAAAAGTCCCCAATTGCTGATTATACAGACTTAGGTAAATGCGATTTTGTTTATCTAACATTTCAAGGTAATCTATTTTTAATAGAAACAAAATTTATTGATACAGAAGCAACGGGCGCAACAGAAAGAAAACGCAGAAATAAACATAGAAATAAGGTATTTGAACAGGTAATTACCCTAAAAAGTCGGTTTGGTGAATATTGGGATATACGCTCTGAACAGTTAGAATGTGGGGTTTTTACCACAGATTCGGATATTGATTGGCGCGGAAATGGTATCAATGTTACGACTAAATCTATATCAATAGATAGTCTGGAAAAGTGGCGTAGAACCTATAAGCAAATTAATCAGACTTAGTTATAACCTTCTTAAATATTGTATGATTTTGGGCGATCGCTGATAATTTCTAGAGTTCGGAACAGAATTCTATATCTTTAAATATTTTTTTATTCAATAAACTTAATATATTAAAAAATATTAGGGACAGATTAGTATACTGTCCCTATTTGTATGTAATTTTTTTTGGTCGCCTATAATACCTTTTGGTTTAGGACTTACGCAAATAGGTTGTCTGTTGAAACCAGGTGTAAGGGTATAGGAGTTTCAAAGATTTATGAACTCAATTTGCTACTTTGTAGTACAATTGTACTTAAGTTATAAAAATATCATGCAAACTCAGTAGGAGGGCGATAACATTTATGAAGCAAATCGAACCTAGCTACAAGACTACTATTTCCCTGCCATTAATGTTGCCACCGGTCACAGTCAATAAAGCCATAGTGCCTCTACAACCCCAATCGGAAAATCTGAGCAGTGGATGGGAACATCTGATGACTGTTGTACAGGATATCAACCAGATGGCAATGGAGTTAGAAGCAAAGATATTAGAACTCAAGACAATAGCCAGTACTATTAATAGTCAAATTAATTATTTAGCAGAAAATAGCGATCGCCCACATAGCCCATATATAAATATTTGCCAGTATTCACCTGTGAGCGTCCCTTTGGTGAAACAAAAGCCAGATCAATCATTTATTCTGACAACCCGAAAAGTTGATTTATTTCGAGCCGAGCGAGAAGCTGCACAACTAGCGCAACAACTCCGCCAGCACACACAGAAGAAAAAACCTACACCGATAAAAAACTTAAAGCAAGAGCAGGGAAACAACATTTTATTAGCAACTGACAACTGACTAACTTAGAGTGACATCAGCGTTTACCCATTGGGCTGAAACAGTTATGCTGATGGAAGCTATAGCCGTAGCCAGATAGATTAGGACATCAAGTCAAGATCAAACCCTGACAACACAAGACTTTCAAGTCTGTCAACCGTCAACCGTCAACTGTCAACAGCTATATGTTATAAAGCCCTGGTTAAGAGGTTAACAGAAGGTGTTAAGAATACTTTTAGTAATTATCATTGGTTTCTTACCGTCCATGTTCTCCTTGTGGGTAATCCGTAAAACCCAATTACGGACGCGCTCACGCCTCAGACAAGCAGCCACAAATATTGCCAGGATAAGGATACAGCAAAATATTAGACCTTTAGAAAGCGATCGCTATTATTTAGAAGGGGTAGGTTACTTAATTGGTGACATCAGTTGCAAATTCAACGCACGTTCCGGCTATCTCCGTTGTGCTGTTAACCCCAGTGGCCCTTGTCAGGGTTGTCGCTATTATGAATGCCCGATGAGTGATGAGAACTCAATAGGGTATAGGGGTATAGGGGTGTAGGGGTTTAGGGGTTTAGGGGCTAAGAGAAGAACAGTATTTATAAGGTATCTTGATTTAATTATTAGTTGTTTCCCTTACACCCTTAGACCCTCACACCCCTACACCCTCACACCCTCGCAGCTTCATTTAACTTAGTGCGTAAGTCTGTCCATGTCACTCCTGCAAGACTGGGAAGAACTACATGAGCAGCGCCCACACGCTCTATCGGGCCGAGTCCTATTGTCCACATTCCCCCGGCTAAAGCGGCTTCTACACCTGCGGCGGCATCTTCTACAACTACACATTGTTTTGGTTCTAGTCCTAACTGATGGGTAGCGAAGATGAATAAATCTGGTGCTGGCTTGGGTGTCTGCACACTGTAACCATCAGCGATCGCATCTACTTTATCAGCAAGTCCTAGCCTTTCGATCACTGTGTGAGCATTTTTACTAGCTGAACCGATACCTATTTTAATTCCTGCTTGCCTTAGTTCATCTAAAAGAGCGATCGCTCCCGGCAATAAATCTTTAGGTGTAATGTGTTCAATCAGTTCTATATAGTAGCGATTTTTACGCTCCATCATCTCTTGAATTTGCGCTTCTGAATAAGGTCTATCCCCAATAATCCGCATCAAGGATTCACGACGAGACACGCCCCTTAAGGCTTCATTAGCTTCCCTATCAAAAGGAATCCCCTCTTCATCAGCCAGTCTTTGCCACCCTAAATAATGATATTCGGCTGTATCAGTTAATACGCCATCTAAATCGAAGATAAATCCTCTAATGTCTGGAGACTGGGTATTGGGGAGTGGGGATTGGAGAGTGAAAACTTCTTCCTCTGCTCCACCCTTCTCTACGAGAGGCAACGCCAACGGGAACGCTTTCAGCGTGCTACTCTGCTCCCCTGCTCCCGAAGTTCGCCCGGAGGGAAACCCTCCTTGCGACTTCTCTTCCTGCTCCCTGCCTCCTGCCTCCTGTCCCCCAGGCAAATCAAACTGATACCACTGCCCGCGCCAATGTAGCTGGAACTTCAGGCGTGTCCAATTTGGGGGTAAATGGGGGTTGGCTGTGGGGCCTTGTTCTGTGAATTGGATGCCACCAAAACCGAAAATTACTGCTTGCCAAATTCCGCCAGCGCTGGCTCCGTGAATACCGTCATTGGCGTTACCTCGACTATCTTCTAAATCCACCATGAGTGCCTGCATAAACCGTTCGTAGGCTGTGGCAGATTTTCCCAAATCTGAAGCTAAGATGCCATGAATTGCCGGGCCTAGTGATGAACCGTAGGTAATATCCGTCCTGGGTGCGTAATAATCCCAATTGCTTTTTAAAGCTTTTTCGTTGTAAGGAAACTCTGCTGATGGGCGCATTAGGTACAGTAACATCAAGACATCAGGTTGCTTGAGGACTTGGTGTTGGTTAGCGGTTTCTATACCCAAGATGGCTTGCATAGAACGCTGGCGTGGTTCGTAGTCTTCCAAGTTGATATCTTTCAATTGGAAAAATCCCTCAAATTGCTCGATTAATCCGGTTGAAGAGTCGTAAAAAATGCAGATTTTCTTGATGATGTCTTGCCAGTGCGCTTCTAACTCTGGAGTAATTTGCAGTTTTTCTTCTAGTTCTTTGGCTCCTTCGGGGAAGGTATGACGTAACCAGTCGGCAACTTTCAGCGCCTTTTCCAGATGCCATTGCACCATTCGGTTAGTGAAGGTGTTGTTGTGTACAAACTCGTGGTATTCATCCGTACCAATCACCCCACGGATTTCATAGCGATCGCCTTGGGAGTTATACTCAACTCGACTACTCCAGAAGATAGCGGCATCTAAGATAATTTCTGCACCATAATCGCCCATCCAAACATCATCACCAGTAGCTTGCCAGTATTGCCAGACAGCATAGGCAATATCTGCACTGTTATGAATTTCGCGATCGCGGCACCAAATACGCACATCTTCGCCATAATAATCATCAGGCAATGCCCAACGAGGTGTTACCTCATCCCCAGTATCCGCACTTTCCCACGCATACATCGCCCCTTTAAAGCCGTAATGGGTGGCTTTGCGTCGCGCCCCGTTGATGGTGTGATAGCGGTAGCTGAGTAAGTTCCGGGCTAAAGCTGGTTGGGTAAAAATGAAAAAAGGCAGGATAAAAATTTCTGTATCCCAGAAAATATGCCCACGATAACCAAAGCCGGAAAGGGTTTTAGCGGGAATACTAACTTTTTCATCATGGGATGGGGCAGCAATTAGCAACTGAAACAGGTTGTAGCGGACAGCAAAAGCGGCTTTAGGGTCTCCTTCTATGTATATATCGCTTTTTTGCCATACTTCGTCCCAGGCTTGCTGATTCGCCGTGAGTAAAGTTGTGTAGTCTGGTAGTTGTGCAAGTTTTTCTTGAGCGGCGGTAACTTGTTTATTGACTTCCCTTGAGGTAAACACTGTCACCAGTTTTTCCACCGTGATAGTTTGTTGAGATTTAGCTAAAAAACTGGCGCTGATAGTGGGATATCCAGGGACGATGCTCACTTGTAACGCGGCCTCTGCCCCTGATATGGTCATTTTGGCTGCCATACCGATTTCAATTTGAGTTCCACGGGTACGACTTTCCAACCAGATACCAGACTCAGTTTTACCTTGGTCTATTCCTTCCCAATGATTGAAGCCTTGATTTTCTGCGTAGCCGTTGATACTAGCTTGAATTTCAACTAAGCAATCACCATCATGAGCTGTGATTTGGCAACGCTGCCCTAATATATGCTGATCTGCCAGACTAGCAAAGCGTTCAAAGTGGATATCAATGATGCTACCACTGGGGCTACGCCAACGCAGAGAACGACTGAGCAAACCTTGACTGACATCAAGTTTACGTTCGTATTGTAATACTTCTCCCTGATCCATGCGGAAGCGATCGCCATTAATCGTAATAATCATCGGCAACCAATCAGGACAGTTGGCAAGTTCCGTATAAACTACAGGTACATCATCATAGACACCATGAATAAAAGTAGCCGGTAAACCACGGGCGTGACCTTCTTCTAAGCTACCCCTGGTACCTAAGTAACCGTTACCGATGGTGAAGACAGTACCTCTAGAATGTAATTGCTCAGGGTTAAACCTAGTTTCAGTTAATATCCAATCCTGATAAATAAAATCACGAGCAGGACATTTTGTGTTCATGGTGAATGACTATTGACTGATGACTATTGACTATTGACTGTGGACTAATGACAACTCATGTGCTTTGCTAAAATCTGTTCGGCTCTGGGTTTATAAATTAGGTGGAATAAGCTTTCCATGTAACGGACTCTGGCCTCGCTGCTTTCTGGGCGGATAAAGTTCCAGAAACTGTAGATTTTAGTCAGTGCTAGTAATTGACTGGTGTGTAATTGCCAGTTGTATTTTTGATGAATGCGTTGGCTCATCCATTGAGACACTTCTTGCCAATGTTCGGGATGGGTATCGCACTCTTGGAAGAATGCCAAAAGTTTCTCGGCTGTTCCTTCTAAGTCTGTGGGATTAATCCGAAATCCATTATTTTTATCTTCTAGAATTTCTAAAGAACCACCAAACTTAGTGGCAAAGGTGGGTAAGCCAGAAATCATGGCTTCTAAAATACTGCGTCCAAAGGCTTCATACCTGGCAAAGTGGATATAAATTCCCCGATAATCTGCTACTAAGCGATAAGCTTCGCCAACTTCTTGGTTAGGAAGTCGTAACCCTAGCCAGCGAATATGCCCGTTTAGCTGATAGTGGTTAATAATGTTATGCAGTTTTTCAATTTCCCTGGCTTCTTCGGGATTGGTGCTTTCATCTATGTTTAACTTACTGGTAAGGAGGATCAAATTAGAGTGGGCTTGTAATTCCTGACTTTTACCGAAGCATTCAGCCAAACCAGTCAGATTTTTGATAGAGGTAATAGGCGCAACTGCAAAGATGGGTGGCTTTTGGGGTTGGTCTAAATAACCGAAGATTTGGGAATCTTGACGATGAAATAGTAAATCATGGACGTGTTTACTAAGATTGGGGTCTCTATCTGCTGTTTGACTATAGGGAAAGAAAACTTGCTCATTTACCCCTGGCGGAACCATATTGAATTTAGGATTAAACAGGTCTATGCCATCAACTACATGATATAAATGGGGCATGGTAAAGAACTTGTAGGACTCGTACTGTCCCACACTTTCGGGTGTGCCGAAAATTTCTTGGTAGGATGATGTGATGATAAAGTCAGCCGCATTCATCGTAATTAAATCGGCGGTAAATTGTACTGAGAAGTGATATTTTTCCTCAGAGTTTTGCCAATATAAGTTACTAAATAAATTTTTCGGCTTTTCTAGAGAGTGAGCAATATTGCAATGGGTGACTTTGAGACGACGGGCGAGGAGGAAGGCGACTAAGTTACCATCGCTATAGTTACCGATAATTAAATTGGGTTTACCTTGGAATTGGGCTAGTAGTTGTTTTTCGGCATCTAACGCAAAGGTTTCTAGATAAGGCCAAATCTCAAATTTAGATATCCAGTTATTGGTAATTTCGGGATTAAATTCCCCGAAAGGAACCCGCAAAATCCAAGCATTCTCTGTGTTATGTAATTTTTCTAAGCGCAGGTTACAGTATGTACCTTCACAGTTAGGGATCAGCCGGGTAAGAATAATAACATGGGGTTGAATACCTAACACTTCCAGTCCAGCAAGCTTGATTTCTTGCTGTAATTTATTCTCCAAACTGCGTGCTTGCTCTAAAACATAGATAACTTGACCTAAGGTTTCATCCCTTCCCATAACGTCTTCTTGCGCTACCCAACCGTGAATCGAAACTAGGACGACCCGAAAGACAGCAGGAACACGGGCGACAAATGCTTCTAATACAGCAGGTTGGGGAGAATCAATCAATTTATCTAGTAGCGTAATAGTTTCCATGATGCGCTGGGCTGTATTACCCCACCCTGGCTCAAAGCCGAGTTTTTGTAGTTCAATATAGAATTTTGCGTATGGTTCTTCCGGGGGTAGGGAGGAGAGGAATTTAATCGCTGTCTGAATTTGTTTAGCGAGGTGGATACCTGAGGGAATAGCATCCCCAATCATTAAGTTAATGCCATCGTATTGCAAGCCCCGTAAAGCTAAGTACACTAACTCGACCCAGTATTGGGGGTCAGCTTCTATCTGACTGCATAGATAACGATTGAGGAAGGCTAAACCTTGACCAATATTTCTAGGGTCGCTAATACTGGGGGAAGCTTCGTAAAATGAACTGAGGTCAATTTCTAAAATGTTGGGTTCGTAGGCATTAACTAGGCGATCGCTCACATCTAAAAACGCATCAATTGGCATAGAATCAAACTGAGCTAAGTCTGATGTCAGTCGCCAAACTTCCTGACTAGCAATCCTTGGACGCACTACAAACCATGTACTGTCCTCTGCTAAAACGATTTCATGGGTATATTGAATCAGTTTGCCCACAGATGAAGAATAGTAGAAGTATGTGGGCTTTTGGGCTTGCTGACAGTATTGAGAAAAAGTATGTAAAATATCATTTCTCAGGAAGTAATGTTGACCTGAGGAACCTAAAGCAATTATCAACTGTTGCAGAGCAGCTTTTTCCTCACTGTTATCAAAAATAGGGTGAAATAGTTCGTGCATGACGATTTCCAGAACTCTAGCCAGGTCACGACCTCATTTTTGTCTCCTCAACAAATGTCATTTTCGTATAAAGTTCGTTTAAGTACGGGTAATTGGTAATGTAAAAAATCGTTACCGAAATTGGCCTCTACAGTCTTAGGCAAATAGATTAGGACATCAAGCTAATACCAATTCAAAATTCAAAATTCAAAATTCAAAATTAAGAATCAAGAGAGGACAAGCGTTTAGGGTTGTACATCTGTCACATTCTTTTTTCAAATTGGTATGAGATAAAACCCTGAGAAAACAATGCTTTCAGGTCTGTCAACAGTCAACAGTCAACCGTCAACAGCTATACTGAGCGAGACCAACCATCTTCCGTGTAATTAAATGAACTTAATACTTAGTAATTGGCTTAGAGGTACATTGCCTTTGTTGACCTTTGTATCGTAGATAGGCAGTCACTGTTTTGCCTTCTAGCTCTGGTATGAATGATAATCGTCTTTTAGATACTTCTACCGATGGTTGGGTAATAAACAATAGTTATTACCGCATAATTTCATCATGATTAATTCCCAGCTACTCAACTTCTTAATTAAATCAGGTTGCTATGATACAAACTGGAACTCTTTTATAAGCAGGTGTGCCACTTTGTGGATCAATTTTTGCTTGAAATAAAACATTAGCTTCAGGATAAAACATAAAAGCTACACCCTCACGAATTGCTCCACAAATAATTTCAATATTGTCTAACTTTCCCTTATCTCCTTTGACTATGACTCGCTGATGTTCCTGAAATCCCGCTTTTTTTACATCCAGAGGATTCATTAAAATACATTCACGATGAGGCATTCCTCTGTATTTATCTTCACTACGATAAACTACAGTATTATGTTGACCATAGCTGCGTCCTGTTCCCAAAATTAGCACAATTCCTGGCTGATGCTCTGATACACCAAATGCTGCTTTAGTTGGTAATGATAATTGTGGTAAAGGTGTAACGAACATCTGCGCTTTGCCATCAGATGTAGGAAATTTTGGTTCTTCTAAAATCCGC
Source organism: Nostoc parmelioides FACHB-3921 (assembly GCF_014696625.1). Classification (GTDB taxonomy): domain Bacteria; phylum Cyanobacteriota; class Cyanobacteriia; order Cyanobacteriales; family Nostocaceae; genus Trichormus; species Trichormus parmelioides. The sequence goes on from NZ_JACJQL010000018.1 coordinate 44,036, forward strand.
CCTTCAATCAGAAATTCCTGTTTAGTTTGGTCAATTGTGGCAATTTTTTCATAACCAGGAATAGTTTTAGCAATTAATTCTCTGATATAAGCTGTATCTTGCAGTTTACGCCAATTTATTGGTGTTTCACTATGTAAACGATGAGCAATTTCTGTAATTAATTCTATTTCTGAAATCAAGTCAGAATTAGATGGTTGTAAATGACTTTTGCCTTCATCATTTAACCTCACAAAATTATTGCCTGATTCAGTTGTAGTTTTATGAGGATTTTCAAAACGATTGAATACAGGTAATATTAGAGTTTGCTGTTTAGCTAATCCGTGAAAATGTCCTAAGTTCGGTTTAGTCGCCACATAAAAAATGGTATCTATTTGCGATAACGACTGTTTTGCTTGCTGTAAGTCTGGGTTGGCTGCATACAGATTGCCCCCTAAACAGAATAGTGTATCTATCTTTCCTGTTTCTGCTGCTTCTATTAAGTCACGGGTATGATAACCAGGAGTTTCGTTCAGAGGTTTTCCTAATAGTTGAGATAATGCTTGTTTGATTTCTTCTCGCAAATTTACAGTCACACCCATCGAACCAAATCCTTGCACATTGGAATGGCCTCGAATGGGCATAGTTCCAGCCCCAATTTTACCAGCGTTACCTGTAATTAAAGCTGTATTAGCAATACTAAAAATATTATCTACACCGTTAGCTTGTTGAGTTACGCCCATTGCCCAGGCAAAAACTACACGCGTTGATTTTCCAATTATATAAGCTGTGGCTGTGATTTCTTCCTGAGATATACCACAGGTATTAGTAATGTCATCCCACGATATATGATTAGCGTAATCTACAACTTTTTGCCAATTTTGAGTATAAGCTTTGAGATATTCTATTTGGATTAAATTCTGTTCTATGAGTGATTTCTGCAATCCCACAAATAATGCCGCATCACTCCCAGGAATTGGTTGTAAATATAAGGAAGATATATCTGAACCACCGGTGAGTAAAGATTTAATGGGAAATGCAGGAGAGGCAAATTTAACTAGTCCGATTTCTATTTGTGGATTAATAATAATTACTTTTCCACCTCTTTCCCGCAACTTGATTAATTCGTTCATCAAGCGGGGATGGTTCGCTGGTGCGTTAGAACCAATTAAAACAAGACAATCACTATGTTTTAGGCTCTCTAGGCTTACCATTGATGTACCTGAACCAAAAACTTTTTTTAACCCCACTGTTGAGGGAGCGTGACATAAATCTGAGCAGTCGGCTAGATTATTGCTACCTAGCGATCGCATTAATAATTGTAGTAAATAGGCAGCTTCATTAGATGAACGTCCAGAACTATAGCTGGCAATTCGCGCTGGTGGTAAATTAAAGGCTTGTGTAGCGATTTGGTAAACTTCTTCCCAGCTAATACGTTGATAATGAGACGAACCTGATCTGAGAATCAGAGGATAACTTAATCTACCCAAGCGATCGCATTCTTGAGAAGTGAGGTTTTGTAATTCACTGATACTATATTCTTGGAAAAAATCTTGCTTAATTCCTGGTTGCAATTCCGCAGCGATCGCCTCTACACTTTTAGCACAGCGTTGTAAATATTCTCCCGCTTCATTAACAAATCCCCCTTTTTGTCCACCCGTACCCCAAGCACAAGATAAACACGCGCTTTTATGATTGAGAGTTTGCCATAACTGTAATCCTTGTGGTGAGAGAGTTTGTTCTACCCAATACTGAATCACTGGTAAACCACCCCCAGCAGGGTAGCTAGACTTGCTTTCAGGTGAGTTATCCATACTTAGCTAAATCTCAACTCGCTTTACTAACTATTATTGCTAAAAATATTTGCCCTCCTGAATTGAAAGGGGTGTAAGGGTGTAGGGAAAAGACATCTTTCATAAGCTTTTACGCATTTAAATTGTATATTTCGCACTCAGGTTGTCAAAAGTCCACAGTCCAAGCTAGCCTTTGACTCTGGACTCTTGACTATGGACAGCCCTGACGCATGAATATTTGATTTAGGTGCGTATCACCTGATTTGACTGTGAAACTTGCTTGATAGGGACTGTCTTTTTCCATTAGCGTTTTGCCTGCTTCTCAAAATACTGTTGATGTTCCTCTGTCGCTAAGTAATATTCACTATTCTGCTTAATCTCGGTCACAATATCGCGTTCAAATCTGCCTGACACCTGAAGCTTGGCTTTTGACTGCTGCGCCGCTTCTGCTTGCTGCTCATTGTGAAAAAAGATTACAGACCTGTACTGTTCTCCTTTATCTGGCCCCTGGCGGTTGAGGGTTGTCGGGTCATGAATATCCCAAAAAACTGCTAACAAATCTTCATAACTAACAAGTTGAGGGTCATATTCTATTTGCACCACCTCAGCATGACCAGTTATCCTCGACAATACATCAAGATAGCAAGGGTTAGGGAAATGCCCTCCCATATAGCCAACTGAGGTTGATACTACCCCTTTTACCTTGCGAAATGCCGCCTCCACGCCCCAAAAACAGCCAGCCCCAAATGTTGCTTTCTCCATAGGTATTTCTGTACTCCCACTTTTTAATTCCATCTTCATCTATGCACAAATAGATAATTCACAAAGGTGATACCAATTTGAAAAAAAAATGTGACAGATGTACAACCCCAAACGCTTGTCCTCTCTTGATTCTTAATTTTGAATTTTGTACTCCTTCGGAGAACCCGAAGGGTATTTTGAATTTTGAATTGGTATGAGCTTTTTGTCAGGTGAATCTACTTATAATGATTGCAGCATCTACCAATTACCCCCCGCTACTTATGGCAATACTTCAACTGATTGAACCTGAAGTTAAAGATTTGGGTGGGTTTGTTGCCCGCCGTAGTTTGCCATATCCGCATCGTCAAATGGTCGGGCCGTTTATCTTTTTTGATCATCTTGGCCCATCTGTTTTACCACCCAACAAAGGCATTGATGTACGACCACATCCTCATATTAATCTTGCCACCTTAACTTACTTATTCGATGGTTCTATAATGCACCGCGATAGTTTAGGTATCGTGCAAGAGATTCAACCGGGTGCAGTGAACTGGATGACGGCGGGAAAGGGGATTGTACATTCAGAGCGATCGCCCGACTTTGACCGTCACAACGAAACTACCATTCATGGTATCCAAACCTGGATTGCTTTGCCTGTCGAATACGAAGAAACTGATCCTTGGTTTACTCATTATCCAGCTGAAAACCTTCCCACCTGGGACAAGAACGGTGTTACCATCAAGCTTATTGCTGGAGAAGCATATGACCATACCTCACCTGTGAAAGTTTTTTCACCCATCCTCTATTTAGATGGAGTGCTATCTGCCAATGGTCACTTCAATATTCCTACTGATTATTCAGAGAGAGCAGTATACAGTGTTACAGAAGGGATAAGCATTAATGATCAGCCCATAGAGCCATATCGCCTGGCTATCTTAGAGTCAGGTCACGAGGTCAAGGTTTCTGCTACTGACGCTGCTCGGTGTATTGTGATTGGTGGAGAGCCATTGGGTACACGCTACAAATGGTGGAATTTTGTCTCTAGCCGACCAGAGCGAATAGAGAAAGCTAAATCCGATTGGCGAGACTGTCGCTTTGCTACTGTGCCAGATGAAACAGAGTTGATTCCACTGCCTGAAGTGGTGACAGAGGCTAATCCTTTGTAATTAGGCGATCGCCCTCCCGTATTGGTACAAAATCACTTTATTGCAACCATCTGATTTATTGAAAAGTAGCCTAGATATCTTGCAAATAAACCCATTTACCAGTAAAAAGCCCGTAGGCTTAATCAAAATCATTTAGTCAAATGAATAAAATCTTGTTCTTGTGTACAGGTAACTACTACCGCAGTCGCTTTGCCGAACACCTATTTAATTGGTTGGCTACCAAACAGGGGTTAAATTGGCAGGCTGATTCCAGAGGATTAGCACTGGAACGGGGTGTAAACAATGTGGGGGCAATTTCCCAATATGCGGCTGAAGCTTTAGCAGCGCGTTTAGTGAATATATCTGATGATGAACGGTTTCCCCAGCCAGCCTGTGAGCCAGATTTTCAATCAGCTACCAAGGTTATTGCCCTAGATGAAGCAGAACACCGCCCACTAATGAATGAGCGCTTTCCTCAATGGGTTGATGTAATTGAATACTGGCTAGTTCACGACATCGATAAAACCTCTGCAACCGAAGCCCTTGGGCAAATTGAGCAACATCTACTGCAACTTATAGAACAATTAGCTCAAAGTTAGTCACTCTGCGATCGCTCCCAAAAAATTATCCGCCTTCTTCAAACTGTGATTAATCGATTTAAATTGTCTTTTGCTGAATTGATTAAACTTTCAATAGTATTAATCAACTCATGTTCTAAATAAGGTTTTGATAAATAAGCTTTTGCACCTAATTCTTGGGCGAGTTGACGATGCTTTTCCGCACTACGAGAAGTGAGAATGATTACAGGAATTTTGGTGTATTTGGGATTATGTTGAATATGGCTTAAGAATTCAAAGCCATTCATCCGGGGCATTTCTAAATCAGAAACAACAAGTTGAATTTCTGGGTGTCGTTGTAACTGTTCTAAAGCTTCAGCCCCGTTTTGTGCTTGGATTACTTGATAACCAGATTTTTGCAGAGTTAAGGATAAGGTTTGCCGCAAACTAATAGCATCATCCACTACTAAAATTACTTTTGATAATTTTTGATTTGTCTCTACAGTAGCGGATAATAAAGGTAGCGATGGAATAGTAGATGGGGATATTGATAAGGCTTGTTGATTGGCATATTCATCTGTTGGTAGCGCCAAGGTATCAAGGGTTGCCTGCATCTCCACGGACTCTAATAGCAAAGCACCATCAATAACTAGCATGAGGTTGCCATTAGCTAAACTACTGGAACCATACACGTATTTGGGGGGAGCGATCGCATTTCCCAATGGTCTAATTACTAGTTCTTGTTCACCGATAATTTGGTCAACTTGTAAAGCGAAAATGCCTTGGTTTCGTCTCAGCAATAATACAGGATGATTCATCTCTTCTGTGTTATGCTCAGGCAGTAAATTACTCGTATTCAAATTATTAAAACAGCTACCATTATAATACATCAACTCTGAGAGTTGATGCAGACTAAGCATAGTATCTTCATTACCGCTATCCCAATGTAAAACGCGTTTACCTTCAAATTCTTGAATTTGTTGCGCTGAGGGAATGACTATTTTTTCAATACTATCCAATAGTAGAGCATAAACAACACCGCCAGCTTGTACTAGCATTAATTGATCGGTAGTCATAGAAAAGGGTATTTTAAGGATAAATTTTGTACCTTGATTAGGCAAAGTCTGCACAGAAATTGAGCCGTTGAGTGCTTGCAGTTGAGAACGGACAATATCTAGTCCCATCCCGCGTCCAGAAAGTTCACTAACTTTTTCCGCAGTAGTAAATCCTGGTGCGAACATGAATTCTAACAGTTCAGAATCATTGATTTGAGATAAATTTTCTTTGGATTGATCGTTCTTGGAAATGAAATTCAGTTCAATAGCTTTTTTACGAATGCTGTCTAGCTTTAAGCCTTGTCCATCATCTCTAACTTCGATAATTGTTTGACTACCTTGATGATAAGCACAGATTTCAATCACACCTTGTTCTGGTTTACCGCGTTCTCGGCGAACCTCTGGAGATTCAATACCGTGATCGAAAGCATTACGGACTAAGTGTAACAAGGGATCATACAGCTTTTCAGCGATCGCCTTATCTATTAGTACATCTGTGCCATTAAATTTTAAATCCACCCGTTTGTGGTAAACAGTACTGAGGTTTTTTACCATGTGGGGGAAGCGGCTGAGGATATTTTCTAAAGGCAACATCCTCGCTTCAACTAAGTTATCTATCAAACTGAAAGCTAAACTTTGTTTTTTCTGACTAATTTGAGTAGCTTGTTTGAATAAAAAATCAATGGACTCTGTTGCTTCTTGTAATTGTGATGTCTCTTCGATTGCTTCGTGTAATGTCAGATGAAATTCTGTATAAGCATCCATTTCTAAGGGATCAAAATTAACCGAAGCAAAACTTTGTATATGTTGTGTTGCTAAACTTTGCCGTTGTAGTGGTAAATCACGAAGTTGATTTAAAGTTTCTTGATGCTTGTTAAGGCGTTGTAATAACTGATCGATAATTTCTTGCACTTGTTCATCATTTAAAGTGCGTCTTTTTTGGTGAATTAGCAGTTCACTAGCCAAATAATTAATGCGTTCTAATCCCTCAACTTCCACACGTACAGATGAGCTTTTATGATTCTTTTTACCTTGATAATTTTTAACTTTATCGATTATTTGTTCATTTACAACATCCAGGGCTGTTTCTGTAATTTCTGTACTCGATTTTTCAGCTACAGCTAAAGATGTCGTAGATTCAGAAATATCATTCACTTCTATTTGTGGCTCAACTTGAGTCTCTTCTTCACTAGCTTCTCCTCCCCAAATTGCTTCTAACAGTCCATCATTCATGTTGGATGAGGAAGTTGATATATTTTTAAAAATTAGAAGTTTTTGTAATTTAGGGTTGTCAACCCAGTTTTTTTCTTGGGCAGTAATAGGAGGATATTGCTTATATTCTTGAGCGACTAAACCGATTTTAGTTTGAATAGCTTGGATTAGGAGAATACTATCGGCAGTTTTTTTAATTGAATATTGAAATTTGACAATCGATAAAAGTATAATTAAAATAATACCTTGACGATAAAGGCAAATACTTTCACTATCTACTTCCTGCCGCACAAATTTCAAAAACTTACCTAGCCAATTTTCAATATATTCAATTGAACTAGAAAATTCATCATTGGTAATAAGTAAATCCCATTTTAAAGCTGATTCTGGTATTTCTCTTTCATGGTTAAACCAGCCAAAAATGTAATGAACTACTTTTAAGTATAATTGAGCAGTTACAGGCTGAAGACATTCGCTTTTGTTATTATTTAATGTAGTTAAAAACTGATAAAATTCTTCTTGGCGAATTAAAAATTCTGAATCAACTTCCCCAGATGCCTGATTTGTCACAACTGATGTTAATTGCCGTAAAGCCGCAGAAGGTGTACCACCATGAGTGCGATCACCTGCTAAAATATTGCGTTGTGCCTGCTCTAAATCGACATAGGCAATCTCAGTAATTTCGCGTACTTGACGAGGATTAACTTGTAGCGCTGTCAAAGCTGTTTGTGCAATTTCGCCAAAACCAGGTAAATTTAAAGACTCTGCCAAACCGAGAAATACTTCTAATTGGGAACTAAAAAAATCTCTTAATTCTGTATCATTTTCTATATTTTTAAGAGCTTCAGTAATACTTCCTAAACGTTGTTGCACACCTACTTCAAATATAGATTGAACAATATCGAATCCCAACTCTTCAGAGGTAGGGATATGAGAATTATCACTAAAATTATCGCCTAATTTTTCTTGAAGTTTAGCAAATATATCAGTAGCTCTTTGTAAAAGTTCTTCTTCGTTAATAATGCTGCCTGTTAATTCCGATGTTAATGCCAATTGCAAACATTCATAAGCCTGAAATAAGTAAGTGTGTAACTCAGCATCTATTACCACCTTGGGGCTATATAAAGCCTTAAACACATCTTCCAAAGAATGGGCTATCGTCTGAATTGTGTTTAGCCCAACGGTAGCAGCACCACCCTTAATTGTATGAGTAGCACGCATTAAATTATGAACTCTGGCTATACTATGATTTTCAGCTAGACTGAATAATTCTTGCTCGATAGTTTGAATTAAATCTGGCGCTTCTGCTAAAAAATAAATATAGCCTTGTTCACGAATTTCGGTATCAGTAATCATAATTTGGGTACTGGGAATTGGATATTGGGGATTGGGTACTGGGGATTGGGTGGGTAATTTTGTCAAGATAGTTTTGAGGGTTGGCAGGCAGGACTGTAGTACTTCTCAAGTTGGGACTAAAACCCTTACTAGAAAAATTGACAAGTTACTAGCTAGTTCCTAGCCCCCAATCCCCAGTCCCTAATTATTAATTCACTTTGAACTTACTGGCGGTTGTTAACAGATCTTGCGCCATACCTGATAAGTCTTGGAAGACGGTGGCAATATCTTGTGATTCTGCAAAAGTTTTATTGGCGATCGCTGCCACATCTTTCATCGAATTTGTGACTAATACAGATTGCCCCATTTGTTTTTGAGTTGCATCAGTAATTTGTTGAATTAATTGGCTAATTTCGGCAGTTGCAGAAACGATCGCATTTAAGTTGTGCCTTGTTTCACTAACAAAATTTGTCCCTTCTACTACCTGCTGAATCCCGGTTTCCATTGCTACCGCAACTTCTCCAGTTTCCTCCTGAATCTCTTGGACTAATTTTTCAATTTCAATTGTGGCGGCGGCTGACTGGCGAGATAAAGAACGGACTTCATCGGCTACCACTGCGAAACCTTTACCGTATTCCCCTGCACGGGTGGCTTCAATAGCGGCGTTCAAAGCCAAGACGTTTGTCTGGGTGGCAAAACTACTAATCAAGTTCACCACTTTGGAGATTTTTTGCGAAGATTCACTCAAGCGCTTAATTTTTTTGCTGGTTTGCGCTACAGTTTCTCGAATTGCTTGGATGGCTTGCACTGTCAGGTTCATGGCTGCATCGCCAGATTCGACAGTTTTGTTTGCTTGTTGTACTGCCACTTGTACTAACTCGGCGCTAGCTACCACGGCTTGGGTAGAGTCTAGCATCTGTTGAATTTCACCCAAGGCGGTAGTAATTTCTTGGGATTGTTGTTTAGCTAAGTTATTCAAGCTTGCAAGTGAAGCATTGCTATCGGTGGAGGTTTGGGCGACTTGCTGAGAAGATGTTTGCACTTGTAAGACAATTTGCCGCAAGGCTTGTAAGGTGTTATTGTAAGCGTCGGCAATGGTGCCTAGTTCGTCTTCTGTAATGGGTGCGCGGACTGTCAAATCACCATTTAAAGCTGGTCGCACAGCCATTAGTAGTTGAATAGAACGCTGTTGCAGTAACTCTTTGGCTGCTTTTTCCCTCTTTGCAGCTTCTGCTAGCTGTGCTGATTGTGTTTGTAGTTGTTGCAGATATTCAGTTTGTTGCAGCGCTAATCCCAACTGGTCGCCTACCCGTGCTAGGAGGCTAACTTGGGATTGTTCCCAATCACGGGGGCCAGAATTTTGGTAAGTTGCCAGCAATCCCCATAATTGTTCGTTAATGAACACAGGAACAATCACATAAGCCCTGACTTCAAATTGTTCTAAAATTTCCAAATGACAGGGAGAATGGCCTGCTTCGTACAGATCATTAACAACAAAGGTTTCACCTTTAGCATATCTACCACCTTGAGTTTCTTGGATGTAGGTATCTTCCCAAACAGTTTTAATATCAGTCCCTACGAGTTTGACCCAATTATTACCTACTGATTCCGCCACAAACTCACCACCCCAATCAGGATTGAAACGATAAACAGCGACGCGATCGCTCCTTAATAATTGCCGGACTTCTTGGGTAGTAATTTTGAAAATGTCATCGATATCTACAGCTTGACGAATGCGGTTAACTATCTTAGTAAAGGCTTTTTCTTGTTCCGCCATCTGAGCTATTTTCTCAGATTTTATTTGTACCTGTTCTAGATAGTCTAATTGCGATTTGGCAAGGCTAAATTGTAGGGCGATTTGATTTAAAAAATTGACTTCCCAAGATTGCCACTCGCGGGAACCAGAGTTTTGGTACGCTGCAAGCAAGCCCCATAATTTATCGCCAAAAAAGATAGGCACAATGATATAAGCTTTAGCATCGAACTGCTCTAATGTTTCGATATGACAGGGTGCAAAACCTACTGTGTAAATATCATTGACAATATGATTTTCTCCTCTGGCATAGCGTCCACCTTTAGTATCTTGTAGATAGGTATCATCTATAATAGTTTTGATATTTGGCCCTACAACTTTTGTCCATCCAGAAGCCACTGATTCAGCGATAAATTCACCACCCCAATAATGATTAAAGCGATAAACAGCGACGCGATCGCATCGTAATGATTGGCGTACATCTTGAGTTGTGGTTCTAAAAATAGTTTCTACATCTGTAGCTTGGCGAATACGGTTAACTATTCTGGAGAAGATTTTTTCTTGTTCAGCAATCTGCATCATTTGCTCAGAATGCAATCGCGTTTTTTCTAAATATTCTGCATGAGAAATAGCTATGCCAAATTGCAACCCAACTTGAGCCAAAAAACTAGATTCCCACTCTACCCACTCACGAGTACCAGAGTTTTGATAAGCTGCTAGTAAACCCCATAATTTTTCCGCAGCAAACACAGGAACGATAATGTAGGCTTTGATTTCAAACTGTTCTAAAATTTCTAGATGGCAAGAAAAATGACCGGCTTCATAAATATCGTTAACAACAAAACTTTCTTGATGGCGATAACGTCCTCCTTGGGTTTCTTGTAAGTGGGTATCTTCCCAAACAGTCTTAATATCAGGGCCTACTAGTTTTACCCAACCACTACCTACAGATTCCGCGACAAATTCCCCACTCCAATCAGGATTGAAACGATAAACAGCGACGCGATCGCACTTTAATAATTGACGGATCTCTTGCGTGGTGCTTTGGAAAATCTTATCTGTATTTGATAGGCGTAAGATTTTTTCCATCACTTTAGATACAGCTTGTTTAGCCTGATTTTGCAGTTGTAATTGAGTTTTAAATTCAAAACTCTGCAATCTATAGGTTAACTCTGTACTAACTTGGGTTAATAGAGTAATTTCCGTTTCTTGCCAGTTTCTAGCGCTAACGCAGCCAGTCACTACCAGCAATCCCCACACTTTACCGTCTGCGACTATTGGCAAACTTAAACTAGCTTTAATTTGGAATTTATCTAATAATTGTTTTTGATAGGGAGTAAGTTGGATTTGAGTAACATTATTAATAGCTATTGGCTCTATATAGTCTTGGTTCGTATCCAAACCAAAGGTAATGCCTGGAAGAAATTCCCCCATAGTTGGTGTCCAACCAAGAGTTCTTGACTCGGCTAAAACTGTGCCAGACTCATGTGAAGTAAACTGATAAATTAAAGCGCGATCGCAAGCAATTTTTTCTCTAACTTTCGCCACGGTAATTTTTAAAACTGCATCCCACTCTGATGCTTGGCGCATCTGCATGATGATATCTTGCAACTGCTGTCGCCACATTTTTACTTGTTGGGCGCTTTCATTGACTCCGATTTCTTCTTTCTGGACGTTATTAGCTAAATTGGGATTTTCTAGTTGAGAAGCTGGAGCAACTTTCTCATTTTCCTTGCTGTTATATTTTGCGATCGTCATCTCAATAAACCTCAATTTTTTTTAGTTTAATTATTTGATATTTGCTAATTAGTGTTACACTTGAATTGATGGATATGTAATTGTTAGCAAATTTAAGTTATTGTGAAGATTATAGGCTTTGAAAGCCATAATCAATACTGCTTGATTGATGACTAGTTATGAGTAACCCACATAGGAGAATGAATAATAGCACTAGCATCTAAATTGAACATCATTTTCTCATCATTATTAATGAAATATCCTTGCAAAAAATCAGTAATAGATGATGAAAATAATTCAGCAGCAGGTGCTTTCATTTGATTATTGTCTAGAAACTCAATATCCATCATTTGCCGGACTAGAATTCCTAAATGCTTACCATCATCCTCCAACACAATTGCCATCATTCTTGCCATAAAATTGCTTGTACGTGATAGCGGTGGGTAGCCTAGCATTTCTTCTAAATCTACTAACCACAACATTTCACCGCGCCAGTTGTACACACCGAGAACACAAGCCGGCATTTGGGGTACGCCGCATATATCCATCAAAGACACTTGTAAAACTTCTGTAATATGCTGCAAGGAAATTACTGCTGTATCTTTGATTCCCAAATTAAAGCTTAAAAATTTCTGCTGACTTTCCAAATTTTCACCCTTTAATTTATTTAGTATTTGGTTGATTTCTAGAAAATTTTATCTAGAAAGTCTCTTGAGAGTTAAAGTTAACTCTTCCTGATTGATGGGCTTAGAAAGATAAGCTTCTGCCCCTAACATATTTCCCCAAGTTTTATCTACATCACTATTTTTGGTAGAACAGAAAACCACAGGGATATTGCTAGTCTTTGGATTATTTTTCAGTTCTCGACAAATTTCAAAACCACTTTTACCTGGTAAAATCACATCCAGAAATATTAAATCTGGCTGAGTTACATCTAATTTTTCTTGGGCTTCCTCACTACTTGTGGCACTAATTACAGAATAGCCAGCTTGTTGTAAGTAACGAATAAGAATTTCGCGGTCGGTGAGACCATCCTCGATAACTAACACTGTATTCATGATAATTTTCTGTAAAATTGTAGGTTTTTAGCTAAAATATCAAAGGCAAATTGTGTATTTAATCCTGACAACCACAGGCTAGTTGTTTGTTATAATTTTGATCTCTTAATGTTAAATTCGGCTCAGGAAAAATACGTATACTTCATATTTTCTTGACCGAAATACACTTATTTATTGCAAATAATTATGTACCAAAGTTAACAATAATTTATCCTGAAAAATAAATTACTCTAGACCATCAAAAGATTCCATGTATTCATCAATTAGGGACACTGATTATTAACAAAATTCTAAACGAGATCCTGTTTTGGCTGTGGATGTAGGTTGCATAGGTAAGTATTTACGGATTATACTCATCACCCTATCTGCTGCTACAGGCTTTGTGAGAAAGTCAGTAGAACCCACAACCTTAGCACGTACTCGATCTAACAGACCATCATTGCCTGTTAAGATAATTACGGGTGTGTTAGCAAAAGTAGGAATTCGCCGCAATTGCGTACATATTTCATAACCACTAGCCACTGGCATGATTAAATCTAAAAAGATCAAGTCTGGTTTTTCTTGAATCAGCAGTGGTAATGCCTGTACAGCATCTTGAATTTTGATGAATTTCATTTCATTGGCGGTGATAATATCTTCCAGAAGTTTACAAACCTGTGGACTATCATCTACACAGGCTATCACCGGAACCTTGGATTTTGTAGGTTGTGCAGAGGTCGCCTTATTGAGAGTTTCTACTACAGCTAAAGGTAAATCGGGCAACTCCACCAATTCGATGATTCCTTTAAGGACATAGGGTAGCAAAGAACGGGAGACTGGCAAAACATTCTGCCTCATTTTGGCAGCTAAATCTCGCAATGTGGATTTGCCATTAATTAAAGTGACAAAGTTTTTATAAACAGATGGACTTACCTGTTGTTGGAGTTGTTCTGGTCTACAAATTACTGGTGCTAAGTCAGGACAAATATTTACCAAGCCCGCTTCTGACCAATTTTTCCACGATTCTAGCATCTGTTTCATTGACACATCTGCACTCGTGAAACTCATTGGTGTCTCTAGGATAACTTTTTGGTTACGTTCGCAACTAATAGTGACAAAATTACTCTGTTGGGCTAATTCAAACAGAAGTTCGTTGATGGTATTATCAACAATACTATGAATTTGCTCCCGTTGAATCTTCTGCTTTTTATACAAAATTTCTAACAGGCGGTAATCCCAGTAACTCATCGATATATCTTGCGGACGTAGTTGCATTTTATCAACATCAATCTGTGGGCAATGTTGAGCCATGAGTCTACGCCAGCGACGAAAAGGATGAGTTCCTCCTGTTGCCCAAACTATCCTACCCAATCGATAATAGAAAGTCCATTGATGTCCCTTAGGACTATTAATAACTAACTGTCCATTATATTGGAGTTGGGTACAAGTTTTAAATTCATTAAGTACGTTATTTGATACCATCAGACCGGGGGAAATTGTATTCGATATCTGTGATTTTAAAATCAGCTTTCTCAAAACCCCAACCAGTAAGCTGCTGTTGTTTGACAAATGAATTTTGTCAAACAACAGTTGATTGAATTATAGTTTAATTCATTGAAAGGTGATAAAACATGAAAGATAAAAGTGACAGAAGATATTATCATTGATGATTTTTTATCATTATCTTCTGCATCTAGTCCACGACTTTAATCTTGTTTTTTATTCTAGATAATATCGCTATATTTGAATACTCCCATAGATAAATCAATCTTCATTGACTTATCATTTTAAATACTTTTAATTTATTTTATATCCGTAAAATTCCTGATTTTCTCATCAGGAAAAAGTGTTATGTTTCCGCAATTGTGATGATGAAGAAGCAATTGTTTCAATAAATTACGATAGTCTTTGATTACAAATATGGATATTAAATAAATATTCTGTTCGTATCCAAATTATAAGTTTACTGATGGATTCGCCGCGCTTTGTCAATGTTGGCTGCATTCAAAATACAAAGTTGTTTATTTTTCTCTAAGTTTGTGATGGTACTTTGTCGGTAAAATATAATTTTAAGGTATTTATTGTGTCTAAACAGTAGTGATATTACTTAAGTAGCAAGGACGGTGTGAGCAAAAGAGGTAATTTTGGGTTTCCTACCATCTTCTATAATTGATAGAACCTGCATACATAATCTTAGGCATGAAGCTGTGACGGAAACTGGAAGCTACAAAGATACTGTAAATTTACCCAAGACCAATTTTGATATGCGGGCGAACGCCATTAAGCGGGAACCCGAAATCCAAAAGTTTTGGGAAGAAAATCAAATTTTTGAGAGCCTGTCGCAAAATAACCCAGGTGAATTATTTATACTGCACGATGGGCCTCCCTACGCTAACGGCTCACTTCATATTGGTCATGCCTTAAATAAAATTCTCAAAGATATTATTAATCGTTACCAACTGCTGCAAGGTCGGAAGGTTCGCTATGTGCCTGGTTGGGACTGTCACGGCTTACCAATTGAATTAAAAGTTTTGCAAAATCTCAAGTCAGCAGAACGGCAAAATTTAACACCACTACAACTGCGGCAAAAGGCTAAAGAGTTCGCTTTGGCTACTGTTGATGACCAACGCCAAAATTTTAAACGTTATGGTGTTTGGGGTGACTGGGATAATCCATATTTGACGCTGAAGCCTGAATATGAGGCGGCGCAGATTGGTGTGTTTGGGCAGATGGTCTTAAAAGGATACATATATCGTGGGTTGAAGCCTGTTCACTGGAGTCCTAGTTCTAAGACAGCGTTGGCTGAGGCGGAGTTGGAATATCCAGAAGGGCATACTTCCCGGAGTATCTATGCGGCTTTTCCTGTGACTAGTTTAGCTGAGGCGGCAAAACCTTTGTTGGGTGAGTATTTGCCTGATTTGGGTGTGGCTATCTGGACTACTACGCCTTGGACTATTCCGGGAAATTTGGCGGTGGCTGTTAATGGCGATTTGAATTATGCTGTGGTGGAAATCTCACACAAAGGCGCAGAGGCGCAAAGTAATTTCAAGTATTTGATTGTGGCGGCTGATTTAGTGGAACGTTTGGCGGCGACTATCTCGGCGCAGTTGACTGTGAAAGCTACTTTTAAAGGTAAGGAGTTGGAACATACTACTTACCGTCATCCTTTATTTGACCGGGAAAGTCCGGTGGTTGTGGGTGGTGATTATATCACTACTGATTCGGGTACTGGGTTGGTACATACTGCCCCTGGTCATGGTCAAGAAGACTATGTTGTGGGTCTGCGTTATGGTTTGCCTATTCTTGCACCTGTGGACGACAATGGCGATTTTACCCAGGAGGCGGGACAGTTTGCTGGGTTGAATGTGTTGGGTGATGGCAATCAGGCGGTCATTGATGCGTTGACGGCTGCGGGTTCCTTGTTGAAGGAAGAAGCTTATGCACATAAGTATCCTTATGATTGGCGGACTAAGAAGCCGACAATTTTCCGGGCGACTGAACAGTGGTTTGCTTCGGTGGAAGGTTTCCGGGATGAGGCACTAAAGGCGATCGCTACTGTAAAATGGATACCAGCCCAAGGTGAAAATCGCATCACGCCGATGGTGGCGGAACGTTCTGATTGGTGTATCTCTCGCCAGCGTTCCTGGGGTGTACCAATTCCGGTATTCTACGATGAGGAAACCAATGAACCTCTACTAAATGAGGAAACCATCAACTATGTACAAGCCATCATTGCCGAAAAAGGTTCCGATGCTTGGTGGGAGTTGTCGGTAGAGGAATTATTACCAGAGTCCTATAGAAATAATGGTCGGTCTTACCGCAGAGGTACAGACACGATGGATGTATGGTTTGATTCTGGTTCTTCTTGGGCTTCCGTAGTCAAGCAGCGTCCAGAGTTACGCTACCCGGCGGATATGTATTTGGAAGGTTCCGACCAACATCGCGGTTGGTTCCAGTCGAGTTTGTTGACTAGTGTGGCTGTGAATGGCATTGCACCTTACAAAACTGTATTAACTCATGGCTTTGTTTTGGATGAACAAGGGCGGAAAATGAGTAAATCAGAAGGAAATGTAGTTGACCCAAAAATTCTCATTTCTGGGGGTAAAGACCAGAAGAAAGAACCACCTTATGGTGCAGATGTTATGCGGTTGTGGGCATCTTCTGTAGATTACACCGGGGATGTGCGTTTGGGTGGCAATATCATCAAACAACTCAACGATGTCAGAGGTAAGATTCGCAATACGGCGCGGTTCTTGCTAGGTAGTTTGCATGACTTTGACCCAGAAAAAGACGCTGTACAGTTTGAGGAAATGCCGCAGTTAGATAAGTATATGCTGCACCGCATCCGTGAGGTGTTTGAGGAAGTGACGGAAGCTTTTGAAAGTTTCCAATTCTTCCGCTTCTTCCAAACGGTGCAGAATTTCTGCGTGGTGGATTTATCTAACTTCTACTTAGATGTTGCCAAGGATAGATTATATATCAGCGCAGCCGATTCTTTCCGCCGCCGCAGTTGTCAGACAGTGATACACATTGCTCTACAAAATTTAGCACGAGCGATCGCCCCAGTGCTATGTCACACAGCTGAAGATATCTGGCAATATCTCCCGTACAAAACACCGTATAAATCAGTGTTTGAAGCTGGTTGGGTACAAGTAGAGGAGAAATGGCATAATCCAGAGTTGGCAGGGTTTTGGCAACAATTACGCCAGTTACGCACCGATGTTAACAAGGTGTTAGAACAAGCTAGGGTAGAAAAAATGATTGGTTCTTCCCTAGAAGCGAAAGCTTTGATTTACGTCAAAGATACCAACTCTCGCAACGCCATTGCAACTTTAAATCCTGAAGTTGGTAACGGCGTAGATGAACTGCGTTATTTATTCTTGACATCCCAAGTAGAGTTGTTAGATGCTGCTGACAAACTGCAAGATGGGAAATATACCTCCCAGTCTGATAGTTGGGGAATTGGGATAGTCAATGCAGATGGGGAAAAATGCGATCGCTGTTGGAACTACTCCACCCATGTGGGAGAATCAGCAGAGCATCCCCTACTCTGTGAACGCTGCGTTCCTGCCTTAGCTGGCGAGTTTTAGAACAGGTTTAACATGAATGTAGAGACGTTTTATTCAACGTCTCTACGCCAAAATTCAGAAGGGATTATGAACACGCAATCACCTGTAGCCACAGACATCTTAGGAATGGTGCTGAAAATGCAACCAAACATAATCGTTAGTGACGAGCAATTGTTTGATTTCTGTCAAGTAAACCGTGATTTTCGCATTGAACGTAATCACCTTGGAGAATTATTGATTATGCCACCCACAGGCGCAGAAACAGATGAGCGCAATTTTAATTTAACTGGTCAATTATGGATATGGACAAAGCAAAATGGTACAGGTGTAGGTTTTGGTTCTAGCGGTGGTTTTACCTTACCTAACGGTGCAGTACGTTCTCCTGATGCAGCCTGGATTAAAAAAGCCAGATGGGAAGCGATACCTGTAGAACAAAGAAAGAGGTTTGCGCCTATTTGTCCTGAATTTGTAGTGGAATTGCGTTCAGAGACTGATAGTTTGAAAACATTACAAGAAAAGATGGAAGAATATATAGATAATGGTACAGAATTAGGTTGGTTAATAGATAGGAAACAACGTAAAGTATTTATTTATCGTCCCGATCAAGCTGTAAAAGAATTAGATAATCCTTCGACATTAAGCGGCGAAGATATATTACCAGGATTTGTTTTAGATTTAAGTCAAATTTGGTAAGTGATTAATAATATAATACCAATCTGAAAAAACAGTACGACAAATAAAGCATTTGTAGAGACGCGATTCATCGCGTCTTCTTCACCCAATGATTTGTTGCTAGGGTCGGTAATAGATAATTTTTTACCATTACCTATTACCTATCACCTATTACCAACTCCCAAGATATGATCAGTGTTTAAGCAGACATAATATTACAACTTCTGCAACAACTCCTGAGTTAACTGCAAAAATGCCTTAGACCCGGCTGACTGGGGTGCGTTCAACACAGCCGGCATAAAACTATCCACCGCTTTCGCAACATTAATATCGACTGGAATTTGTGCCTTACAAATTTGTTCTACACCAAAATCTTCGACAACTCGGTGCATAACTTGTTTGTAATATCTACCAGTCAGTAGATTAGTGTTGCACATACTAAAGACAATTCCCAGCATTTTAATATTTATCTTCGCTTCTTGTTCATGACTTTCTTTTAACTGGCCAATGCGTCTTTCTAAAAGTTGAATCCCCACCACAGATAAGGGTTCTGGCTTGGCGGGTAACAGATAAAAATCACTGGCAGCTAGGGCGCTACGGGTCATTAAATTATAACCGGGGGCGCAATCTAAAAGAATAAAATCATATTCGTCGCGCACTGGTTTTAAGATGTTATTAATCAAGACTCTTTCGAAGCGATTCCAAACATTTTCAAAGTCTTGTTCACCTAAAGCAACTGTTTGTCTGTGCAGCATTTCTGACACGACAAACTCATCATATAAGTCGATATCTCCTGGCAATAAATTTAGACCGGGGAGATTACAAACATTAGTTTGAACAATATCGTTGATTGTCAGCTTGCCGTTGGGATCTGGATTAATCACATCATCGATGAGATATCTGAAAGTTAGTCTTTGTTTGCGGCGCTTGGCAAAATCTAAAGGTGACATCAAGCTGAGTGTGGCGCTGATTTGCGTATCTAAATCCAGCACCAGCACCCGTTTACCATAATTTTTCGCCAAACAGGTGGCTAAGTTAACGGTGAGGGTGGTTTTCCCGACACCGCCTTTCATGTTTGCTGTAGCAATTACATATCCCATTTGTTATTTCCTCTGATGGCGCGTTCCCATTTGGTAGCGTACACCCGTTCTGAATAATTGAATCTTCCGTTAAATTTTATATTTATAGCAGTTGACGGTTGACAGTTAACAGTTAACAGAGTTGAAGCAAAAAATTGTAGGTTGGGTGGAGGCTTTGCGTAACCCAACACGGTAGAGGAACGAAACCCAACATTCAATACGGTTCGGTTAAGATCCCCCCGCCTGCGGCGATCCCCTTAAAAAAGCAGGACTGTCTCATTCCCTAAAACAGGTAAAATTGCAAGGGTAGAAGGGGGAAAATAATGGGTGCGTCTCTGATTGAACAATTAAAGCAAGTGGAAGATTTTAGAACGACTGATGGACGAAGACATCCGATGTGGCTGATATTGCTGTTTGTCATAATGGGAACGATGAATGGGGATGTGGGATATCGTGGTTGGGGAGATTTTGTTAAACGGCATAGACGGGTATAAATGCGTGAAATTTGGCATTCAAAAACATGGGGTTCTCTCATCTTCAACAATTCGACGTGTAGTTATGGGATTGAATTTTGATAAACTGGCAGAAAAATTTAATGAATGGGCATTGATGCTTAATTTTGAATTTTGAATTTTGAATTGGTATTACTGACTGCGCCTTTGGAGTTCTTTAATTCTGTCCTGTGCTTTTTGAGCATTTAATATCTCTCCCCTCTTCTGAAACAGAGGGACTGCTTCCTGATAATTTTTAATAGCTTCCGGTATATTGCCTAGTTCAGAGTTGATATCTCCCAAGCTGAAGTGGGCAGAGGCTCTACCAAAATAGTTAGCCGCAGGATTGGTATATCCCCAGTTTTTGTTGATAGCAATTCCCTGCATTAAATCCCTGACGGCTCCTTTGTGATCAGCATCTGAGAAATAGCGAGCAAGTCCCCGGTAGTAGTAGGCAATAGCTAGGTCAGACTTAAGACTAATTGCCTGCTGGAAATTTTCAAAAGCAGGTCGAAACTCGCCCAACAAATAGTGAACTAAACCTCTATTTAAGTAAGTAGAGGCAATACCATAGTAGTTAGTATCAGGATTGTCTGCCCCCCAGTCTTGGTTAATTTGAATTGCTTGAGTATAATCGGCGATCGCTCCCTGCTTATCCCCTTGGTTTTGTTTGTTGAACGCCTGATTATATAATTCCAATGAACTAACGCTTGAGGAAGATGAACTCGGACTGCCAATTGACGCAGGTGATTCAATTGGTTGATCGCGAGATAATGTTACCCCCAAATAAGTTACGAAAGCTAAAGAAATAGCAATGCTTGCCCCAATCAGCAGTTTACGGTTGCTCAAAAACGTAGCAGAAATAGGCTGAATTCTTGGAGTCCTGATTCTAGGTGGCGTAGTAATTTCAGCTTGGCTGGGAGCTAAAACTGTGTTTGACGGGTTGATAAGTGTCACATCTTCACTGCGGAAGGAAGTTTCAGCCTGAATCAGTTCCTTTGGTTCACTTAAAGGTTGAATTGCTTTTTTCTGAGAAGTAATTTGAGCTTCAATTAGGGCAATATCTTCATCTCTGAGTTGTAAAACTCGTTGTAAATGTTTTAACTCGTTTTGAGTCTGACTGCTGAGAGAAGACTCACGCCCAATCGCCTCAACTAAAACTTGCTCATAGCGCTGCAATCTTTTCTGGTACTCTCGGTAAGGCTTCAGCACCTCATCTTCAATTGCCGCAGCAACTTCAGGTAGCAGTCCCAGCCCATCGCGTAGGGCATCTAAGGTATTACGCCCTACGACAGAAATCATGCCACGAATGGCAAAATGCTCAACTTCTTTGCGATACCTTAGCTTTGGATCTTCGATGGGTGCTTGAAAAAGACGGATTTTGTAGCCTTCTTTAACGGCATAAATTTCTGGTTTCATTGCTGGCGCAGCTTCTTGAACTTTCCCTTTGGCATACTCATGCAACTCATCAATTGAAACTACGCCATCACTATCAATATCTGCCGCTCCAGTCACAATTCCCTCAACTAGATAACGAGTATAAATCGAAAGGTCGGATCCCTCCTGCTCGAAGGAATACTGGGTGGAAGTCGAAGACGTAAGGACAGCCCTTCCTTCTCCTCCCAGTTGGCTTTTAACATCTACAGAACCGTCATCCTTAGCTAACCAACCTTCAGCAAATGCTCCACTAAAGCAACAATCTAGAATGACAACTTGTCGCTTAGAGCGGCTATTGCTCATGATGTCTTGTACAAAACTGGCTGGAACTGCTGTTGCTCGAATCAGTTCTCCCTGTGGGGTTTTGCGAGTAATACGAGTAGCTAGATGCAGCTTACCATTGTCGTCTTTAACACCATGACCAGAGAAAAACAGCAGTACTAAATCGTCTTTCTTGCGACCCGAAAACAAGGTTTCAATCGCTTCCTGCATCTCCTGTGGTGTAGGATTTAATAACATTTTTACTTCATTAAACCCACCCACATCGGGCTGCTGTAATACTCGCTGCATTGCCTCTACGTCTCTGGCAGATCCAGGCAGGGGGGTCAAACCAGGTTCATAATCGCTGACCCCGATCACCAGTGCCATCTTAGCCATTCTTGACCTCCTATATCGAAATAACCAAAAGCTGTGAAGGAGTTGCTTTTACTATCGAATGTATTTGCAGCCATTTAAAATCGGATGTGTCAAAATAATTTCCAATGTGGGGAAACAATACTTGCCAGAACAGCTTTTATTAGCATAGAGTCTTTAACTCTTTAATGTTAGCGTCGAAGACAACTGTATTATTAAGACAACGAAGGGGCAAAAGCGACAATTCCACCTCGCAGCAATGCCAAAATCCCACAACAACCACACGATTTAGCACAGCCACATTCTAGAGATTAGAAATTCTGTTTTAAAGCTTGCAAAACTTCATCAGCATCAACGCGACCCCAATAATAGCCCATTTCATCACTCATTAAGCGCGCCTTTTCTGCCTCTACTGTCGCTGCTGAGTAATTGTGGTTTGCCAGGTGCATCCACCCCAAAGCAACGCGGATATCTGCTTCGTAAATGCGATAACCACCAG
Source organism: Nostoc parmelioides FACHB-3921 (assembly GCF_014696625.1). GTDB lineage: Bacteria > Cyanobacteriota > Cyanobacteriia > Cyanobacteriales > Nostocaceae > Trichormus > Trichormus parmelioides. Next base: position 66,257 of record NZ_JACJQL010000018.1, read on the forward strand.
TACAGGCATAATTCAACGCTTCTTCTAAATCACCACGCGCCGCCGCAACATCACCCCGTCGCGCCGCCCATCGCCCCCGTGCTAGTAGTGCTTCAATCAGGATAGATCGCTCAGATATGCTACGGGCAATTTTGAGAGCTTCACTATAATGTTCGCGGGCATCTTCGTTTTGTCTAGCGTCTGCATCTAGATCGCCTAGCACACGATAATAATTACTTACTGTAGCAGGCCAGTTCTTGCGTTGATAAATTTCTAAGTTCGCCTCTGCTACTTGGCGCGCATAGTCTTTACTTCCTACTCGCAGTAGATAATCAGCTTGGTGGATGCCCAGCAAGAAGCTTAGATACAGTTTGCTGGAGGGGTCAATTTCTCTTTGCAATGCTTCTGCCTGTTGAAAAAATACACTGGCCATCTCATTATCACCCTGCAAGTGTGCAGTCCATCCTTGCCGCCTCAATGAACCGAGCTGACTGGTCTCACTTCTAGCAAGACAAGCAAGATTGAATGCTTTTCTAGCAGCATCAGCACTAGCTTCAAGCTTACCGAGAAAGGCATATAGCGATGCTAGGTTGTGGTGTAAGATGCTCATATTGAGCCAGTCTTTTGTACTTGGATACATACTAATAACACGCTCGTAGAACGGTAAGGCTTCAGCCAAACGACCCACACTCATTAAACTAAGCCCAACATTGTTTAATATCCAATATTTTTCCGCAAGAGTACTGACTTGTGGCTCTTGGGAGGTATCGCCATTAGGAAAGAATTCTACCATCAAGGCTAGGCTGACATCCCAGGCATCTAGTTCATGAGTCAGTACAAGACTTGTCCCCTGTAAAACCCGCTCCCAAAAAACATCAAATCCTCTATCATAACTACCAGCACAACAGAGGTGATGTACTGCCTCAATTGGGAACACCAAACTTTCTATACTGGGTTTTTCCGGTATCGGCCCAGCAACTTTGAGGTAATAATCTGCAATGCGTTGATGAATTTCCTTCCTTTGTACACCCAAATTCTTTTGTAGTCGCTGAGAGTAGTGGGCGCTAATAAGCGGGTGCATCGTGTAGTAATTTGCCTCTGGGTAAAAGCGCAAGATGCGATAATTTAGCAATCTTAGGATCATCCCATTAAAGGTACGACCTCGTAAGTCAGCTAATGGTGCATTCAACTGTCTTTTGAGTCTAACTGCTTCCCTGCGTTGGTTAGGAAAGAAACGGTCAATTAACCACCGATAGAAGCTTTGCAATTTCAGGAATAAAACATCTAGGGCGGAAATTGTCGGAGGTCTGTAGCCTGGTAGTTGTCCGGGGAGTACGCCTTGAAAAACTGAGGTAAAAAGTGATGGTGGAACAGCTAGCCGGAACGCACTAAATATTGTTAAAAACTCTTTTTCAGCTTGTGTTAGATGCTCATCGTAGCGGCGCAGTACTCGCTGTACTCTCTCATAACGAGGTTCGCTTGCTGTAGGTGGCTTAATTTCACGGATGTATTTTACATTGCCATCATGCACATCCACTAAATAAGCTCCCAGCAAACTGAGAACCAAAGCATAGCCGTCCCAATCTGCCACAATTTTATTCAGTTCATTATCAGCACCTTTGACACCAACTTTTCGTAGTAAAGTGCGCCCCTCTTCTTGGCTCAAGCGTTCTACATCCCGATGGGTGTAAGTGGTGAAGTCAATCAGGTCTACCAGTGGCGCACGGCTGTTAATCAAACAAAATGACTCATGCTTTCCCGCCGCAAATTCCCGTAAAAAATCCCGTAGTTCTAAATTAGTTAATTCGCCGTAATCATCGCCCTCTTCCTGTTGCAGTACTTCCAACCCATCTAAGATAAGAAGATAACGCCCACTTTTGAGCATTCCATGAATAAAGTTGACTTTTTCTGCCCAAGTCACTTTATAAGGATCAATTCCTGGAACTAAAAATTCTAATGCAGCTTCCAAAAACTCAAGCACATTATTTTTTTCATAAAAACCCCACCAAAACACTCCAGTAGGTTGAGGTAAAGATGAGTCGTGTAGCAAATCTTCCAGCCAGCGACGGGTGAGGGAACTTTTACCCTCGCCACCAAAACCAATAAGTCCCACAATTGAGCAATTAGGGTCAGCCCAATCCTGATTTAATGTTTTGAGAAAATCTGCTCTACCCACCCATTCTTCTAAAGGTGCTGGTGCATTATTCAGGTTCGAGATTATCCCTGGTTGAGACACTGGTTGCTCTCCTGTAGGGTTTGAGTTAATTGTAGGCTGGGGTGTAGATGGTGCATCTGCTAATGGTAAACACATGGGGTCAAAAGCGAGGACTCGACAATCAACAGCAAAACTTGTGTCCCGGTCTTTTTCACTTTCCCCAGAGTCCCAAGTTTCCGCAATCACACCCACTACTAAGTTACGTTCGATATCCAGAACGGCGGAACCACTCATACCACTGTCGATATGCTGGCTATTCAACATTACAGGGTCGCTGTGCAAAATCCGCGTCTCTGGTGATTCAGCAAAGTCTACTATTTCCCCATGAGCTGGTAGTCCTTGGTAATTTTGTAGTCGGCGGTAGCCAAAACTCCGGAATTTGTTACCTGCTGAACCTTCAGCCATCCCTAGAATTGCGGGTTCTATGCCATCTGGGAGTGTAGCCGTGTCCAGTTGCAGCACAACCACATCATCATCATGGTCTAAAAAACAAGCTGTAACTGTAGCTGTATGTGCTTTCTGTTCTGACTTTATTGCTTTGGGGAAGTAGACATTAATTTCTACACCCTCAGCAACTTGCCCCCCTGCATCCCGAACCACATGACAACAGGTGACGATTTTTCCTGTAGGGGAAACTACAAAACCAGTGCCAACAATCACATTATTGACACCGCGAATCTGCACGGTAAAGTTACGCAGATTTTGAATCTGGCTCATTATTGGAATCTTTGCGCTCCCAGAGTAACTTCACCTTGAGGCTGGCTTCTCCCGAAGTTTTGGCAATAATTGCACCCGCTTCAGTATTTAACTTGATGCCAAATTCTAATTCCACTTCCGATGGCTTGTTAGATAATGTATCGATTGTTGCCATTGTCTTTTGTGCCATTTGTCGGATAGTTAGCATGGCTTTATCCAATGCTTTCGCCGATTCTTTGGCGATATCTGCTGGTGTCACGCTAACTGACCTCATCCCAGCAGTGGGAGCGAATTCTACAATGATTACTGGCTCATCGATGAGGGAATCTTGATTATCCATTGTGTAATATTTTTTACTATATTTTTGGAAATAATAACAGACGATACCAGTATTTTCAATACTGGCGTGAAGAGATTTCAAGAAATAGTAAAAAAAGAAATTAGAACTAAGAAACTATCAAATCATCAAATAATTTAACCCAATCCCATACCATCGGTTTCCGATATTAATAACTTACCTTGACCTTCATACATCCAAACAAAACCTTCTCCACCACCTTTACCAAAGTGTCCTAATTTCCGGTAATCTTCTTGAATTCCATTGGTAAATCCTTTCACTAAGTCATAGTCAGCAATGACGATTTCACCCCTGTGAATTTCAATAATCTTAGCAGGGGTATTTGTACCTGTCACAACTCTAGCTGTTTGTCCAGCTAAGGCTTTAATGGCAATTCTCCATCTACCATCAGCCGAACCAGACATCTGGCGAAATTTCAGCTTTTTGGTTCCTAAAATTACATTATCAGAACAAAATTGGAAAATGCCATCATCAAATTCCCATTGTTCTTGCTCTGATATTTCAATATCTGTGTAATGTAAAAATTGACCTTTGGCTCTAGGTTCAAGATAGACGTTACCACTACCTTTATAAACAGGAGCGTTATAATCTATCTCTGTCATTAAAGCTACCCAAACATCTTTTAAACGGTTATCCGTTTTGTAAACACCATGAGTTAATTTACCTAGACATCTATGTAAAGCACCTTTTTGAATGACAACTCCGGAGTTTTCAATTTTTATTTCAACTTGCTGAACAAAAGGAATATTTTTGGTGGGATGATAGTATTTGTTGGTGTCTTTATTAATGTTATTTTGTAAATACCACAAATCTGTCGGTTCGATGATTTTGACTTCGTATTGCATAGGTTTATTCTTATAGATTGGGATATTTAACTATACTTTATAACGTACAAAATAAGACAATTTAGAAGTCATTGGCTTAAATGCTTAATATTTATTGAGTTTAGATTTGCTTTGTGTCAATGTGTGAATTTTTTAAACGCAGAGGAAGGCTAAGTAAACGCGAAGGAACGCAGAGTGTTAGTCTAGTTAATTGGCTATGAATTAATGAGATATTGTAGTTGATGTATGAGTTACACCTGCTCTTTGGCTGGTGGAACAATTCTGCTTTTGGATAATCCGCTATCAATTTCTTGCAAAACTTGGAAATCTTTTTCTGGTAAGGGATAGCTAGCACTATTGAACACACCTGCGCTGACAGCAAGCTGTTTTTCTAAGAAGGAGAAGGCTTGGCGGAATTGATGGGGTGCTGCTTTAATGGGTGCATCAAAATGACAGGGAATAATCCACTGAAAATCCCAATTTGCTACTTTATTAGCCCAGTTAATAGTTTCCTTGGGGGCGCGGTTGAGAATTAACTTTTGTAGAACTGGCGCGACAAATAAACGTCCATCCCCTCGCAAAGCCTCAAACGATCGCCTCCAATCATTTTGCCATTTGAAAGGAAACAAGCCAAAATAAGCTCTATATGAGCGTTCTGGCGCTTTTAATGCTGCGCTCCATACTTTATTCCATTTGGGGATATCTACCGCACTGGGGCGGAAATACAAAGCAAATAAGCTGATGCGTTCCCACCCTTTGCGGCGGTTGGCTTGATTGTCTACAACAATATCCGAGGCTTGATCTTTGGCGTGGAATAGTAAGGGATAGGGGTCTAATTGGATGATCGCTGGCGGATCTGCGGGTACAGAAACAACTGAATCTGTTACAAGTAAAGTATGCGATCGCTTGTGTAAAAATACCACCTCTGCAAATTTGCCAAAGCCAAGGTTAATTGTGTCTAATATTGCATAGTCAAACTCATCCGCAAAGGGAGCTTGGCTACTATCTTCCGGGAGTACATGAGTGCGCTTATTTGGTAAACCCAGCCAACTGAGGGGAAGATTAAGGGGAAAACTCCACTGATTCGGCGCTACAAATACCTGTGCTTGGGGAAAATATCTAGCGAAGGGGCCGACAAATACCTTATGTTCTAGTCCCGAAATAGTTGGCAGAATGATATACTTCACATCACCGTATTCTGCTACTAATTCCTTGACTAGCCGGATACATTCAGGAGTAGGCGCAACAGGTGCATATACTAACAGCCCTCCCTCATCTAATTTGACTACAGTCATTCGAATAGGGACAACAACGTAAAAGATCCCTTGCATCTGGTCAAAAGTCCAGATTGTATCTTTAATTACCTCATGCCGGAGAGTCCGCCGCTTACCGTATGGATATAGTGGCAAAGTGAACCAGAAAGACCATGACCAATCTCTGGGATTAATTTGTTCTAGATTTTCATCATGCACCACTCCGCAACCCCCTAACTTCGCCACGTTCAAACTATTTTGATTTGAACCCCAAGAATTGGAGTTTAGCAAATTGTGGGAGCAACAAACTAGGAATTTGCGGGGAATATCTGGAGGAAGGCGATCGCCTTTTTTATAGTAATCTTGTACTAAATATTATTTATAACTTACAATCAAAGACCTTTGGCATACGATAACATCTGCCGCTATCTTACATCTGAGTGCCTATTAGCGTTTGTCAAATGGCTACTTAACTGCAATGCAACAGATATCCAAGAAATTTACATTACATTAGTTTAAATGCAAACTTTAAATTAGGTATACCACTATTTTCTAAACGGGTTTTAATAACTTCCACAACTTCTAGATATGACATATTATTTTTAGGACTAATTGGAAGATCAGCTTTCCACTTACCGTTTATAGTCACGGATATTATTGCAGGCTTAAGGGTTTTTCTAGGAGATATATAATATTTATCTATGTAACCTTCATTTTCGTTAAGTGTGACTTTGACAAAATCAGATAGATAACTTTCAAATAATAACCAAAACGCTCTATCAACAGTAACCGCCATGTAAACTTCTTCATAAATATTATTAGATACATTACGTGTTTGGTAAATAATGCCTTTTTGCCCGTTTATCATACTAGATGAGTAACCAGGTTCTCGTAGATCAGTGTAGATGAAATTCTTAACATAGACAATCATTTTTTTGAGGCGATTACTCTCACAATAATTATTATCCTTTGGTAGATTTTCTAAATAATTTTTAACTTCATATTTATTTAAGTCAATACCACGCTCTATCAATAACTTCTTTAAATACTCTTTCTTAAGAGTAAGATTATCTAACCTGACCGATAAACCTGTATCGCTTGTTTCATTTGTTTTAACCCCTGAAGTTGGCGTTAATAGTTTGCTTATATCTATACTTTCATTAAAAAATATTTTCACCAAATCTTCTTTATAGGGAGTTAACCTTTTTATATAGCTACTACAAATATCTGCATATGAAGAGGTATATTTATCATCCTTTAAATACAACCCTGCAATATGATTTAGCAAACACTTGTTTCTTATTTGCTCCAGAGATACATCAGTAACAGTCTTAATCTCCACCCCTGCTAATCGAGCCGTTGTATAGTCATGAATAGATGAAACGACTTCGGGATCAACTCCATAGACTTCTATAGCAATTCCATTTACTAACAATCGTCTCAAAACAAACTTACGAAGACGATAATATCTTTTTCCACCTTGATTACTCCAATTATCTGAAGAGTTAATACACTTCCTAAAAACATTTTTTAGAAAGCGGACTGCTGATGACCAATTTTGTGTCAGTTCTTCTATTTCTGTTAAATTTATACAAATATGTATTACTTGGAGAGGTATTACTGATTTGTTAACTCTCCAATTATCACCATATATTTTAGAATATTCATTTAAATTTATATCCTCGTTTCGAGGAGGTTCTACACCTAATATAAAACTGTATGGTGCAATAGTCATTAAGGTTTTTCGTAAAAGTGTCTCGGTTGGGTGTGTCTTCTTACTATTAACTTTCGTTCCATTCAATTGGGGATTATACTGCTCGATACGTCGTTTCTCTACAAGATCAAGCATTGATTCGTTGACTAGCTCATAATAGACGGTAAACTGCCTCTTTTTTTGCTTTTTTAACTGATGGATTCTGTGATGACTATCTCCTACCCAACGATTACGCAAATTTTTTGCTTGTCCTATGTACCAAATAACATATTTTTCATCTATGACATAATATATTCCTGGCTTTTCCGGTAATATTTCTCTGCTATTTAAGGCTATGTTCGGTAATTTTAGAAGGTACTCATCTGCATTCATAATTCTGTAGTTACTTACTGGAGTTTCTACAGATAATATTCCCCAATTTAAAATTCATAAAACAGACTTGGATGCTGAAATCTCACTTTGTCTGAAAAATATTTTGTACCATTTTTTTATCAGAACTTGCAGCCGCTTTATCTAACTCGGTGATTTCTCCAGAGTCTAATCGCCAACCTAATGCACCGATGTTCTCCTGGGCTTGTTTGACAGACTTTGCACCAGGAATGGGAATAGTCCCTTTAGCGATACACCAGTTAAGCGCGACTTGAGACATGGTTTTATTTCTAGATTCTGCCACATCTTGTAAACATTGAAGGAGCGATCGCACTCCCGGCAACAACTGTCTAAACAATAAACCCCGGACACCTCTTGGGAACGGGCCTTTCTCTGAATATTTCCCTGTTAATATCCCTAACGCCAAAGGGCTGTATGCAATTAGTTTAATCCCCAGTTCATCGCAAACATCCTTTAGCCCCAATTCAGTTACAGGGTAGGTAGATAATAAGGAATATTGGACTTGCAGAGTCTTAATTGGTACTCCTCGCTCCGCAAACTTTTGATGTACACGTTGCAGTCTTTTCGTTCCGTAATTAGATAGTCCCACACCCTTCACTAAACCTTGCTCATACAAATCCGCCAAACCATCTAATAGCCCTGCTTCTTGCCAAGGTGCGTAATTTGCCGTTGACCAGTGCATCTGTACCAAATCGACATTTCTACCCAGGCGTTGAGCAGAGGACTTACAAGCATTTATCATCGATTGGCGTGTCCATCGCCAAGGGTAAGCAGCCAATTTAGTAGCAATACAAATATTTTCTTGATTGACACCTCGATATTCCCTAGAAAACTGCCCTAGCAGCAACTCACTGCGACCGTTTAATCGTCCTGTTCCGTAAGAATCCCCTGTATCAAACAAGGTGACACCATTACTCACACAGAGGTTAAAGACAGCTTGTAATTGCGCGTCCATGCTTTCGTTATATCCCCAAAGCAATTGGTTTCCCCACGCCCAAGTTCCACAACCCATGCTAGGAAGGGATAGTTCTTGGTGAATTTGCATTGTTAACCTCTGTCGATCTCTTGTATGCACTCTTCAGTTCATTATCAGATAATTGTGGTTTAGCGGGGAATATGAAGTGGGGGAAGTTGACTGATGACTGATGACTGTTGACTGTTGACTGATGACTGTTGACTGTTGACTAATGACAAATTAACCTTTGATTTTGGCAAATAAAGCTTCGTATTGTTTTGTAGCTTCTGGTGGTAAAGGAAGCAAAAATTCCCCTTTAGCGAATACTTCTTGACTATTTAGTAATAAACTACCTAATGATTCCTGAATGTCAGCAGTGCCAATATTAGTAACAACTGGTGAGTTGGTTTTGGTAAGTAAAGCAATTTGCCTAGCAATATTCGGTTGTAAACAAAAATCAATCCATTGCCATGATAGGGCATCCTTAGTAATTTCTTTGGGGCTTACCCATAAATCTGCCCAGATGGAGGTTCCGGAACGGGGAATCACAACACTGAGTTGGGGATAACGCGCCAAAATTGGGACTACATCACTTGACCAACCAACTGCTAGCCAAGTGTCTCCAATAATCAGGGGTTCTAAATAAGTATTGGAACTGTATAATTTTACCTGCTGGTTGAAGGTTTGCAGTTCTTTTTCTAAATTTGGGACTGTTGCTAGGTTTTCTGTGTTGTATGATTTTCCTAGTTTCTTTAAGACTAAACCTATCACTTCTCTTGGTTGGTCTAGTAAAGAAATACGCGATCGCAGTTCATCACGCCACAAATCACTCCAATCTTCCGGCTTCCATCCCAATTTTTTAAATTTCTCACGATCATAAACAATTACCGTACTACCCCAGCGATAAGGCGCAGCCCAAACTTTTCCCTGTGGGTCTGGAATACCTTGCTCATTCCGCGTTACCAATTCTCGCCATCTTGCATCTAAGCCAGACCATTGTTTTAATGGCGCTGTGTCTATGGGTTGAATTAGTTTTCTCTCAATTGCTGTTGTTAACCAATAATCTCCTAATGTCACCAAATCAGCTAAAGGAAACGTTTGAGATTGCCTAAATGGAATGAAGCGCGTCCATCCTTGCTCATCGTGAGCTTTTGGGTTATGCTGCCAATTTACTAATCTTTTATATAACTCTTCTAGTTGTTCAACTGGTGCAAACTTTAACTGCGCCTGTTGTTTTAAACTTTGGCGAAATTTATTAACTACTTGACCAGGGATAGAACCTTTTAATAACTGAACGTTTAGTTGTGTCTGGTTACTGCCAGTACAGCCTACAAGTAGTTGTGATAAAGTCAGACCACCCAAGCTTAATAAAAAAAACCGTCTATCCATTGATTTAGGAATATACATATATATAAATTAAACAGAGATAGTAAAGCTTAAAGGCCTCAAGCAGCTAGTATAGCTTTTTCATTCTTTAAGGCTTTTTCTAAAAATTCAATAGCTAGTAGATGAACAATTGTCATAGTTTCCTCATGGCTCAACTCTAATGCTTATACCATAAAGTATTTATTAATACAATTTCGCTCAAAAATTTCCATAAAGAGATATAAATTCAGATGATCCATCACGTTCTGGCATCATACGACCGTTAGTTGATAAAGCTCTAAATGTTTACCCAGTAAAGCTTTCCCTTTCTTAATCCCTCACTTCTTAACATTACTTAATTAAAAAATGAGCAGAGTATTTATAAATTATTTAATTATTTTGATAAGTGAATAAATATGTTTCCTTATTCAAAGGAAAGTTTGAAACATTAAATAATTCATAAGTATATTTAACATTGTCAGTAAATTGAATAACATAGAGAAAATGTGCGGACGAGGGTATTAAATGGAGTCATTACAACAACAAATCCTGGCTATGAGTCATAAGCTGGATGCCCTCTACCAGGTTATTGAGCAGCTTGATGTGAGAGTTGCTCAAGCTTTTTCGGAATGTTCTTTAGCCAGAACCGAAGCAAAAGATAATTATCTGGAGAATAATGATGCTGGTAACTACCAGTTCAAAGGACAGATTGGTTTTAATCAGGAACTAGAACATAAGGACGTATTGATAGACGGCGTTTATCTAGACATGAGCCGTCAAAGTGGGGAAAAAATCATATCACCAGAAATTCAAATACAACGACTAACGGCACAATTAACAGCAGCTTACAATCGTATTGCAGCTTTAGAAGAACAGCTACTTAGAGAAAGAATTCACTAACCTAATTAATCAAAAGTCAATCTATCAATGATTTACCGGTAACTTGATTGAGTCCGGTATTTTTATTTTTGGTCAATAGTCAGTAGTCAATAGTCAATAGTTTCTCCCCCTGCTCCCCTGCTTCCTATCTGGCAAGAAGACGCTGGATCTGGTTTTCAATTGCTTGTAAAAGTTGATGTTGTTGCCAATTCTTGTAGAGATTAGCGGCTATGCAGGCAGCGCCGGCACCTACACCTTCTTTGACGAATCCTTGCTCATAGGCTTGGAGTTGGGGGTATTGAGAGTCAGAAAAACTCAGTTGGGTAGCCAAAAGTGAAGGAGTTGTCATCTGAAGATATTGACTGTTTTTACCTATATTTAGGGCTAATTCTACCGTACCGCCCGTTGAGTCTTCTGCTACCCAACGGGTTGTACCTACTACCACGGCTGTGGGTTGCCAAAATAAATTGTAAGTTTGAGCGATCGCACTTGCTAGAGCATAAACCGCTAACATTTGCGTACCACCAGCTAACATTACACCACAACCGCGACTAGCTGCGATCGCCATTCCCGCCACCACAATCTGCATGGGATCACCAACTGCGGCGACTAGTTTGAGGGGATCAATTGGGGATTGGGGAAGGTGGGGCCCCCTCTGGGGATAAGGGGTAATGGGGATTGGGGATTGAGGATTGGGGATTGGGGACTGGGGATTGGGGATTAAGGGAAAATCTTGGAGTAATTTCTCCCCCTGCCCCCCCTGCCCCCCTGCTTCTTTCCCCGCCTCCAAGCCTTGATGTACCACTTGCCATTTCTGCTCATGGTTACACACTGGGTGACTGCTGTTGACTTTACCTGCTGCATTTATGCCCAGACCAGTTAAAATTGCCAGCGCAGTGGTAGTACCACCAACAACACATTCGCTGAGAATTACATATGCTTCTGGAACTTCAGCCGCTAGGCGTTCCCCCCAAAGTAAACCTTGCTTCAATAGATGTTCTACGGTGGTTAATTCCATCGCCGCGCCTGTACTCAAACATTTAGCAGGACAACCACCTAAATCAATTGCTGGTATGGCAGGGGACTGAGGTAAACCCGCATTAAATAAATAAATTGGTATCTTGAGTGCTTCTATCACAGCGCGGGATATGAGGACAGGGGATGCACCTGCTGTTAGTGGTGGTAGAGGATATTGGGGCTGGTGTTCTGCACCGTAGTATAAAAACTCGGCATCAGCACAAGCAGTATACTTTCGATCCTCTGGAGTACGACCAGCCGCCGAAATCCCCGGAATTAGACCAGTTTCCGTAAAACCGAGAATACAAGTAAATAAAGGCAGGCGATCGCTATATCGTCGTAACCAAGCCTCACCCTGTTCAAGTTGAGTATAAATGCGAATAGTCATTAGTCAACAATCATTAGTCAACAGTCAGCAGTCAACGGTCAACAGTCAAAGTTTTGGACTATAGACTATGGACTATTGACTAATTTTCAATAATCCATTAGGACTTGTACCCAACGAGGTGGACGAGGAATGGGATTTCCTAAGCGATCTAAAAGTAGCCACGCTGCCAAGTGTACAACAAACAGATAAATAAAGTTATTGAGGATAATCAATGCTACTGCCCCAAGCTGGATCAAAAATACACTAGGACTATTTAATAATCCCAGTTTCAAGAATATCCACTCTATAAGTTCTGTTACTTGGGTAATTAAATAAATCCACAGGTCTTCTCCCGACAACACAGACAACAACCACAACCGAAAAAAGACCCCTAAAGTACCCAACAGCGTACCCAGAGTAATCGAAACAATCCAGGGAGCGCGGCGGTACCATGTTGCGCCTAGCAGCACGCCCATAAACGCAAAAGGCATAACGAACAAAAGACTACGGACTGGCCCCATCAGTACAGACAATAATAAACCAGAGGTAACAGCTGCCATCCATGCTGCTCGTTTACCCCAACGCAGATAAACTAAGGCGATGGGTACAGGAAAAAATATCCGCAACACCGGGCCAAGGGGAAAGTAAAAATTGATGAACCAAATCAGGCTAGCGGTGCTTGCTAAAAAAGCTGTCTCTACAATCCTTAAGGGCGCATCAACTTTCAACTGGGGAGATAGTAAATTGTGTTGTCCTCCGCCGTTGGTCTGAGCATTATGTTTCTGTGGCTCTTGCTGATCGGATTGTGGATTTTGGGGATTTAGAGATTCAGGGGATGTCTCTTCCTCTGGCTCATCTGGCAGAGAATCTAAAATACTCATCTTGAAAATTCGTTAAATTAACATTTTCTCTAAGGCTGACAAATCTGGAATACAAATAGTGTCTTGATCTCGCTTAATCAAGCCTTTTTTTTCTAACCTTGTCAATACCCTGGTAACAGTTTCTCGTGCCAAACCACTCAAACTACTTAGCTCTCGATGAGGTAAATTAGGAAGTTCCGTTCCGGTTTGTCCTCGTTTTCCTTGACCTTCCGCTAAAAACAGCAAAGTGTCTGCTACCCGCGACTGACTATCAGATTCCCGCAGCCGCAAACGCCGATTTACTTGTCGCAAGCGCCGAGCCATCAACTGAGATAAACGCACTCCCGCCAAAGGTTCTGTATGTAGTAACTTGACAAAATCTTGAGACGGCATACTACCAATCATCGTAGTAGTCAAAGTAATTACATCAGTGGATCGAGGTACTTCATCTAGTGCTGCCATTTCACCAAACAATTCTCCCGTACCCAGAATATTCAGCGTCACCTCTTTCCCTTCAAGATTATAAGTACGGATTTTTACCCAACCTTCGACTATAAAATATACAGAGCCGCCCCAGTCGTTTTCTAGTAGTATGACCTGATTAGCTGGGTGTGTACGAGTGACAAGGTGATTGAGGGCTAATTCTACAGCAGTTTCTGGTAGCCCTTGAAAAAAGGGAGCCGAGATCATCCAAGGATTAGCAGGTGACTGCAAGCTATATCGGTCTTCCATTACGACATTATGATAATTAAGCGGCTATATGTAAAAAATTAAAACGCTATATTGAGCCTAAGCGATTGAGTAATAGTTATTACACAAAGGTCTTATTTAAAATTTATCCTGCACCCTCATGCTCATTTCCCAGATACGTTTCTAGTACCTAACTTAATTGACCAAAAATCGCCGAACAACCTTAATGATACTCAAAGTAGTTAATTTTTGCTAATAAATCTATACCAGGGGTTGCCATTCAGGAACTTTTGCATCAAAAAATAATTGAACTTAAGCATGAAACCGAAAGATCAAGGGTTGGGAGAAGGTTGTAGGGGTGTAGGGGTATAAATGCTTGAAATCCTTACACCTCCGTACCCTTAAACCCTTACACCCGGTCTCAACAGATAACCTGTTTGCGTAAGTCCTATTTAAGATTTGTGACAGCATAACTCTTCATGAGCAGGAATTTTAAGTGTATTTGCCTCGTTTTAGCAGCAAAGCACTGCTATATAATGGGCAATTTGCTTGGCGGTTTGGTTTTTTTTATGTTTTCATACTATGAAGTCCAAGAGACTGTAACATCGTCTGAGAAACTGACTGGAAAAAGTGTTGAGTGCTGTTAGCGGTAGCAGAGCCTTAAGCAGCGTTTTGAATCACAATTCTAAAACCTGATCTAAGTGCCTCTTTTTCACTTTTGATAGTTATCAATCGACGGTATTGGCGGCAACCTCAGGGAATGCCACAAATATCGGTCATAAATAAAACAAATACACTGACTAGCTCTCAGTACTTTAATTGATTGTAAATTAATTTTCTAATCCAGTTAACCTAACATTTGTAGCTAAGGTAATTTAAAGTGACTTCCCGCACTGATGAAATTCAAAAACTGATTGCAGATATTGACAATTTGCTCAACAGCAATGGCAAGCGCCTGTCTAGGCTTTTGTCTAGTCAGGCGCAAGAGCCAAAAGAGGTTTTAGAAAAAGTTCGTAATTTTTTGGTCAGTCTCCAAGAGAGTGAAACGTTAGAGAATGAACCAAATCATAATTCGCGGCTGTTGACAAAATTTGTTGAGCAAGGTCAAAATCAGTCCACACCACAACCCCATCAGCTACATCAAGAAGATAATAATATCCCATTCTCACAATTAAAAAATGAATTGTCAGAATTAATACAGCCGTTACAAGGGGAAATTACCGCACTGTTGCAAGAGCGAACAATTCTGGCACAAGAAATTAGACAACTAGAACAGAAACGGTTACAAAATTACTCCTTAAGTCAGCAGTTAGCCAACCAAGAGCAGATTATCACGGACTTTTTACAAGTACTCATGAGTCGCTTACTGCCAGTTTTAACACCACAAATGACGGAGGGAGGAGTAAACCCCACTAGTTATCACAGTACTAACAGCGCCAGATTAGACTTACCTCCTGCAACGACTCAAACTTTTTGGGAATCATCGGAGCAGGGAGACAGGCTAACACAACTGACAAAAGAGTTAGATCAACGTTTACTATCACTAGATGGTACTGTTAACGTTGTTTTTGAGGCGCTACAACGCAATATTAATACTTATCACGAATCTCTGTCTCAAGCGCTGGCAAGAATGCACAGTACGGGATTACAAAGCGAACAGTTGATGGCTGGCTTTATCAACAATTGGACGCAATCTCTACAACAATTGTCTAATTTTCAACAATCTGTTCCTAAAGAGGAAAATCCTGCACCCACAGCCCCACCATCATCAATCCCAGTTCATACTGTTATCGAAGTCTCAACACCAGCTGACTCTAGTAGTACTGTATCTCATCAAGAATCAACTTCTACAGTAGGACTTGACCAAAAATTGCCGACACAAACAGATACTGATGAGCTGGATGCAGTACTTTTGCAGCTTGGTGTTGATGCACCTTTATCTTTAGAGAACCCTGACAATCTCACCACACTATTACCCAATAGTTGGGAATTTGCTAATGATGAAGTTGATCTAATTTATGCCAGTTTGTTTGGTAATGATAGTTTTGCAGGTGAAAGTCTGGAAGTCAGCCCAGATTTAATTACTCCCGATTTACTGGAGCTGAATGTTGATGATAGCCCTCCTGCAATTGAAAGTAATTTTCTAGCTGAGGCAGATACTGCGGCAATTATGCCAGATGTATGGTTTGATCAATCAGATACTGATTTGTTTGATTTCAGCGATACTCCAGAGGTAGAATCTACCGAAGTAGCAGCAGAGGCATTAACAACGTCGTTGTTGTTAGATCAACCAGAGGCTGATCTGTTTAATTTTAATGATACTCCAGCGCCAGAAAACCCTGTGGTGCTACCACAATCGACGAGTTTACCAACAGAGCCAGCAGTTCCGTTGAATATTTCTGTCTTGCCAGAAATTGAACCTGTACAACCAAACAGTACTGATACGATTACATCTCTAGTAGATATTGAGTTTGCCGAAGAGTTGGTGGATGTAACTGTGCTGTTAGAACAGACAGATGTCTTCCAGATTGCCCAAGATATAGAAGTTATTACACCTCATGAGCAGCCTGAGCATCCGGCAGATCATTATATTCCCGCTTCGCCACAGGAAAATTTACTATCTTCTGAAGTAACTCAGTTGGTTAATCCACCAGATATTTCTCTGAATGAGGAGCAGTGGCTACAATTACATCAGGATTTGGCGAAGTTAGATGATTATGCGTCATCCGAGTCAGAGCCAGTAAATGAGCCGGAGGTCGCTGATACTGTAGCTGACCATCAAGAAAAGCCTCCCCAACCACCGATTACCGAAAAAAGTAATGTTGTTGCTTTCTCTGTTCCTGAAGTTAACCAGACTTCTGTTACACCTCCAGCAGCTAATGTCTTAAACTTTACCACAATTACTGAAAAAGCAACGGAAGTTCCCTCTGCTAGTCAAAACAACTCAGTAGATTCTGTTAATCATAATGTTAATAAAAATACTGACAATAAGTCTCGTAGTGACGATTCCGTCTGGTATTTAGGCATTGATTTAGGAACCACGGGAATTTCTGCTGCTTTGTTAAATCGCTCCACTGGTGTTGTGCATCCTATTTACTGGTCAACGGAAGCTCAACCAGGTGCAAATTCATTCCAGCAATCGTTCCGCCTACCAGCTGAAGTTTATTTACCGACGGCTTCTGTACCCCAAGCTACTTCTGAGCAAGAGGCTGCTGACATCAAAAATCATCTGTATTCAGTCCAATTGAAGCCGTATTTACAAGTAGCTATTCCCTACAAAAATGAACAGCAGAGATGGGAACCCGTACTGCAATTTAATGAATCATCTGCTGGGCCTTTGATTTGGGTGGTGCGATCGCTCTCTAAATTACTCCTAACCCTCAAAGCAGACCGCTACAGCACAACTCAAGGGTTAATCGCTACGGCTGTCGGTCTGAATCAACGCACTTTTCATGGTATTGTCAGTAGTATTGCGGGAATTATTTGTAATTGTCCTTCCAGTTGGTCAGAACAATATCGCTTTAATGTCCGAGAAGCTTTACTCACAAGTAAGTTAGTTCAACATCCCCAACAAGTGTTTTTTGTGGAAGAGGCGATCGCTAGTCTTCTCAGTTTTATTGATGGTGGTAATGGTCAGGTAGTACAATTAAGCACCCACCAAGGTTTATCCCCAGCCAAAAATAGTGATCATGCTCTGGTGGGTAACACCTTAATCATGAATATCGGCGGAACAGCCACAGAAATGGCGCTGGTGGATATTCCTGAGAATCTATCCCAACTGACACATAATAATTTCATGCTTCACAGTTTTGCCTATGCCAGCAAAGGAATAGAGCAGGATATTATCTGTCAATTACTCGCATCACCAAAATATCGGAAAGCTCGCTGGGAAAGCCCAGAAGATAATCAGAAAATTACCAGTAATCCTTGGCAATGGCAACCGTCTATGCCTGGTTTAGACCGGATGCAATGGGAAAGTTTGGGATTGGAAAAATTAGAATTGCCTCGTTTGGGAGAACCTGATATTCCAGCACGGATTCGCCTCCAGCAACATTTGGAAAGTTCTCTGTTAGGACAAGCAGTTTTAGACGCAGCCCTAGCATTAAAGCTGATTTTGCAACACCAAGAATCTTTTACTCTAGAATTAGCAGACCAACGATGGGTTTTACAGCGTCGAGAATTAGAAAGTCAGGTATTTGTTCCCTTTGCCCGTCGTCTAAATCGTGAACTCAACAAATTATTAGTAGCTCGTGGTATCCCCACAGAAGCAATTAATCAAGCAATTCTCACCGGTGGGGTGGCTAATTTAGGGGTTGTCAACCTGTGGTTGCGACAAAAGCTTCCCAATGCCAAGATTATTCAAGACTCATACCTGGGAGAAAATGGCGCACCTAATTGTAGTCGTGTTGCTTGTGGTTTAGCTTTACTACCCCTACATTCCCAAGTCTTGGAAGAATCTAGACATCAATACACAGACTACTTCCTATTTACAGAATTACTGCGACTCTTGCCCAACCGGACTTTATCTTTTAGTGAAGTTCTCCAGTTATTTGAAGGACGTGGAATCAATACTAATATTTGTCAGCAAAGACTATTAGCGTTCCTCGAAGGAGAATTACCAGCCGGCTTAATACCCACTTCCCCAGAATCTACCTGGCTTACCCAACATTCTCTCAGCAATCTTGACTATCAAGCGATGTCTACGACGGGCTACGCCAACAGCTACGCACCACTTTTTGAAAAACAAGGCAATCTCACCTACCGCCCCAATTTCCAACAATTGCAGTTACTCCACCGTTATCTTGATGCCATCAAAGCCAGTACTCAACAATCACTGGAAGAACCTTATACTGTTGATTTTGTTGGCGTTGCTGAGTGAGAACGCCATTTTGGTTATGTCTAAGCAGTGGGGGGTAGTGAGTACTGCCCTCTACCCTCTACTTTCTATCTCTATATTTTTATTTTTGAACTAAAGACGGAATTATTGATAAATTAATGATGCTGATTGATCAACTGAAAGCTATTGAAGGTATAGAACCAGAATTATTATGAAATCCCTGCACCGTCCTGATCTATATAGCTGGTCTACTTTCAACCCTGCAAGAAATATTGATTTCAATGGGTTTGCCTGGGTTCGTCCTGAAGGCAATATCTTGATTGATCCAGTAGCTTTATCAAATCATGATTGGAAACACTTGGAGTCTCTGGGTGGAGTGGCTTGGATTGTCCTGACAAACTCCGATCATGTGAGGTCAGCGAAGGAAATTGCCGACCAAACCTATACCAAAATAGCTGGGCCAGTCGCAGAGAAAGAGCATTTTCCTATATATTGCGATCGCTGGTTATCTGATGGTGATGAACTTGTCCCAGGACTCAAAGTACTGGAACTCGAAGGGTCTAAAACTCCCGGAGAGTTAGCATTACTATTGGAAGAAACAACCTTAATTACAGGGGATTTAGTCCGGGCATATCGAGCAGGGGGCTTGGAAACCTTACCTGATGATAAGCTGGTGAATAAGCAAAAAGTAGCAGCTTCAGTTCGCAGATTAGCTGCATTAGAGAAGGTAGAAGCCGTGTTAGTTGGAGATGGTTGGTCTGTGTTTCGGGATGGGCGCGATCGCCTCAAAGAACTTGTAGCAACTTTGGCATAAAGTTAGCCTAGCGCCTCCGTTGGAGACTCACGTTAAAATACACCCATTGATGGACACCAAAAGGATGAGAAGTAGTCCCAATTAATAGTAGTGAATCATAATAGAGAAAGCCACTCACTCATTTTTTTGTTCATGATTGCATAAATTGCTGCGTCAGCAATGAGAAGTAATTAAGGCAATTGTGGAAATTCTAACTCCACTAAAAATGAAGTTTATTAGCCCCATAATGACAGGGCGAGAGGTAATATTATGATTCACCACATATCTATTTCTGTCGAAAATCCCCAGCACGTTGCTCAGGTGCTAGCAGAAGTTATGAATGGAGAAGCCGTTCCCTTTTTCCCCCATCCAGGTAGCTACATGGTTTTTCCGTTGGATGAATACGGTACAGGAATTGAAGTTTATCCTTTAGAAACATATATAAAGCCGGGTGAAGGTGAGCAAGGAGGTATTTTTGCAGAAGCTGCCAATGTTTCCGGCTTTACCGCCACTCACGCAGCTATTTCAGTCTCTGCTACAGAAGAAAAAATTGCAGAAATTGGCAAACGGGAAGGTTGGAGAACAGTACGCTGTAACCGTGATTCCTTTTTTGATGTGATTGAGTTTTGGTTAGAAAACAAAATCATGATAGAACTTTTAACACCAGAAATGGCAAAACAATATTTACAAGTAACAAGTGCAGAAAATTTGAAGCAAATGTTCGCTGCTGCATAATTTTTGCCTACAAATGTTTAGGAAAGACTACGCGTTGGCGTAGAGTCTCAAAAAGAATGGTGGGTGGAGTTTTTTATTGATGAGTTTTGTAGCAAGATATTAATTTCAGACCCACGATTTATTTGTAGGGTAATTAATTTTGGATTTTGTTGGCGTAGTCTTTCCTGCGGAACGCTAAATGAATGCCAAGCATAGGGCATAGAAAAGTAGTTAATCTTCCATACCCTATACCCAAACTTCACTACTAAACTTTTTTTTGAGAACGTCGCGTCATCATCCCAGCACTGACTGTGGCTAGAATTAAGATTCCTGCAATTGATGTGGGTTCGGGAACAGACTGGGTTTGTAAGTAAGAGAAGACTTGGCCTGGTCGGAAGGGCAAATTATTAAAACTGGGATTGAGGGAAACTAGAACATTGGGGGGCAAATTAGAAATAGCGCGAGTTCGCCCTTGAGTACCCCCAGGATCTGAGGTCGTATCAACTTCCAGGTATAAGGGAGTTTCTACTGAGAAATCTGGTTCACTCAGGTTAATGGCTGCAACTAAATCCCAAGCTGGGTTGGGGTCATTGTTACTTTGAATTACTGTCAAGGCAAAGTCTAAAAATTCTGCCGCTAACTCACTTTCTGGTGTTGCAGTAGCTAGCCATGCTTGTTGATCGGCACGAGAGAAGGCAATCTGGTTTGTAGCATCCAGGGGGGTCAACTGAATTTTTAATCCTTGCCCTCCGGCTGCAAATACTTCTTGTGCTGCTAAGGGATCAGCCCAGATGTTGAACTCAGCTGTAGTGTTGGTAGAAAATGGGGGATCAGGCAGGACTGGGAGATTTCCAGGTACGAAAACAGCGCCTCCCATGATTTCGATGACGGCAATATTGTTGATAATTGTGGGGTCAAGGCGCAATGCTTCAGCAATATTGGTCAAAGGGCCAGTTGCCAAGATTGCTACAGGTGCTAATGACTGCTTCACTTTCTCCACAATTAGTTCTGCGGCTGGTCGAGTTACCACAGGTGGTGCTGTATCAGGTAGTTGGACGAAGGGAGACCAAAAAGTGTCTGCACCGGCACGAATAAATTCTGGAAAAGTATTGTCTCCTGCCAAGGGAGTTGATCTGCCAATGCCAACAGGGATACCAGAAGTATCTAGTCTGCCTAGCATTCGTTCCAGGTTGTTCACAAAACTTTCTGGGCGGGCTATACCTTGGGCAATGGTAATTGCTTGGACATCAAATTTGGGATTGGCTAGCATATAAGCCAATGCAGTCATGCCGTCTTGGCTGCCATCGTCGTCGATAATTAGGGGGGTTGGCTTAAAAGAGGCTGCAAGTGCAGGTTGGCTACAAAAAATTGCTGTGATTGATACTAAAGAAGCAGTAGTAAAAAATAACTTCTGCACATTAGGAATTTTGAGCATAAGAATATCGTTTCTAGGCTTTTAATTGAGGAGATGGCTGATATCTAGCTATCTAGAGAATGATACCTTAATGGCTGCGTAAATTACATAGTTAAAACAAGTTAATTATACTAATCAATTACTTAATCTTTTCTTTAATAGTTGTTAATATAACTGCAAAAATTACAAGAGAATTAAGCCTAGTCGAACACCAACGGTAACGGCTTCCGTGCGGGTGGAAACAGCTAGTTTTTGAAAGATAGAGGAAACATGAAACTTCACTGTATGGTCGGAAATATGTAAACTTTGAGCGATCGCTTTATTTCCTAAGCCGGAACCAAGCATTTGTAAAACCTCGATTTCTCGCGGTGTTAAGGATTGGACAGGATTAGTTACTGCTTTTTCCCGTACAGAAAAAAATTCTAGGACATCTGGATGTATGACAATAAGACCAAGGGCGATCGCTTCAATTGCTGTTAAAATTTCTGATTCTGTGCTGGTATCAAGTAATATACCCCGCACGCCAGAACGTAGTGCTGCTTCTATATCAATTCCCTCCGGTTCTTTGACAATCAGCATCACTCTCAATGGGTCTTGTTCTTCTTGTAGTAGCAGTAATTTATCCCAATCTGATTGAGAGTTTCTGCCCCAATCCAGCAGCACTAAATCTAGTTGTAATTGCTGAAGTTCCTTTGTCATTTCCTCAATATCTGATACACTCCCCACAACAGTCATCTGAGGATTACCCGCTATCACCGCAGATAATCCCGCCCTTACCACATGGGAAGCAGCAACTACCATTACGCCAATCATCTAATTTAATACCGTATTTTTCCTGGTAGTATTAACCACAAATTACTGTTTTCCTATCTCTTGCCATGCCTTCTACCGCCCTCATGTCTTCTACCGCCCTCATGCCCTCTGCCATGTGGTTCATGCTTTTTACCTTCCTCAATCGCCTGACTTTCACCGACGACAACATTTAAGTCCAGCAACGCCCCACCGCGAATGATTTGTAATGTGATAGATTTGCCAATGCGATCGCTATTATTAAGTAATGCCAGTACATCACCTGTATCATGAACGGCAATACCATCAAATTTGACCAACACATCTCCTAGTAACAAACCTGCATGATCAGCCGGGCTAGCAGCTTCAATATTGACAACAATTACCCCCGTGGTGGAACTTAAATTTAAGGCTGTTTGGAGATTGTCGGGTAACCGGACTGGCTGCATTCCTACACCCAAATAGCCACGGGAAATTCTACCTTTGGCTAGTAATTGGTCAATAACACGATTAACTGTAGTTGCTGGAATAGTCAAAGCCGTACCCCGTCGTCCAGATGTGTTCATTCCCACTAAGTAGCCAGCAACATCTACAAGCGCCCCACCCGCAAAACCAGGGTAGAGGTTGATATCTGGACGAATGAATTGGTCTATATTTCCGCCACTCATACTGCGCCAAGCCCCACTCAACGCACTCACCAACCCCATCGCTGCACGGATGTCACCTTGGCTACTTCTAGCCAAACCCAATACTAGATGACCAACTTTGAGGGTAGTTGCATCACCAATTTTGGCTACAGGAATTTGGGTATCTTGTAGCTGAAAGACGGCTATATCAGTACTTGAATCATGACCGAGGAAAGTCGCAGGTAGGCTTTGTCCCTCGGATACAGTAATGGTAATTTCGTCATAGCGAGGAAGTGATTCATCCGAGGTGATAATAATTCCATTGCGCCAATGAATTCCACTAGAGGAAATCCGTGTACCTGCATTCACAGCAACGACAGAACTACCGGCCTGTTCGACTATTTCGGCTAAACTATTGGATAACCCTATTAATGAAGACATCAATTTTCTCTACATATTTTCTTGGATGTTCATATCTTGCCGTTTTGTCGGCGGAGATAGCATCGGAAAAATGGGGAGAATTTAACCTAGACAAATGGCTAGTAGCAAACAATAGATTGGGTAATCTAAGCCTTTAGCCTCTGTTCTAAAAATTCACTGGCTTGTTCTAAAGAGTCTAAAATTTTGTAAGTCAAGCATCTGATTTCCGGTGATGGTTGTTCTATGTCGGGAACCATAATCGGATACATCCCAGCACTGAAGGCTGCTTCTACCCCTACACATGAGTCTTCAAAAACTACGCACTGCACAGGTGCAACATGAATTCTGCGACTAACTTCCAGATATATATCTGGTGCGGGTTTACCTTGTGGTACATCTTCGCTGGTGACAATGGTTGTAAAGTAAGGCAAGATGCCAGCGTTGCTTAAACGGCGGATAGTGCGGCTGCGGGATGTGCCTGTTCCTAAGGCGATGATAATCCCTAAACTATTTAGTTGACACAATAAGTTTAACGCACCTGGTTTCATTGGCAAACCTTCTTGCAGTTCTCGGCGATCGCCAATTTCAATGCGGTGTTTTTTTATCGCCTCAAAAGGAAAATCATTACCATATCTTTGTTTGAGAATTTTTTCTCGCCATGACAAATCACGCCCGACAAATTCACTATAAAAATTATCACTCATTATATATCCATGACTGGCTAGGGCTTGCTGCCATGCCCAGCGAGCAATGCTTTCTGTATCAAAAAGCAAACCATCCATATCAAAGATTGCGGCGCGGATATCTGCTAACACACTTAATCCCTTATTTTCAGCTTAACAACAACACACTATACAATTACGCTGCTGATTCGATATTTGCCAATGTCTAATTTACTAACTGCATCTCACCAATTGCCCTTATACGGAAAAAGGATTTTAGTGACAGCGCCAAGAAACTACGCTTCTAGGTTGTCTACACAAATTATTTGCAAGGGTGGTTTACCAATTCTCATGCCCACGATAGAAACCTGCTATTTATCTAACTTTTCTCAATTAGATGCTGTGATCAGCTGCATAAATGAATTTGATTGGATTGCATTTACTAGTAGAAACGGCATCATAGCATTTTTTGAGCGTCTACATAATTTAGATATTTCTATAACTAAATTGCAAAATTGTCAATTATGTGCATTAGGAAAAGATATAGATGTTTTATTATCTTTGTTTGGTAGGGTCGATTTAATTCCTGAGGAATCTAGCCCAGTGGGGATTGTGGCTAAATTTTCACAAATACATGGAATTAGTGGACAAAAAATTCTGGTTCCAGTGCCAGAAGTTATAGGCATACCAGAGCCTAATATTGTGCCTAATTTTATCAATGATTTAGAAAAATTGGGTATGGAGGTAATTCGTGTACCTGCATACATAACTCAATCTTTAGACAAGAATATTTACTCGGTGGAAATAAATTTAATCCAACAAGGCTTAATTGATGTGATTGCCTTTAGTAGTACGGCAGAAATAGAAAGTTTTTTAAAAATGTTTCACTCCCAGAGTGAGTTTCAGCATTGTGTTGTTGCTTGTTTTGGCCCCTACACCGCCGCAAATGCCGAAAAGTTGGGTTTGAATGTTTCTGTTGTGTCAACAGACTTTAGTTCTTTTGAAGGTTTCGTGGAAGCAATAGTAAAGTTTTATATTGATAGTCCAATGTAAATGCGATCGCCTATGTAATATCGTAAGCGATCGCCGTTCATCAAATATTTTGTAGAATGAGCAATATGCTCATCCTACAAGCTAGTTAGCCAGCAGCAGATTCAATGTTAATCTTCACGACTTTATTCTTTTCTGCTTCGGCTTTAGGTAATGTCAAATTCAAGATACCGTCTTTATATTCTGCTGTGACGTTGGTATTTTGAATACGTGCAGGTAAAGGAATTACACGTTGGAATTTGCCATATTGGAATTCGCTTTTGATAACACCCTTATCTTCCGTCTTAGTTTCAGATTTACGTTCACCACTAATATAAACTGCTTTGTCAGTGACTTGTAAATCTACATCTTTAGGGTCAATCCCAGGAAGTTCTAGTTTTAGATGAATTGCCTCTGCTGTTTCATGTAGTTCAGCAGCCGGAACTCTAGTTAAGGTTCTTTCTAATACTGTTGATGGTAGCATATCTTCCTCAAACAAATGATTTAATTGACGTTGTAAAGTGTTTAAATCTTGCCAAGGGTTCCAACGAATAAGTGTCATAGTTTTGACTCCTCTAAGGTTTCTCTAGGAATTGCTTCCAGGCATTAATCTTTTATTTGTTCTCATCATATTGAGAAAATATGTGTATGTAAATTCGGTTTTTATCACTTAATAGATGATGATGACCGAACCAGAAAATACAGTATTATTAGGTAGGGAAAATACACAATTTACGGGTTCGGTAAACTCTACTTGAGACATGAATCTTAGTCAGCAAGTCTGGAATATGAGACTTTCAACATAGCTGTTCCCCAGATAGCAGAAACGGGAAAAATAAATTCATAAACTATTTAGATGGCAGCATAATTAATTTTTGCTGATCATACATTTTGCTTTTGTTAAAAATACATCACAATATGTCTACAAGTTTAGTTTACTTGCTGATGGCAATTATATTTGAAGTTTCCGGCACCACCTGCATGAAATTATCAGATGGTTTTAATAAATTGACACCTTCTATTTTGATATTTGTGTTTTATGGACTTTGTTTTACTTTTCAGACACTATCACTCAAAAATATTGACATCAGTATCGCTTACTCTGTTTGGGCAGGTTTAGGAACTGCTTTAATTGCTGG
Source organism: Nostoc parmelioides FACHB-3921 (assembly GCF_014696625.1). Classification (GTDB taxonomy): domain Bacteria; phylum Cyanobacteriota; class Cyanobacteriia; order Cyanobacteriales; family Nostocaceae; genus Trichormus; species Trichormus parmelioides. Next base: position 92,242 of record NZ_JACJQL010000018.1, read on the forward strand.
TGTTGGTTTGATTTGGTTTCGTGAATCTATGACAATGGTTAAGTTTATCTCTATGACTTTAATTATGGTGGGAGTAGTTGGTATAAATTCAGGGAAATGAATCAATTCAAAATTCAAAATACCCTTCGGGAAGCTAAAGCTACAAAATTCAAAATTAAAGACAGCCACCCACAAGGGGAAGCCAGTCTCGTGGGCGGTGAGTGCAGCCACACGTGCGGCTATGCCGCCGGGTGGACTGCCGTAGCTTGCTTCTCCGTAGGAGTATCCGAAGGGGTTTCCCGACTTGAGAGAACTGGCGTTGGGGTTTCCACCTACCTTGGGAAACAAGGATTTTTTCTCTGACGAGACGCTAACGCGAACGCCCACTAGAGGCGGGGTTTTAAACCTAACTTTTTCCTATAAAAATACCTCATACATAATTGGTATGAGGTAAAAACAGAGGAAATCAACAAAGGATGATAGTGTAATTTTGCCTTTTAAAACTAGGAGATGGTGTTGTGGTAAAGTATTACCAACTCGGTTGACAGCCTCAACGCCCACCGTAGGCGATCGCTATCGTCAATCTAACAATATTGTTAGAAAAAGTAGCAGACTAATCAACATCAGTCTGCTTTAAATGCTCTTGAAAATAGTAAAGATAGAACAATTAAGCTCTTAATTACTTTACTTTGCATACTCTATCAAAAGCGAGTCGCTTTTTGTAGCCATGTTGGCTAATTTTTACTATCTTTATTCAATACAAAAGTTATAAAATAACTTCGCCAAACTTTTATAAAAGAATCCGATTTGATTATTGTTGGTTTAACCCACACTTGTACATAAAAATATCAGCATCTGTAGGTAATGCCCACCAAAACCATGATACGGTGGGCATTGCTCAATACTAGGTGTATTTTATAAATCAAGTATGAATATCATATTACTAATAATTATTCAGAAATGTATTTTATTGTTAACATTTTGCAGAATTTATTGGTGCATAGTTGTATAAAACGACATTAAACCTAACTTATAGTCGAGATTAATCAATTAAACTCTAGCTTATGTCAATATAGTATCCGGGAGAAAACCATAGTTATATAAGATAAGATATCGAGTCTGTTTACCTCCCGTAAGTCACGAGCCATCGTGTCCAAGCGAGATAGTACAAATATATTAATTTCGGATTCTTATATTTAGTTTTCTGTAGAAAATTTTGAATTAAAAAAATGTCTCCACTCGGTGTTGCTACCAGTCATTCAACTCATACCCTAGCAACAGGGAAAGCAAAACTTTGGCTGTTGTTAGTGGGAGTTAACCAATACCAAGATGAAAGACTACCAGCATTGCGTTATTCGGCTGTGGACTGTCAAGGTTTAGCAACAGCTTTAGCCGATGCAACTTGCAGGTTTGCTGATAAATCAGAGTGGGTACATCATGATTTTGCTAGCCAACTACCCACACTGGCCAAAGTACAAGATAGTTTAAAGCAAGTTACTCATCAGGCTCAACCAGAAGACACAATTTTATTTTACTTTTCTGGTCACGGAATGCTAGAACCTAGTTCTCAGCAGGCGATTTTGTGTTTAGCAGATACTCAAACAGATGATTTATTAAATACAGGTTTAGGTTTACCAGAACTTCTGCAATGCTTGGAAAATAGCCAAGCACAGACGCAGCTAGTTTGGCTAGATGCTTGTCATAGTGGTAGCCTCACATTTAGAGGCGTAAGGAGTAACTACACACCAGCATCTTTGCCTAATCCTACACCCCAAATAGTGGAATTATTACGCCAACGGGCAAAGCAAAGTAAAGGATTCTACGCTTTACTTTCCTGCGATACCAATCAACAATCTTGGGAATTTCCCGAATTAGGACACGGCGTATTTACTTATTATTTAATGCGGGGGTTGCGGGGTGAAGCCGCAGACATACAAGGTTTGATTGATGCTGATGGGCTTTATCGCTACGTTTATCACCAGACACGACAATATATTGAACAAACTAACCAACAATTACGGCTAATTAATCAACAAAATCGTAGTCGGGGAAATACTCAGGTTTATTCAGAATATCCATTGCAAACACCAAAACGTATTGTTGAAGGTGTGGGGGAAGTAATTTTGGGAGTCAAACCTGCGTTAGTTGTGTCTCCCGACTCTCGAAAAGCCTTGATTGTGGAAGGGTTAGCAATTAATCAAACAACCCTGGCTTTTAGTCAACTGTTAGGGACTGTAGGAGGCTTTGGGATTGAGTATTGGCCTCTGGCTCATACCAATCAAGATTTACAGGCTACAATTAGCAATTGTTTACAAACTAGAGAATTAGAGACAGACAACCAGCAAAATAATTTTGCCACAATCCTGTTATATTTGCGGGGTAAATTGGCGCAAAGCCCAACTGGTGAACCTGTGTTAGTACTGGGAGAAAATATTCAGTTGAGTCGTTCTTGGTTAAGACAACAATTGAGGCGATCGCTATATTCTCAACAAATTATCATCTTAGATTGTCCTTTAGACCAACATAGTCACATATCCTTACAAGATTGGGTAGAAGACTTACAACTGGGGTTCGAGCAAGGACAATGTATCATAGCGGCTGCTTCATCACCAGAAAATCCTCAACAATTCTTGCAAACGCTACACTCTACTTTACAGGCGCATCAGGAACAACCAAACCTATCAGTTGCCGCTTGGATTAACCAATTGCAACTATCCTCCCCATTACCTTTACACATTTGGCTATCAGGTGCAAAAGGGGTAATTGAAATTATCCCTGCCAGTACAACCGCTAAAGGTCAACAGCCAAACGCCATCGTTGATTTAGGTATTTGTCCTTACAGAGGATTACAAGCCTTTCAAGAGGAAGATGTCCAATATTTTTACGGTAGAGAAACCCTCACCCAACAACTTATCGCAGACTTGGCAACTAAGTCATTTATGGCTGTAGTGGGTGCATCGGGAAGCGGTAAATCTTCCGTCGTCCAGGCGGGTTTAATTGCCCAACTCCGCCGGGGTCAGCAATTACCAGGGAGTCAACAATGGTGGATGAAAAGCCTCCGTCCTGGGGAAAATCCTCTAGTCAACTTATCCCATTGCTTAGTCGATAGTGGTACTGAAAAAGAAAAAGCGTACCAACAAATGCAGCTAGAAGGGATGTTATATCAAGGGGCGCAAGGATTTGTTCATTGGCTACATCATCGTAGTGAACCAATGGTAGTGTTGGTGTTAGACCAATTTGAAGAATTATTTACCCTGGCAGCCAGTGAAGATAGGCAGAGATTTCTGGACACTGTTTTAGGTGCGTTGGAGTTATCACCAGACAAATTTAAATTAATTGTTACTCTCAGGGCAGATTTTATCGCCCCTTGTTTAGAAATACCTACTTTAGCAAAGCTTTTACAACAGTCAAGTATTTTGCTACCGCCTTGCTTAACTCAAGAAGAGTACCGCCGCATTATTATTCACCCCGCCGAAAAAGTAGGATTAACAGTAGACCCGGAATTAGTCGAGGTGCTGTTACAAGAGTTACATAACTCCCCCGGAGATTTACCATTACTAGAATTTGTTCTCGAACAATTGTGGGAATATCGAGACAAGGGCGTAATTACCTTACAAGCTTATCAGCAATACTTGGGCGGCATTAAAGGCGCATTGGAGAGGAAAGCCCAAGGAGTTTACGACACTTTAGACCCAGAAGCCCAAGAATGCACAAGATGGATTTTTTTATCCCTGACACAGTTAGGTGAAGGGACAGAAGACACCAGGCGGCGGCTACTCAAGTCTGAGTTAATTGTCAAAAAATACCCTGTTGCTTTAGTAGAAAGAACATTGCAAGTTTTGACTGCGGCTAAGTTAGTGGTGGTGAATGGGGATTGGGAAGAGGTAAGGTGCAGGGGTGTAGGGGTGCAGGGGTGCAGGGGTGCAGAGGAGAAAAATTTACCCAATCCCTCTGTGACGATAGAAGTAGCCCATGAGGTGATAATTCGTCACTGGTCAACTCTACGGTGGTGGTTGGAGGAAAATCGTAGTAGATTGCGATCGCATCGACAAATTGAACAATCGGCGGCTTTATGGCAGCAAAACAACCAACAGCCTGACTTTTTATTACAAGGTGTCCGGTTAGCAGAAGCCGAGGAAATTTATCTGAATTACACCGATGAACTATCTTGGGATGTTCAGCATTTCATTGAAGCTTGTCTCCATGAAAGGCGGCGCAAACAGAACCAGGAACAAAGCCGACTCAGACAAGCCCAAAGGGCTGTCAGTATTATCAGTACTTTGGGTTTAACCGCCTTTGGTTTAGCGGTTTTTGCTTATCAACAAACCCAAAACGCCCAAATCAAAGAAATTCAAGCTTTAAATTCTCTGTCGGAAAACTTTCTCCTCTCCCACAAACAATTAGAAGCACTCATGACTAGTGTGCAAGCCGGGAAGGAAGTACAAAATATTAGCTTAGGCATCCCTCCAGATACCCGCACACAAACAGCAACCGCTTTACAACAAGCAGTCTACAACACTCAAGAACGCAACCGTTTACTGCATAATGCTTGGGTAACTAGTGTCAGTTACTCACCAGATGGTGAAGTCATCGCCTCTGGTAGTGTAGATAACACCATCCATCTTTGGCGTAGAGATGGTAAATTGCTGAACACTCTCACTGGTCATCATGATGGAGTAAATAGCGTCAGTTTTTCCCCCGATGGTGAAATTATCGCCTCTGGTAGTGCAGACCGCACCATCAAACTTTGGCAACGCAACGGTAAACTCATCGCCACACTCCAAGGACATGACCAAGGTGTCAAGAGTGTCAGTTTTTCCCCCGATGGTGAAATTATCGCCTCTGGTAGTAGTGACAATACCATTAATCTTTGGAGTCGTGCAGGTAAATTACTACTCACTCTCAATGGACATAGCCAAGGTGTCAAGAGTGTCAGTTTTTCCCCAGAAGGTGATACCATCGCCTCCGCCAGTGACGACGGGACAATTAGACTGTGGAGTTTAGACGGTCGCCCTTTAATCACCATCCCCTCCCACACAAAACAAGTGTTGAGTGTTAGTTTTAGCCCCGATGGGCAAACCATTGCTTCAGCTGGTGCAGACAATACCGTAAAACTCTGGAATCGTAACGGTACTTTGCTAAGAACTCTAGAGGGACATAATGAAGCTGTTTGGCAAGTAATTTTTTCACCTGATGGACAGTTAATTGCTACCGCCAGCGCTGATAAAACTATTACCCTGTGGTCGCGTGATGGCAATATCTTAGAAACTTTCGCTGGACATAATCATGAAGTCAATAGTCTCAGTTTTAGTCCCGATGGCAATACATTAGCCTCAGGTAGTGATGATAATACTGTCAGACTGTGGACTGTGAACAGAACACTACCCAAAACCTTTTATGGACATCAAGGTAGCGTTAGTTACGTCAAATTCAGCAATGATGGTCAGAAAATTACCTCACTCAGCACCGACAGCACTATGAAAATCTGGAGTCTGGATGGGAAATTACTGCAAACCTTATCGTCTCCTCTACCTGATGTCACCAGTGTCAGTTTCACCCCAGACAATAACATCGTTGCCTTAGCTAGTCCTGACCATACTATCCACCTTTACAATCTGGATGGCATTTTACTCCGTAGTTTACCAGGTCACAACCATTGGATAACGAGCTTAAGTTTCAGTCCTGATAAGCAAATATTAGCTTCTGGTAGTGCTGACAAAACCATTAAACTTTGGAGTGTCAACGGTCGCTTGTTAAAAACTCTCTCAGGGCATAATGGTTGGGTGACAGATATCAAATTTAGCGCTGATGGCAAAAATATTGTCTCCGCTAGTGCTGATAAAACCATCAAAATTTGGAGCTTAGATGGTACGCTAATCAGGACTTTACAAGGTCATAGCGCTAGCGTGTGGAGTGTCAACTTTTCACCAGACGGTCAAACTCTCGCCTCAACTAGTCAAGATGAAACTATCAAACTCTGGAATTTAGCTGGTGAACTAATCTATACCCTACGTGGTCATAGTGACGTAGTTTACAACCTAAGTTTTTCACCAGACGGTAAAACCATCGCCTCAGCTAGTGATGACGGCACAATTAAGCTATGGAATGTCACTAATGGCACATTACTAAAAACATTCCAAGGACATCGCGGCGGTGTCAGAAGTGTAAGTTTTAGTCCCGACGGTAAAATTTTGGCATCCGGTGGGCATGATACTACAATCAAAGTCTGGAACCTAGAGGGGATAGAACTACAAACCCTAAATCTAGATGCGTTACTCGACCGTGCTTGCGATCGCCTGCACAATTATCTCACAACCCACCCTAATATAACTACAGAAGAGTACCAGCTTTGTTTTAGTGATTAAGAAACAGAAAGTAGGGGAAGTAGACGGAAGAAAATTCACAACTGTCAAAAGTGAGAAGTGATTCACTCCCCACCTCTGACTTACCCTTAATTAAACCGCTTTTGTTCAGCGTCTTTCCCTTGCAGTACTTGAGTATGTGTTAAATCTATCTTGCATTCTCTCTTGTCAATATCCGACTTAATATTGAGTCCTTTATCATTAACGGCAATCTCCACCTTATATTGACCAGTAGCCATATTAATCGCCGCATAAGTCACTGTAGCGCACATAACCACCCCAGAAAATAGTAAACTAACTTGCAGAATTCCCAATACGCGTTTCATTTAGATAACCTTTAACTCGTTATCCTTATTTAAAGATGAGGCTGGTTGAGTATCAGGTTGAGCAAGCGTTCGCTAATAGACGACTTTTGCGATTTATCTAGATGATTTGAGGTTGTCAGACGTTTGAGGCGCTCAATCACTATTAATACAGCTTAGGTGGTATCAAATGCTGATATACTCTCAATAGTTTTTTATGAGGAGTGATGGCGCGATCGCTTCGGGTAGCACCAGAGTATACTAATAAAGTAAAGTTAGCACTTCGGCGTAATGGCTATCCCAGCCAGACAAAGTTTTGTGAACACATAACACCTGCAATATCCACAGTCAAAAACTTTTTCAGTGGTAAGGCTATTGATTATGAATATTTTCTAGAAATTTGTGAAAAATTAGGACTAGACTGGCGAGAAACAGCATATAAAGAACTAGAAAATCAACCAACTAACGGGGAAGCATCACCCTTCATCACTGGCGCACCCATCACTCAACCACGTTACTTTTTTGGACGCGAGAAAGAATTAAAGCGCCTGTTTAACCTGCTCAAACGCCATCCCCTGCAAAACGCCGCCATTATTGGTAAAAAGTGCAGTGGGAAAACCTCTTTACTGCACTACTTAAAAAACATCACCACCACCCCAGCAGAAAAACTACGTCCTGGTCAGAAATCTGATTGGCTACCCCATCCAGAAACTTACCAATGGGTTTTTGTAGACTTGCAAGACACACGAATGCAAAGCCGGGAAGGACTATTAAAGCACATCCTCGCATCATTAAAAATGAAAGCGCCAACGCCATGCGATTTAGAGAATTTCATGGATGTAGTCAGCGAAAACTTATCTTCTCCCACAGTCATCTTACTAGATGAGATTGGCGTTGGTTTACAACGTTGTCCAGAGTTGGATGATACATTTTGGGAAAGCTTGCGGTCTTTAGTCACCAACCATACACGGGGAAATCTAGCATTTATTTTATCTAGTCCCGAATCACCGACCGAATTGGCACACAACACAGGACATAGTTCACCCTTTTTCAATATTTTCGGCTACACCGCATATATAGAAGCCTTGACAGAACTGGAAGCAAGGGAATTAATAGCGAGTTTGCCCATACCTTTTCCGGATGAAGATGTGGAATGGATTTTAACTCACAGCCAATGTCATCCACTGATATTACAAATTCTCTGTCGAGAAAGATTATTTACCCTAGAAGAAGGCGAAAATAATGATAACTGGCGTGAGGAAGGTTTACAACAGATGAAACGATTTGCTGATTTATTACATTAGAAAAAGTAGACTCACCATGAAAGCACATCGAATTGAAACAAAATTAACTGAAGACGGAACTTTGATAATCAAAGACTTACCATTTCAGGCTGGGGAAAATGTTGAAATTATCATTTTAGAAGGTCATACTCATCCCCAAGAGGCGAATCTGTATCCCTTGCGTGGCAAACAACCGTATCGTTATGATGACCCTTTTGAACCTGCTGTTCCTCTGGAAGATTGGGAAGCCTTGCAATGATTGTATTAGACACCCATATATGGGTTTGGTGGATTCAAGGTGATGCAAGACTAACCCCAAAATATCAAGGCTGGTTGCAACAACATGAATCCCAAGGGTTTGGAATCAGCATAATGTCTTGTTGGGAAGTTGCCAAACTAGTAGAGATTGGTAAGCTAACTCTACCTTATCCAGTTGACGAGTGGTTTACAGCAGCTTTAGCTTATCCGGGAGTGCAGCTACTCGACATAACCATTCCCATAATCGTTGAATCAACTCAACTCACAGGCTTTCACAAAGATCCATTTGACCAAGTTATTGTAGCTACTGCAAGAATTTATGGGTGTCCGCTACTAACGGCTGACGCGAAAATTCTCGCACATCCTGCCGTGCAAACTCTTAAATAAATATCAACAAGCTTTCTCATCTCATCTTTAACACCCAAACAGGCAAATCAAATGCCTAACAACATACCCCGCAACGCCTACACCAATGCACCAGAACAGCACCCAAATTTAATACTGGGTAGCCTGCAATTGCTCTTCTGGTTATTATTCCGCCCCGCAGCTTGGCGTAACCACCTTGAGGGCATTGACCCCACATTAGACACAGAGACACCTTTAATTTCTTTAATCACACAGAGAAAATGGCGGAATATTGCCCTATGGCGACTGATAATTCAAGGCTACTTGATTTTACCTATCCTAGCTAACTTACTCTTGGGCTTGGCCCTGTGGGTATTGGGTGAACCAATCATAAATATAGCTTTTCGCGTAGTGGAAGGCGTTGTGTTCGGTGTGGTGAGAGGTGTGGCAGGAGGTATGGCATTCGGTATGGCATTCGGTATGGCGTACGGTATAGTGTTCGGCGTTACGTACGGCGTGGTGTATGGCTTGGTGAGAGATGTAGCAAGAGGTGTGGCAGGAGGTATGGCATTCGGTATGGCGTACGGTGTAGCGTTCGGTGTGGCATTTGACGTGGCGTTTGGCATGGTGTACGGCGTGACCTATGGTATGGCGGTAGGCGTAGCAGGATCTGTGGTGAGAGGTGCCTATTATGGCCCAGTATTTGGCACGGCGTTTGGTGTGGCAATTACCATTAACTCATGGCGGCCTATCCTATTCTGGCTATTTCTCATAGTATGGAATAATCTACTCTATCTATTAGACAAAAGACGTAACGCCAAAAGCCCTTGTTTATTTCGCTATCACTCCGCTTTCTGGGATGAATGGCAACGTTTACATTTACCAGCCTTAGATAAGCATCTACTTTGTGTCATCGAACATAACCCAGTTGAAAGCAAAGCCGCCCTAGAATATTTAGCTACCAGTCCCCAGCGTTGGGCTGCTCAAGTAGTACAAATTGAACTAGATGCACGCAATTTACAAGCTTGCACAGATGTCAAAACTATCCGTCAAATTCACCACAGTCTAGAAATTGGGGAATTACAAAGTCCAGTTAACCCTATACTTAGTATTTTCAGCAGCATTAGTGAAGATGTAGACGCTGCACTCAATCAAAACAGTACATATAACCAGCGCCTAGTCCTCAGAAATGTTGCTGACAAATTAAATGGACATTTACAGGAATTTACTCGTAGCAGCGACCAATACACATTCCGTTTCCGTCCCATAGTCGCAAATTGGCGTGATGTAATTACCGACTATATAGAGGAACTAGTTAAAGCTACGGAACTGCGCCAAGAAATTGACTCACCATACATCACTGGCGTACCCCTGACACTAGAGCAAGCAATTTTCACAGGTCGGACTGATATTGCTACACACATTGAGCATTTACTTGTAGACCGCCGTCGTCCTCCCTTACTACTCTACGGTCAGCGACGCATGGGCAAAACTTCTCTCCTCAACAACATCGGGAAGTTACTCCCCAATTCCATCATCCCCATGTTTGTAGATTTACAAGGCGCACCCTCATCAGCCAGTGACTACGCAGGTTTTCTCTACAATCTTGCTAGAGGAATGACAACTTCTGCCAAACAGCAAAGCGCCTTAACGTTGCCAAAAATTACACGCGAAACATTAGCCGATGACCCCTTTACACGGTTTGATGAATGGCTAGACCAAGTAGAACAAGTACTTGAACAAAATACCGCCTTGCTAATGTTAGACGAGTTTGAGGCATTAGACAGCGCCATAAATAGAGGACGCTTCGATGAGGAAGATGTTTTAGGGATGTTACGCCACTTAATTCAACATCGTCCCCGCTTTAAAATGTTATTAGCTGGCTCTCATACCATCCAAGAATATCAGCGTTGGGCTAGTTATTTAATTAACGTCCAAGTGGTGCATATCTCCTATTTAAAGGAAGAAGAAGCACGACAATTAATTGAACATCCAGTCAAAGATTTTACTCTCCGCTATGAACCAGACGCAGTTGAGCGAGTCTTGCAACTTACCCGTTGTCATCCGTTTTTAGTACAGCTACTCTGTGGAGAAATTATCGTTTTGAAAAATGAGCAAGACCCTTCTATTCGACGCTTGGCAAGTTTAGCAGATGTGGAAGCAGCCATACCAGAAGCTTTGCAGAGTGGTGGGTTTTTCTTTGCTGATATTCAAAACAACCAAGTAGATACAAACGGACAGAAGATTTTACGGTTTATTGCGGCTCAAGGGGAAGGGGTAATTGTCAGCCAGCAAAATTTATCACAACAGTTTCCTGATGTTTGGGAAAGAACGATTCCACTATTATTACAACGAGAGTTGATTGAAGAAGTTGCAGATGGTTATCGCTTTCAGGTGGAGTTAATTCGACGGTGGTTTGTTTCGTGAAAATTAATTGAGTTTATTTAGTAACTTCCAGATAGAAAAATATCAAAAATGTAGGGTGGGCAATGCCCACAAAAACCCACTACCAAAAGTAACGAAAGACGGATTAAGGTATTCTTGACAGCATCACGATAAATATATCTTGTAGGTATGTTCGAGTATATTCATGGTAATAATTCTTGTTTGTTCAAATTAGCTAAAGCATTTTCGGCTGCTGCTTTCTCAGCCTCTTTTTTATTTTTACCTATACCTTCTCCATACTCTTTTTCTCCTACCAAAACCTTAGCTTGAAACTCTGGGGCATGAGAAAGACCACCTATTTGTTTTGTTAAGTATTTGGGAGGAGTTGGGCCGATGTTGCGTTGTACCCATTCCTGAAACCGATTTTTTGAATCTACATTAGAGCGAACAACTACAATTTGTTCGGGTACAGATTCAAATAAAGGTTCTATAATTGCGCGCACGGCTTCAATATTGGAATTATTATCTAGATAATAAGCACCAATCACCGCTTCAAAAGTGCTGCTAAGTAAATTAGGATTTTGATAACCGCCATCTCGAATAGCACCTTTTCCCAGGCGCATCCTAAAATCTAAGCCTACCTCAATAGCAAATTTTGCTAGTTGTTTTTCATCTACCAACGCCGAACGCCGTCGCGTTAATTCATCTTCTCCTCTGTCAGGGTGACTGCGATAGAGATACTCACCACTTAAGAAATTTAATATCGCATCACCAAGAAATTCTAAGCGTTCATTATGTTCACCTTCTTCTGGATTTTCATTTACATAAGAACGGTGAGTAAGCGCACGGCGTAAAAGTTTCTCATCACGAAACATTAGAATTTTGTGCATTTTTGTGTGGTGATTGTTGCAGGAATTAACTATTGGGAAAGTTGATAAATAGAAAAAGGTTATTATGTTTAAACATAAAAAAACCGCCACTATTGCGGTTTTAGATAAACTCAGGTAAGCAAATAAACTGGGTTTTTATAATTGAATTTAAGCAGGTATTCTGTCTAATTCAATTAGAAACAATTTTTCATTACGCTTTTGTACTTTACCATCTTTGACAGCAGTATCAACGAATTGACTAAAGTTTTTAAATTTCTTGCCATCATTTTTGCAGATAGATGAAAATCCTTGATATTGATGACAACTCTGACGCATTAATTTGTCAATGGATGAAAAGGTTGTGGTTTTACCTTGAACTGATGCAAATTTAATTGCCTCAATTAAATGCTTGATAGCTTCATTATAAGTAATTGGAGATTTGCCCGGAGTGTTTTGATGTTGAGTATTTTGCTGAATTTCCTGGTTTAACTTATCTATAAAGTAAAACTCATCAGCAAGCTCTTTCAGTGCTTTTTTTACATTACCGAATTGAGCAATAACAATGACAGACTTTCCCAGTTTTTGTAAATTACTAACTAATTTTGCGAAATCTCCATCACCCGATGCCAGAATAAATGTGTCAGGTGACATATCTCTATGAACATAATCTAGACAATCAACCATCAATTGATTGTCAGCACTGTTCTTTAAAGGACAAGGAACATCAATCAAATCAAAATTTAGACTGGCTAGATTGGATTTTGCAGCAGCTTGACTTTCATTTTGTGAATTGTAGTAGATATTTTTGTGAATTAATCGTCCTTTTGATGTAGCAAATTCTAGCAATAACTTAGCTGTGTCTGGCGTTAATGGAACATTCTGATAATCACAAGTAAGCGCAACTGTATTTTTGCTTTTGGTTTTTTGTTTGTTTGAGATGGAAAGAATATCTGACATTGGGAGTTATCCAGTATTGTTTGGTTTACTGGACAGCATTACAATCACACATCTAGCAAAAGCATAGCTTTGTGTAAGGAAGCATACTCAAAAAGTGTTTCCTTACTAGCCACAGTCTTTCACTTACTTCTTTTTGATTCATGTCTCAGCCGTAGAATTCCTGGCTTGCTGCGGAGTTTTGTATCATCTTCTCCCCTAAATATTGCTCTCGATTAGCTCATCATCTTGTTGGAGATGAAGTTAATTAAATCAATACTTAAGGGAAAGGATGGCACAAAACTGGGAAGGAAACTAGGAATTCTGCTGCTGAGACAACATCAAAAACCAGTAACTTTAGGCAGTTATAATTGCTGTCTAAGACTAGATTTACATAGTATAAAAAGCTTGTCAACACAATTTATACAACCTTTAAAAATTCAGTTTTATAGGCAATATTCTACTTACATCCAGAGATAAATCAGGGAAATATGGTAGGGATATCACCTGATTAGGTAAGACAATTCTCTTATTAAGATATCCGTGTTTTCCCTGGCTGTTTTGATAAAGTTGGCTGTAAGATTCCAAATAATTATCAAATAAATTGAATATCCAATAATCCGCAATACCTGCTTTAGCATAGAGAGGTATTTTGATATCTTGGTCATAGCTTAAGGAAGAATCAGCAACTTCTATCACTAGCAAGACATCACTAGGGCTAGGGTGAGCAGATAAATAATTATCATCTCGGTTTTTCACAATGGCAAAATCCGGTTCTGGTTCGCTGTTAGGCGGTAAAGTAATTGGGGCTTGGGACTGTAAAGTAGCCCTATCACCGACTAATTTAGGTAATTCTCGTAATAATTTGCGTAAGCAAGTCTCATGAACTTTACCCTTGGATACCGTTTGTATCAGCTCTCCGTTAATTAACTCAATGTGGTCATCTTCGTGGAAAAAGCCCAATTCTGTGAGTTTTTGGTACTCATCAAGGGTGAAGCGTTTAGCTTGAGCGATACTCATAGATTTTTATCCCCAGGGTAATACAAAGCCTTTGTCCTCATAACCCTTATTCTAAATGTGCCAGAAATTGATATGCTAAAAGCCGAGACTAGCTATTTTGCAAACCAATGCCTGCGCCTACTATTAATCCCACAATTACTGCTTTTCCCTTGACAGCCGTAGTCGGTCAAGAAGCCATCAAACTAGCGTTGCTGTTAGCAGCAGTCGATCCTGGTTTGGGGGGAGTAGCGATCGCAGGCCGTCGTGGTACGGCAAAATCTGTAATGGCTCGTGCTATCCACGCCCTACTCCCACCCATTGAAGTTGTTAAAGGCTCATTGAGCAATTGCGACTCCAACCACCCAGAAGAATGGGATGATTATCTATTGGCGGAGTACGCCGAACAGAATATTCAAGATGTCCCCACGGAAATTATCCCCTCGCCTTTTGTACAGATTCCCCTGGGTGTGACAGAAGACCGACTCCTGGGTTCTGTGGATGTGGAACAGTCGGTGAAGCAAGGAGACACCATATTTCAGCCAGGTTTACTCGCTACAGCTAACCGGGGTGTGCTGTATGTGGATGAAATCAATTTATTAGATGACCAAATATCCAACCAGCTATTAACAGTCCTCTCGGAAGGACGTAACCAAATTGAGCGTGAGGGGATTAGTTTTCAGCATCCTTGCAAATCTCTGTTTATCGCCACCTACAACCCAGAAGAAGGCGCATTACGGGAACATTTACTAGATAGAATTGCGATCGCTCTTTCGGCTGACGGTGTTCTCGGTCTAGATCAAAGAGTAACAGCTGTTGAGCAGGCGATCGCCTATTCCAAATCTCCCCAAGATTTTCTCCAGCAATACAACGAAGATTTAGATTCACTCAAAACCCAAATTATCTTGGCGCGGGAATGGTTGAAGGAAGTCACAATCACTCAAGAACAAATAACCTACTTAGTAGACGAAGCCATTCGCGGCGCTGTCCAAGGTCATCGCGCTGAGTTATTTGCTGTGCGGGTTGCTAAAGCGGCGGCGGCTTTAGATGGGCGGACAACCGTCAACGCTGAAGATTTGCGGCGGGCGGTGGAGTTGGTAATTGTACCACGGGCAACGGTGATTCAGACACCACCACCAGACCAGCCACCGCCACCACCACCGCCACCACAAAGCCAAGACGAGTCAGAGGAAGAACAAGAAGAAGAACAGGAAAACAACGAAGATAAACCAGAGGAACAAGAACAGCCAGAACCCCCTGACATTCCCGAAGAATTTATCTTTGACCCAGAAGGGGTAATTTTAGATAACAGTGTCCTGTATTTTGCTCAGATGGCACAACGCCAAGGTAAATCCGGTAGTCGGAGTATCATCTTTTCCGACGACCGGGGGCGCTATATTAAGCCTATGTTGCCTAAGGGGAAAGTGCGCCGCATTGCAGTAGATGCCACCCTCAGGGCAGCTGCACCCTATCAAAAAGCACGACGAGAAAGACAGCCTGATAAAAAAGTTATTGTTGAGCAAGGTGACATTCGCTCAAAGCGCTTGGTACGCAAAGCCGGGGCGTTGGTTGTTTTTGTGGTAGATGCTTCTGGCTCAATGGCCTTAAATCGGATGCAGTCAGCTAAAGGTGCGGTGATGCAACTACTCACCGAAGCTTATCAAAACCGTGACCAAGTCTCTTTGATTCCCTTCCGGGGAGAACAAGCAGAGGTATTACTACCACCAACTCGTTCTATTGCCTTAGCACGGAACCGACTGGAAAGATTACCCTGTGGTGGTGGTTCGCCCCTAGCTCATGGTTTAACCCAAGCTGTACGCGTCGGTGTCAATGCCCAAATGGGTGGAGATGTTGGACAAGTCGTCATTGTAGCTATCACCGATGGTCGGGGTAATATTCCTCTATCACGTTCTTTGGGTGAACCACAAGAATCAGGAGAAAAACCGGATATCAAAGCCGAACTATTAAACATCGCCGCCAGAATCCGGGCTTTGGGGATGCAGTTACTCGTTATCGATACCGAAAGTAAATTTGTCTCTACCGGCTTTGCTAAGGAATTAGCGAAAACCTCAGGAGGTAAATATTATCATCTACCTAAAGCCACCGATAAAGCCATTGCTGCTATGACTAAAGGAGCGATCGCTGATCTAAAATCTCGGTAGATTAGTCATTAGTCAATGGTCATTAGTAAATAAACTATAGACTTTTGACTATTGACTATGAACCAGTGGGCATTACTTGTGGTTGTAAATAACAAATTAAATCTTGAATACCCTTTTGCAAATATCGCGTTACTGTCATAGGACTAGTACCGATGTTTTTAGCAGCATCTTTGCGAGAAAGTTCTTTCAAGAAGACCATTTCCACAGCTTGACGGGGCTTTTCTTCTAACATACTAATTGCCCCTTGGAGTTGTTGCCGTTCTTCATCCTGTTGTTGTTGGGCAATGGTACGGGGACAGGGTAAAGCTTCACCCAAGGTGATTTGGCAATCTACATAGTGTACTGCCGTAGCATCTAAACTTAAAGGCATCCGATTTTGGGCAGCCAACTTAGTTTCTTGCCATTCTTGCACCGATACCTTGAGGTGCTTGGCAATTTCCGCATCCTTGGGTGGACGACCTAGAGATATTGATAATTCTTTACGGATTTTTTGTCCTTCATTATATAATTCTTGCCAACGACGAGGAATTTTTAATAGCGTACTGCGATCGCGGAGAAAATGCAGCATTTCACCTCTAATATATGGCACAGCAAAGGAACTAAAAGCATATCCTTGGCTGGGATCAAAACGCTCTATAGCTCTAATTAAACCAAAATAACCAATTTGTTCCAAATCTTCATAAGGTTCATTACATTGATGGCTAAATTTATGAGCCATTTTTCTTACTAAGCCAGTGTGTAATTGAACCAGTCTGTTACGAAGTTTAATAGAAGGATTATGGTGGTATGAGCGCAATAACTCCATACCATCAGTTTGCATAGAGGACTCACTTGCTGCCATATAAAAATTCCCTTGTGGTAACTCCTTTTTTCACCAAATTGGAGTTGCGTAATATGTTCTTCAAAGCTGTCATTATTTTCCTTAGTAGAGCCTGAATAAACCATCGTCGTTTCACTGAACTTACTAGGGCGCTGACTCTGCCGTTCAGTGTTTGTACGCATGATTTATAAGTTATCTCTGTTATAAGTATTTTTATTTATTCAATGAAAAATATTATCTGTATAATGTCTATTTATGACAAATAAACTCAGTTATGGTTGTTGACAGTTGATGCTTGACAGACTTGAAATTATTGTGCTGTCAGGTTTTCATCTTAGCTTGATGTTTTAATCTATCTGGCTATGGCTATATTTTTGCTGGGAAATACATACATAAACTAAAACCCCAGTTTGTGAAAAAACTGGGGTTTGTTTAAGCGGAAAGTTTATGCAGCTATAGTAATATTGCTACTAGTGATTGCGGGTTTATTAGATAACAAACCTATGTGAATTTTGGCTGCACCGCCAATGCCATCTTCATCAAAAAACAGTTGACCTGTAGTATTGTTGTAAATGAAGCGATCGCCTGCTGCTGTCGCATTACTACCGAGGCGGAAGAGTGCAGGATCAAGTGTACCCAAAGCTTGGCTAAGTCCAAATTCTGTCTTGGAGATTAAGATTGTATCTTGCCCAACTTTTAAGTCAGTAATAATATCAAACTCTCCAGTTCTAGTATCACTCAGATAGAAGCGATCGCGGCCGTTACCGCCAATCAATAAGTCACTTTCCTGACCACCAACTAACAGATCATCTCCATTACCACCGATTAAGGTATCATTGCCGTCACCACCATAGAGGGTATCGTTACCGTTACCACCTAGTAAGATATCTTTGCCTCTGTCACCATAGAGGGTATCGTTACCGTCACCACCTATTAATAAATCATTACCACCCAAACCCCGGATGAGATCATTCCTTTTAGTACCTGTGAGAATATCGTTATCTGGAGTACCAATAATGCCGCCACTAGCATTGATCGTCAGACTCACAGATGCTGTGGCTGTGCCACCCTTACCATCACTGATACCATAAGTGAAACTGTCATTGCCAAGGTAGCCAGTATTGGGAGTGTAGATAATAAAGTCATCAGCAAAGTTACCTGGTGTACCATTGTCATTGACAACAGCAATACCGTTGACAGGGTTAGATACCAAACTCAGTTGTAAAGAATCACCATTTACATCACTGTCATTAGTCAGGACGTTAATGTTGACAGCAGTGTTTTCATTGGTCGTGGCTATATCATTTACAGCTACGGGTGCAGTGTTTAAATTTAGCCCTACAATCACCGGGTCATGGTCTGAGGAACGGAAAGCATCGGGACTGTATAAGCTGGTTTGTTGTCCTACTGACTTGAAATTGGTGTTGTAGTCGAGGACATTGGGTTCATCAGCATTAATATGCCACTTGACAGCATTACTTACTTGTGATGTCAGTGAGGCATTAGCTAAAGCATGATCTAAAGCACCCCACTGACCATCAAAAACGTAGGAATAGGTAGTATTTGGCAGCAGGTTGTTATATCCGGCATTTTCCAAAGCCCTAATTGGGTCTTCTTGGGCGTAGGCGTTGAGGTCGCCCAGAATAAGGTAATCTGTGTCAGTAGTCCCTGTGGGATTTGTCGCTAACCATGCTGCTAAATCTTGGGATGCACGAGTCCGTGTCCCATTAGATAAACCTTGACCATCACCAGCGTCAGCGTCACCAAGATTTCCAGAACTCGAACCCTTAGATTTGAAGTGATTGATGACGGCTGTGAACTGTTCACCTGTGGAGTTTTGTCGGAAAGTTTGGGCTAGGGGTTTACGGTTATTGTTATCAAACGCACCTTGACCAAAGCCATCGGCGACTGTGGCGGCTGTACCAATAGGAGTGACACTATTAGGTTTATAGATAAAACCAACGGCGATCGCATCCGTACCTAGTTGAGACAGTCCTGGATTAATAAAAGCGTAAGTACCCGCACCGGCAACAGCATTGAGTCCATTAATTAAATCTTGAATGGCACTATTAGCACCGTAACCATCATTTTCAATTTCAATCAGACCCACAACATCAGCATTTAACCCCAGAATGGCTGCAATGGTCTTTTCACGCTGGCGGTTGAACTCAGTCAGGTTTTCTGCACCCCTTTGTTCAGGACTGGTGAAGCCGCTACCAGTACCATCACCGTTGAAGTAATTTAGGACGTTAAAGCTGGCAACCTTGAGTGTACCGCCTACATCTGGCGTGGTTGCTGGACGAGGATTGGCTGGTGTAAAGTCTACACCTGTTGAGGTTTGAACGCGGTATCCTTCAAAGCGTTGGTCTAAAACGCCGGTGATACTAGCAACAGTATCACCACCCCGTAGGGTATTGGTAGCACTTAAAGGTTCACCACCACGACCAAAGATAATGGTTGCAGGGTTTTGTGTGCTGCTACCGTCATCTAAGATAATCCGTCGTTTGGCAATCTCATCTAAATAAGCAGCGTAGCCGGTAACACTGGGGTCATTAAATTGGGTGTATTGTTCCAACCTGCCATCCGTACCTGTTTGGTTACTAGTACCAGTTGCAGAGAGAACCACCTGACCGAAACGACCAAGTTGAAAATGTTCGGTAACAGTTAAATCCCCACTACCAGCACTGATATTTACCCGCATCCCTTCGTAGCGTTCCAAATCTGCGACAGTCGTCACAGGTAACTGGATATTACTCACTGTTGGTAGTATGTCTGCGCCTAAGTTGATGATGCTGCTGACGCTAGAAAGTTGGGTCAGGCTGCTGACACCATTGTTAGTGCTAAATTCGCTCACACTGCCAGTCACCCGGACTTTATCACCAACGCTACCAGAGAACTGGCCTGTGGGGTCGAAAACAAAGATTCCTTCAGAAGTTGTAGAGTCATTATCAGCGTCTGCATCTTCTTCTTGGACGAAAAAGCCATTTAAACCTGAACCACCGGGGAATGCAGCAACCACAACACCTTCAATTGTGCGAATGCTACCAAAAGCAGAGTTAAAGGTTGTACCACTACCTTGAATTTGGTGAATTTTGGTAATGGTGAGGGCAACATCATTATCGGTAATTGTGGCAGTAACTGAGCCGATGTTAATTCCGTTGTAGCTAGTATCGTCACTAGTTACTGTATGGGTAATCACGCTGGTGTGTGTGCCTTCTACTAGGTCATCATTAACTGCGGTTATCGTTACAGTTTGGGGTGTATTCCAGTTAGCAGGGGTAAAGGTGAGAGTATTGACACTAGTAGTAGTTTGAGAATCAGGGTTAATGGTAACGGTAACATTGGCTGTGGGCTGGGTATTTAGGACGATGGTGTAGGTATCCGTTGCCCCTCCTTCAGTAACGTTGGTGCTACCACCAGACTCAATTAAGGTGATGCTAGGTAATGGGGCAGTGGAAACTTTTACATCATCAATACTCAAACCATGATCAGTGCCTGGATGGTCAATATCGACCCAACGTAACCAAATTTCTTCACCAGGATTGAGAGATAAACCGCTAATTGTGCCGGAGATTAGATTGCGGTTGGCACTTGCATTACCATTGAGTGCGCCAGCAGTCGTATTGTTGATCAGACTAGTAAAATCTAGATTGTTGACATCAACCCAAGTACCACCAGTTAAGCTTGTTGCACCGGTTTGATATTGGAAATCAACGGTTTGAGGATTAGAAGTAGTACCACCACTACGCCATTGTTCACCGTAATAGTTAACATACAGCTGATTAACTACATTACCTGTGTCGTTAAAAAACCTGCTACCCCAATAAAATGTACCTGCGGCTGCGTTACCTGAACCGATAGAACCTAAAGCACGGTCTGAACTATCCAAACCGAAGCTGTAGAGATTACCTGCGGTGTTGCTTCCTGTTGAGGCGACAATGGTTGTGCCGGTTCCGGTTCTAGCAGTATACCAACCAGCGATTGTAGAGCTATCAGTCCAGGTTTCTGAACCCGAACTAATCAGATTATTAAACTCTTGAGAGTAAGGAGTCTTGAGGGAAATTGCTCCTACTGGTAGAGTGAAGACTGGAGAACCAAGGGTTATGACTTCACTGCGGAATTTTTGGAAGTTATTCTGAGCTAAGTCTTTGGAAATTGTGCCGTTGTTGTACCAAACGGTATCGCCGTTATCTACCAGCAATTGAATCTGGGTATTGTTGGTGAGGGAATCTGGCACTTCCACAATGGATTCAAAGCTACCGTTAGTATTCAACGCTGTTAAATCAGCAATACGTAATACAGGTACATCAGTAGCGTTACCAGTCCAAGTGTAGAGACGGAAATCATTGGGGGCTACTCCTGTAGCACCACCTGGGGGGCCAGCAATAATCAGGTATTGATTACTAGAGTTACGCTCAATACTGCGGATACCACGACCACCTAAGTCTAAGAAAATAGGCGCACCAAAGCTAGCAGTACCAGATGTACCGCCTGTGGTATTCAGGATATTGGTAAAATTAGTGACAGGAATAATTAGGGCATTAGTGCGATCGCTTGTTGGTTGATTAGGCGCACGAAAGGAAACATAAGCCGTATTGCCATCGGGTGCAACTGTCAAGCCTTCAATGTTGAAACCGTTGCGAATTTCAGGCGATACACCATTTGCAGCACTTCCAGCCAGCCCTAAAAAGCCAGCGCCCAAACCATGACCGTTGTTATTATCCCAAGCAATTAAATCATCTTCGAGGAATTGATAGTATCCTTGGAATGTCAGGGTAGCACTTGCCCCTGTACCAGAAATCTGCGTGGCAAAAATCCGTTCCCGGTTGGGTGAATCGTTACCATTACTGTTGTTGCTGTGGGAACCTGACCAGTAAATTGTGTTACCAATGCGGGTAGAGGCTTCGATATCTACTTCACTGGAACCGGATAAGCCCAGTAATGAGGTAAAGTCAAAGCTGGCTAGTGGTAAACCAGAATTACGGCGATCGTACAGCCGAATTGTTTGGTCTTCGTCGTCGGCAACGAACATATAATTAGCATCAATAGCGATCGCACTAGAAGCGTCACTTGTCCCTGTGAGGAAACGGGTACTGGGACTAACAGATCCGGCTGAGGCGGCGTAGTTAATAATGTAGGAACTGCTGAGTGTACCGTCACTCACGGTAACGGTAATATTGGCTAAACCAACACCAGCAGGATTAATTTTTAGATTGCGTTCTGCACCAGTACCAGTGAAGGTCAGGTTGGCATCAGGGACAACCGCCTGATTGCTGCTGGTGACTGTGATTGTCAGGTTTTCAACTGGCGTGTCAGTATCACTCAAGGTGAAGTTAATACCCAATGTCCTTGCTGGGTCGGTAGGATCATTAATGACACCACTAATAGCACCAGCACCAATTTGGGGTAAGGGAACAGGTAGGTTTTGCCCATCCAGGAAGTCCGTTGTACTGGGATTAACTGTAATTTTCGGCGCGCCCACAGTGGATACGGGGTTAGGAATGTAAGTCCCTGGGTTACCCACATCATTACCTGTAGACAAGCGGGAATTCTGACCATCATTGATGGCAGAAAGCTGCCAGTTGGTAGTAATCTCGAAAGCATCAAGATTCGCTGCTGTCGTCCAACCACTAGCGTTTTGGGTGCGAATAGTCCCGGTGAATACTTCATCGTTGTAGGCGAGGCGGTCTATTAGCTGGCCGGTGCTGTCATACAGGTTAATTTCATCAGCGCGTCCCAAACCTTGGTTAGAGTTACCGATAATTTTTACCGAGGTGGGTAGGTTCCACGCAGTACGGAATGTCTCCGCCGCAGTTTCCGTTAAAATTACCGACTCCCCAGGCTGGACGATACCAAATGCACTGAGATTGAAGGAACCAGCAATGCGAGTATTGTCATCAAAACTCCAGCCAGTAAAGTCTACTGCGGTAGTACCAATGTTGGTAAACTCGACGAATTCACCATTAGCACCAGTGTACATATACTCGGTGATTTGGACATTGACATTGGTGTTGGGTGGTGCGTCGTTGTCGGTAATATTTATGTTGATGTTAGCGATCGCAATCCCGTTGTAATTGGTATCGCTACTACTAACATTGTGGGCGATCGTACTGGTGTGTGTCCCTTCAATGACATTATCATCAACAGCAGTCACCGTTACAGTTTGGGCTATATTCCAGTTTTGGGAAGTGAAAATCAAAGTTGAGGAACTGGTTGTTACCTGATTATCAACAGTGATGTTAATTGTGACATCTGCTGTAGGCTGAGTTTTCAGGACTATGGTGTAACTATCTGTCACACCACCTTCAGTTACATCTGTGCTACTACCAGATTGAGTAATGGTTATGCCTGGTAGGGGTGTGTTGTTAATGTTATAAAAGCCTGGGTTGCCAATATCACCGCCTGTAGAGGTGCGAGAATTTTGAGCATCATCGACGGTAGACAGTTGCCAATCAGTATTAATAGTAACAGCACCTAAATTCCCCGGCTCAGTCCAACCACTCCTAGTCTGGGTGCGAATCGTCCCCGTAAAGGTTTCATCTCCATAGGTGAGGCGGTCTATGAGTTGACCATTGTTATCGTACAGGTTAATTTCATCACTCCGCCCCAAATTTCTTGTTAACCCGCCAATGACTTTGACATTAGCAGATAATCCCCAGGCGGCGCGGAAATCCGCTTCACTTGCTTCTGTGAGGATGACTGATTCTCCAGGCTGCACAATTCCAAAGGCACTCAAACTAACAGTACCAGCTGTGCGACCGCTATCATCGTAACTCCAGCCAGTAAAGTCTACTGCGGTGGTGCCAAGGTTGGTAAACTCCATGAATTCACCGTTAGTACCTTGGTACATATATTCAGTGATTTGGATGTTGGGTAAAGGCTGAGAAAGGGTAAATGACGATCGCCAATTGGCAATGTCGGTGATAGTGGAACTAGCCGTCCAATTTGCTGGGTTGGAAATAGCCGCTAGTAGTTGTGCCTGAGTCCCCACGGTAGAACCGCTATAGTAGCCATTTGTACCATTGGTAGTGATAGCCACCGTTGTCTTGCCAGTTTCCAGTGTGCCACCGTTTGTCGCCGTGGGTTCAGCAGATGTGGACGCGCTAGTTGCGTTAGTCCAGTTACCAGAACTCAGGGAATAAATTAAAGTTGGACTGGCTAATGTTCCTGTATAAATAATCAGCGAGTCACCACTAGCATTGAGAGCAAAATTACTAGGGTTATTGGAGTTAAACCCAGGTGAATTACTACTACTGCCATTTGTCCAAGTGAGAACTGTACCCGCAGAAATATCCTGAGGTGCGGTATAAGTCAGAACTCCCTCTCCCGTGCGGAAGCTACCACTAGATTGCCAACCGTTATCTGTAATGTTGAAGGTTGTACCAGCACCAATGTCCACAAGCACCACTACACGGATGCTATCAGGATTAGTGGTGTTATAACCAGCGATCGCAATATCTCCAGGCTTCAATGTTGTGGCTGTCATAATGATTAATAAGTAAGATGGTAAAAATCTGCAAAACCAACACAAAGCATCGCCCTGCCCTTGAATAGGCCTGGCTAGCTTGTGATATTTTCTTTAGCTAGGAAAAATTAATTCTTAGTAATTTTGTCCGTGTAAATAGGCACTGGAACTTTACTGAATTCAGATTAAGAGAATAATAGGAAAAGGTAAAATAACTAACTATTTTGGAAAAACAGTATTTTAACCATTAGTTCTTTTGAACTTATTTTTTTCTTAATCTTCAAATTCCCATAATTCCTTGAATAGTCAAGTTCTCTGATTGTGATGAGTGCGGAGTTCCTAACTCCCAGCGCCTCTTGCACCATTCATGATGTGTACCTAAAAATTTGAGGATTAAATATTGTGGTAAATGTTCAGTTAGTGGGCTTTGCTTCTCTCGCGGCTGATACCTATGCTGATGGGCCAGCTTCTGGTAATGGTATTTCCGGAAACGGTAGGACAGGCCCTTTCCCTGGACAGCCAGTGCAGGGCTTTAGTGCAGTACAATTCGCCAATAGTGGCTCATTTTACTTCTTGTCCGATAATGGCTACGGTAGTAAAGATAATAGTGCTGACTACCTACTACGTATCTATCGTTTAGACCCGAATTTTCGAGGCGTAGAGAATGGTGATGGCAGCGTTAAGATTTTAGACTACATCCAACTATCTGACCCCAATAACAAAATTCCTTTCCAGATAGTGAATGAGGCTAGTGCTGACAGATTACTGACAGGCGCAGATTTAGACATTGAGTCTTTTGTCATTGATAAAGATGGTTCTATCTGGGTAGGTGACGAATTTGGCCCTTACTTACTACATTTTGATGCTACGGGTAAATTGTTAGATGCACCCATCGCCACACCAGACCGCTTCAAGACTTTAGATGGTACAGCACCTGAAGTTATTGGACACCGGGGTGCAAGCGGCTTTCGTCCAGAACATACCCTAGAGTCCTACAAGCTGGCTATTGAACAAGGTGCAGACTTTATCGAACCAGACTTGGCTGTGACAAAAGATGGTGTGTTAATTGCTCGCCATGAACCTGCTTTAGCGGTGTTGAACGCTGATGGTAGCGTTAATTTCAGCAATACAACCACGAACGTTTATCAAATTGCCAAGTTTAGCGATCGCCTAAAAACGGTAAATTTAGATGGAACTGAAATTACTGGTTGGTTTGCTGAAGATTTTACTTTAGCGGAAATCAAGGAATTACGAGCCATAGAGCGTCTACCTTTCCGTGACCAATCATTCAACGGTCAATTTACCATTCCTACCCTGGCAGAAATTATTGACCTGGTGAAACAGGTAGAAGCCGAAACTGGGAAAAAGATTGGTATTTATCCAGAAACAAAGCATCCTACTTATTTTGCTCAAGAAGCCACCTATGTAGGGACAACAGAGAAGATTAACCGCAATATCAGTCAGATTCTCATCGATACCCTCAAGGCTAATAACTTTACTGATCCTAGCCGGATTTTCATCCAGTCCTTTGAAGTTGGCAATCTCAAAGAACTGCATGATACGATCATGCCTAATGCTGGGGTCGATATTCCCCTTGTGCAACTGTTTGATGCCATTGACGTTGATATTAACGGTAGGCTCATAGAAACCAGACCCTATGACTTTATCGTTAGTGGTGATAATCGCACCTATGGCGATTTACGCACTCCAGCAGGCTTGGCGGAAATTGCTGAATATGCTGATGGTATCGGCCCCTGGAAGCGGATGATTGTTAGTGTCAGAGGTACTGATGCTAATAATGATGGACAAGCAGATGATGTCAATGGAGATGGCGCGGTTAATGATGCTGATAAGACTCTGTTACCGCCAACTACCTTAGTTCAAGATGCTCACAATGTTGGTTTGCAGGTTCATCCATATACCTTCCGTGATGAAGAACGTTACCTAGCAGCGAATTATCAAGGAAATCCAGAACTAGAGTATCAGCAGTTATTTCAATTAGGGGTAGATGCTTTATTTACCGACTTCCCCATTACAGCAGATAGAGTCCGTGACCTATTGAGTCTCCCTGGAAACAACATAGTCCGTTCTCCCCAAAACCCTGATGTGCTTTCAGGAGATGCTTTAGCAAATTTGGGTGGTTCTAGAGGTTTTGAAGGTGGCGCAATTAACGCCAGCAAAACCAAGCTTTATATGCTTCTAGAAGGAACAGTCCAAGGTGATCCTGTAGGTGCTTTGCGGCTGAATGAATTTGATCTGGCAACCCGTAGCTACACTAATAATTTACGCTATTACAGGCTGGAAAATCCTGCTCATGCGATCGGTGAAATCACTGTCATTAATGATAATGAGTACCTAGTTATTGAACGAGATGGAGGTCAAGGCGCTTCGGCTAGATTCAAGAAGATTTACAAAATTAACCTGTCTCAAACAGATGCTAATGGCTTTGTAGCTAAACAAGAAATTGCCGATTTATTAAATATCCAAGACCCCAACGACCTGAATGGGGATGGTAAGACAACCTTTGACTTCCCTTTTACCACTATTGAATCTGTTGTAGTTGTTGATGCAAACACTATTTTGGTCGCCAATGACAACAACTATCCATTTTCTGTTGGTCGTCCTCCAGCTATAGATAACAACGAAATTATCTTGCTGAAGTTGGAGCAACCCTTGAATCTTGCTCCTGGTTTGGGACAACCACAAGCTACAGAAATTAAATTTGGTTCCCCTAGTAGCGATGAAATTACGGTGGAACCCGGTCAAATATTATTCACTGGTGATGGTGCAGATACAGTAGATTCCCCTGGGAATAATACTATCTCCACGGGCAACGGAGATGATACGGTATTTGTAGGCAGTGATGCTTCTGTCTCTACTGGCAATGGTAACGATCAAGTCTTCATTGGTGTAGA
>NZ_JACJQL010000019.1 GCF_014696625.1 Nostoc parmelioides FACHB-3921
TTATTGCAGACGTTCTGGTAAGCCGAGGCTTGAGCCGGATGATTGGTAACAATCTTGTCCGGTTCTTAGGGGAGGAGGATACGGCGACGTATGCCTCCTTACCCGACGGCATGGCATAAATCAGGAAAGTGCCTAAAAATAGTTCTTCTATCGCATTTTAAACGCCTAGCTACCTCTTCCATTGATGGTGCAGGATACTCATCACTCTCAAGTACTGCTTCTAAGTTTTGTTTTACTTTATCAGCATCAAAACGTTTGATAGCTAATCTACGGCTGGAATCCCACGCTATAACTAATGATTAATAATGGTTGTGACGTGTTGTAGCTTTGTTTGATACACCTTGACTAATCTATCAATTCCTTTAAAACGATAATCTCCCATTTTTTGAAAATCATAACGTTGTGAAAGTAATTCATAAGTGGCTTCACTAATGACGCATTCGCTAGGTGGACAAACTGCTTCCATACGTGCAGCCAAATTAATTGTTCCGCCTAAGGCTGTGTACTCTACCCTTTGAGAACTACCAACATCGCCGACAACGGCTTTACCACTGTTAATGGCTATACGTAACTGTAGCGGTTCTTGCCAGAAACCGTTGGCGTTGAGATGTTCCATCCGAATGAGCATAGCTTTCGCCGCAGCAGTGGCGCGATCGGCGTGGTCTGCTTGGGGTTCGGGCGCGCCAAAAAATGCCATGATACAATCACCGATATATTTATCTAAAGTGCCGCCACAGGCAAACACTTCTTGCAACATCTCTTCAAATAAGTTATTTAATAATTGAGCGATCGCTGTTGGTGTTAATCTTTCGGAAATGGCTGTAAATCCCACTAAATCAGCAAACAAAATACTGATTTCGCTTTCCGCCGGCGGTAAGCGACCATCTGGTAAACCACCAATAGAAATCAACTGTTGGACGACGGCCGGAGAATGATAACGTTCTAGGCGATGGCGAATGACTTCTTCTGTTTTCAGTTTCTCTGCTAATAACCAACGCTGGACGCTAGAAGCCACAAGATTTGCCAAAGCGGAAAAAAAGCTCAGTTCTTCTTCGCCATCTCTTTCCCAGTGATAAGAAGATAAATGAGCATCAGCATAAAGCACGCCTACAACTTTATTTTCATCCCATAACGGTACAGCCATCGCGCTACGAATGCCTTTGAGTAAAATGCTGTGTTCACTAGAAAACCGCTCATCTTTGTGAGTGTCGGCAGTTTGGATGACGATTTTTTCTTCAAATACCTTTTGACAGATACTACGACTAATCCAACTAGCATCAGCTAATAAATATTGCTGTTGAGTTTTACTTCGAGTACCAGCATTGACTAACTCTAGATGACCGCAACCATTGACATCAATTAATAATGCTAAACGGTCAATACTACCGAGGTAACGAAATACAACCTGTTGCACCTGAAAAAAGATTTCCTCAATGGATGCAGCTGCACACAGATTTTTGGCAATGTCTACTAAGTCCTTAAGCCGGGCAATTGTTTTATTCTTATTGCTGATGTCACCATCATCACTATCAGCTTCTATCCATTGCTGTTGTAGTTGCTTGGCACTGCGAAAAATGGTTCTCTGTTCGCCAACATCAGAAATTTGTACTGCCTTAATCGGAACGACTGACACAGGCGTTTGCAACATAACGACTAAACTCACATTCCCCAACCAAATGACATCACCATGCTGCAACTGTCGTGGATGGCTCACTATGCTTTGATTAACTTGTGTTCCGTTTTTACTACCCAAATCCTCAATTATCCATTTACCATCGGCTTTTTTTACCAATTGAGCGTGCTTACGAGAAACACCAGCGAATGGTAAGTATAAATTACATTCCGGCAACCGACCAATTGTGAACACATTTCGATTCACGGTAACAGTTGTTTCCGTATCTCCTTGTTGTAGGCGTAAAGTCAGTTCAGTCATGGGTGTAATATATGTATCCTGACAGATGGGAACACAAAGTTGTCTAAGGCAAAGAATAGAAGGATCGTCTTTACCTTTTCTTTATGGCATTCTTAATGAAGATCGACAACTATATGTAGTAAATATTACGCATTTATTATATTAAAAACTTTTTAATGTTCTGTGAGGGGCAACTCAGAGAAATTACTTAATTTTCTCTAAATGTCACTTGTATATGTACAGAAAATAATCTCATTTTGTCTTGGGTTATACAATGTTTATCACTAACCAAAATAAAATCCACAATTTAAGTATCAGCAAGGGTCTTTATTTTTAATTTATAATATCTTTATAGGAAAAATATATTTACTTAAGCATAATATTATTTGAGCAAATAATATTGGAGTGGTGTCAGCATTATCTAGATTTAGATACTGAGTATTCACCAGTAGTTATTAACAGTTATTCCTTATGGTGAGAAGCCAACAAAATCCACAGAAATATAATTGTCTATTTTTCTTTATTAGCATTTTTATTGTATTAATAGCTACTCTTTACCCTTTTAATTTTTCAAAATTAGTAAAATTTTCAATTCCTGAACTTATTGCCAGCTTTAATAATTCAAGCTCTTTTCAAGACCAGGTTAATAATATTTTATTATTTTTACCTGTGGGTTGGAGTTTCGGGAATTTATGCCAAAAGTCGATAAGAAAAATTACATTACAAATTCTTTTTGTAATTTTGATCAGCTTTGGCTTGTCATTAACGGTTGAGTTTCTCCAGATATTCTTACCTTCTAGAAGTCCTACACCTGCTGATTTATTGAATAATAGTTTAGGTGGATTATTTGGTTTTATTGCTTTCTATATCTGGAATGCAAAAAGTTTCGGTAGTACGGTAGAAAAACTAGAATCAAGTAGAGTAAGTAAATCATCTAAACTAATTATTTGCTTTTTCTGTGGATATTTGGTTTTGATATTGTTTATCTCCCTACTCTGGCAAAGTACAACTAATTTAAGTAATTGGGACAGTAATTATTACTTAAGTGTTGGTAATGAAATTACAGGTAATAAAGCATGGGCAGGATATGTATCGGAAATCTCTGTCGTTGATATAGCTATATCAAAAAATGAGGCATCACAAGCTTTAACTGATGCCAATTACTTTCATAAACTCGGTAATTCTTTAGTAGCTCACTATGAACTGAATGGTGAATGTTGCTATCAAGACCAAACAGGAAATCAGTCAGAACTATTGTGGCAAGGAAGGTCTGACAGTACACCAAAAAGCCAAGGTGCATTTTTAGATGCTCATCATTGGTTGAAAACATCTGCTCCTGTCAGTCATCTTAGTCAAAGAATGAGTCAGACATCGGAGTTTACTATTAGTACAGCGATCGCTACTTCCAATGTAAATCAGAAAGGCCCAGCACGGATTATCTCTGTTTCTGGCGGTTCTCAACGCCGCAATTGGACGCTAGGACAGCAGGGAAATAGTCTAGACTTCCGTTTACGTACACCGCTTACGGGAGAAAATGGCACAGAATTGAAACTAAATATACCTAATTTCTTTACAGACACTTATCTTCATCATCTTGTTATTACCTATTCCAGAGGTAATATCCAAGTATATGTAGATAAGCCAGAACATTTTCACTCTTTTAACTTGCTGGATTTAATACCCAAAGAGCAGCGAATTTTCTATTATGCACTCACCTTCATGCCTTTAGGAATAGGTTTAGGAATAATCACTTTCCTAGCTAGAAAGAGACTAATATTTTATAGAATTTTATTTTATAGTGGAATCTTGATACCTTCTTTGATGTTAGAAGGTATTTTAGTTAGTGAAAGTGGCAAAGATTTCAGTATTAAACACTTACTGCTGGGTATCTCTTTTACAGCAGTGACTATGATATTTTTGAGAATCCGGGCAGCTAGATTAAAAATGATCAGTTAGTGGTCAGTCAAACTATTTGGGAATTCACAAAAGGTCAGCAGTGGTTTAATTCCTGCGATTTACATTGGTGGTAACTCTAAAGGTAAAGTTCCTAATAAGCCTTTGCGATAGTCAGTTAATAAGTGCCTTGCCGTTCTTTCCACGTCCCCCTTGTGGCGATATTCTGCTAAAGCGTGTAAATATCCTTCTCCTGTGTGGGGTGTGGGGTCGAGTTCGTACCGTGCGTATAGGGGTGATTTTGGTAATAACTCACCGGCTTGTTCTTGGAGGGAGTTGACTAGATCAATCAAGGCCGCAGCTACTAGCTGATTGTCGTAAGATGCTTGACCAATATCATCACAAATTGCTAGTTTCACTGCTGCTTCTTGATTACCCAATTTGACTGGGATAACTCCAGGAGCATCCAACAGTTCCAACTGGTCAGAAATTCGCACCCAGCGTAGTTGACGTGTTACCCCAGGACGAGCAGCACTTTCTACAACGCGTTTTCCTAATAAACGGTTGATTAAGGCTGATTTACCAACGTTAGGAAAGCCGATAACCACTGCACGCACTGCGCGAGGTAGCATTCCTCTATCGCGTCTTCTTTGATTCAGTTCTACCCCTGCAGCTTGGGCTGCTTTTGCCACACCAACTACACCTTGACCATGTTGGGCATTGGTACAATAAGGAACTTCACCGCGATTTTGGAAATAATCTATCCACAGCGATCGCACCTGTGGAGGTATCATATCTAATCGGTTTAAAACCAAAATTCGCGCCTTATTTCCCACCCACTCATCTATTTGTGGATGATGAGTAGCCAAAGGAATTCGCGCATCTCTAACCTCAAATACCACATCTACCCGCGATAGCTGTTCTTTAAGATTCTTTTCCGCTTTGGCAATATGCCCCGGATACCATTGAATTAGATTTAATTTGTAGTTATCAGTTAAGCCCATAATTTGAGAGAGTAGGGAGTATTAATTTTGAATTTTGTTGGCGCAGCCTTCCCGAAGGGTATTTTGAATTTTGAATTTATTACCCTGCTTCCTAATTATTAGCTGTGATGGCTTGATGTAAAATCAGACGGTTGCCATCTGGGTCGTAAGCGTAAATTTCTCTACCGTGGGAGGCGATCGCAATTTCTCCTGGTGGGGGATAACCTAAATCGGTGATATGTGCGATCGCTACTTCTAAATTACTGACTTCTAAACACAAACTCACCTTACTTTTAGTTGAATTTTGAAATTCTGACTCGTGAATCTGTTTAGGTTGAAAAATACCTAATCGCATTCCAGCGACATGAAACTCGGCATATACATTAGGTATGGAAGTTATTGGTTGTTGTTCTAAGAAGTTAGTGTAAAAGGTTACCAATTTATTGATATTGAGTGTTGCGAGAGTGATTAGTGCATCTGTGTAATGGAAACCCATAATTATTGATGAATATAGCGTCTGCCATTGAGTCACTAGAGGATAAATTGTCAAAGGAGTATCGATCATGCTCAATACTCCTGTTGATTTTCGCACTTTTATTAACTTATTAATCAGTTTATGCAGTTACAACTGCTGGTTGCGGCCAGCGTCCTACAGCTTTACCAATAACGGCTAATTCCTGCATTAAGCGATCGAAATGTTCTGGTGTGAGGGATTGCGGCCCGTCGGATAGAGCTTTTTTAGGATTGGGGTGTACTTCAATCATCAAAGAATCAGTACCAGCTGCGATCGCTGCCATTGCCATTGATGGTACATACTCAGCCCAACCCGTACCATGACTGGGATCAATCATAATTGGTAGGTGAGTTAATTTCCTCAATACTGGAACTACCGACAAATCTAAAGTGTTACGTGTATATTGACGGTCAAAAGTACGAATACCTCGTTCGCATAAAATTACATTAGGGTTGCCTGCTGCTAGAACGTACTCGGCTGCCATCAACCAATCTTCGATAGTAGCTGCCATCCCTCGCTTCAGTAATACTGGTTTTGGTTGCGCCCCTACTTTTTTCAGTAGGGAGAAATTCTGCATATTTCTTGCACCTACCTGAATGACATCAGCCACTTCTGCAATAATATCCAGTTCCGACGCATCCATCACTTCGGTGATAATACCCAAGCCGCTAACATCTCGCGCCTTTGCCAACAATTCCAAAGCGCTTTCGCCATGACCTTGAAAAGCGTAAGGTGAAGTACGGGGCTTGTATGCACCACCGCGTAAAAACTTAGCGCCGGCTGCCTTGACACGTTGCGCCGTCTCAATAATCATTTCCTCATTTTCGACGGAGCAGGGGCCAGCAACCACCACCAAGGCTTGGTTTTCACCAAATACGACTGAACCATCTGGAGTATTAACCACTACTTCTGAGGCTTCACCGTGACGATATTGGCGGCTAGCACGTTTATAAGGCAGTTCTACCCGTAAAACTTGCTCAATCCAAGGGCTAACTTCTTGAATTTGTAAGGGGTCTAAGTCGGCGGTTTCACCTACTAAGCCAATTACTACTTTGTGTTTGCCGATAATTTTTTCTGGTGTCAGCCCCCAACCAGTTAATTCATCATTAATCCGGTTGATTTCCACTTCTGGGGAACCGACTTTCATGACTACTATCATATAAAAATCCCTATTTATATAGTGATCAGTTCTCAGTCACCTTGGTTCTTATATATTAATTGGTGACTTCCTTAACGATTTAAATATAGGTTTAATAAATATAAAAAACACAAGCGCTCAGTGCTTTTGTGACTGTTTATTGGGTTTATTTGATGATTATTAATTTTTACTTAGTAATGTTGAAGTTATTCAAGTGTAAACTTCAACATCGACTCCAAAACTTACCCAACAAGACAGTTATCTGAACACTTGAGCGCCGTTTTTCACACCTTTTTTTGCCGCGTTTCGCGCCAACCTTCTACCATTCGTCCCCAGTTGGTGCCAAATTCACCTAAACCTAAGAGACTACCAGCCCTTTCTTCATCCCAAGAGGCAGACAGAACACCATAGGTGATCCCCAAAACCCCCAAACCAAAAAATCCCATATTCACCAATAAAACAGCGATGGGAGCTAGTTGGATATCAGAATAAATGGCCAGCAGGTAACTAGCAACTAAAGTAGTGATACCCAAAGCTGTTGGTATACCGCAGAATGCCGCTACACGGCGGATCATCCTTTGGCTTACCACTTGGGGAATTGCCATCTCTTCTTTAGTGTAAGGTCGTTGCTTTTTGTCCTGCTTGTCGGCTTCTTTTAGCTGTACTGTTGGCTTACTGGGAGCTTTTGCAGGTTTTTGGCGCTTTGTTTTTGGTTCAAAAGGCAAACGACCGCGTTCAGATTCTTCAGCAGGCATAAAGAGTATTCCTTATCCACGAATACCAAGACGACCAATCAAAGCCTGATATTTTTCCCGACTTTCTTGTTGCAAGTAAGCTAGAAGGCGCTTGCGATGACCAATCAGTTTTAGCAATCCCCGACGAGAAGAATGGTCTTTTTTATTGGCTTGTAGATGCTCGCTGAGACGGTTAATCCGTTCAGTCAGCATAGCGATTTGGACATCGGTAGAACCGGTGTCAGTTCCGTGAACTTGGTAGTTATTAATTATTTCTTGTTTGCGCTGTTGCGTCAGAGCCATGATTGATTCAATTTATATTCATTCTAAATGTATGCAGCAGTCTCCCATCATATCACAGCCCTTAATTTGTGTGGTGTTTTGCCGAAATATAGGGACTAAGGGTTGAGGGTACTCTGGTTCGTCAAGCATTTGGCATGGTTTCCCCTCACAAGTTCCTCAAATTATTTTCCTATAAACAATAGATATAAGGTCAAAACTTGAGTTATGAGTGCTGAGTAAAAAATTACTTCTCACGCCTCAGAGGTAAATATGTTAAAAAAAATTTTAGTTGCATTGGATCGCTCCGACATAGGGCAGCAAGTTTTTGAACAAGCGCTGGTTTTAGCAAAAGCAACACAAGCAAAATTATTATTGCTGCACGTCCTATCGCCAGAAGAAGAAGGTAGTCCGCATATACCGATGGTTTCTGGTTATGACTACTATCCTGGTTTAAGCGGTCAAAGTTTTGAGATATATCAAAAACAATGGGACACCTTTAAAAATGAAGGTGTGCGGATGTTACAAACTCTGTGTGCCAAAGCAAATGCCCAAGGAATTTCCACTGAATTTTCCCAAACCCTGGGCAATCCTGGCCGCACCATCTGTAAATTAGCAACTAATTGGGATGCCGATTTAATTGTGATGGGACATCGGGGCTTATCCGGGGTCAAAGAATTATTTCTTGGTAGTGTCAGTAACTACGTCCTGCACCATACCCCTTGTTCAGTTCATATAGTGCATGATTTAGGCAGGGTTAAGGATACACAACCAGTACAGGATTCAACTCAAGAACCCCAGGTATTACCTGCATAGTTAGAAATAGGGGTGTAGGGATTGAAAACCCTCACACCCTCACACCCTCACACCCAGTAACGACCTCCAATTCCCTATGAATACTACAACACCACCTCATCCCCATCCCAGTGGTGACAAACGCTTGAAGATGCTAGATGCAGCTATCAAGCGTCACCAGTATCAGCAAGACGCTTTAATTGAAATTCTTCACAAAGCCCAAGAACTGTTTGGTTACTTAGAAAACGACTTATTGCTTTACATAGCCCATAGCTTGAAGCTACCACCTAGTCGAGTGTATGGGGTAGCAACTTTCTATCATTTGTTTTCTCTAGCGCCCCAGGGAGTCCATAGTTGTGTGGTGTGTACAGGTACGGCTTGTTATGTGAAAGGCGCACAAGCAATTTTGACAGATTTAGAAAAATCTACTCGCATTCATGCTGGGGAAACTACTGCCGATGGTCAATTATCACTGCTGACGGCGCGGTGTTTGGGTGCTTGTGGGATTGCTCCGGCTGTGGTGTTTGATGGCAAAGTCTCAGGTAATCAAACTCCGGAATCAGTGAATGAGCGCGTGCAAGGATGGCTATAAACAATTAAAAATTCAAAATACCCTACGGGAAGGCTGCGCCAACAAAATTCAAAATTAAGAAAGCCTGGTTTTATTTGAGTTTTTAGGTTGATATTTGTTGCCTTGTTTTGGAGAGTTGAGAGAAAACATGGAACTGACTGAATTACTAGATATTGGCAGACAAGAACGCTCTCAACAGAAACCAGTGCAGATTCGTTGCTGTACGGCTGCTGGTTGTCTGTCTGCTAATTCGCAAGGGGTTAAACAACAATTAGAACAGGCGGTGAAAGCTGAAGGTTTGGAGTCCGAGGTGCAAGTCACTGGTGTTGGCTGTATGCGCTTGTGTTGTCAGGGGCCGTTGGTGGAGGTGGCGGAGAGTGGGGAAAAAAGAACAAAACAAAGGCTTTACGGGAAGGTTACGCCTGAAGATGCGTCAGCAATTATTGGTGTTTTGAGGGGGAAAGAGTCACAATTGTCAGTTGTTGACTTAGAACAGCCATTTTTTACTTATCAAACGCCAATTGTTTTAGAGAACAGTGGCAAAATTGACCCGGAAAGGATTCAAGCTTATATTGCGGCTCAGGGTTATCAGGCGCTTTACCAAGTGTTGCGGGAGATGACACCGGCGGGAGTTGTAGACAGCATTAGCCGTAGTGGTTTGCGGGGGCGTGGTGGTGCTGGTTATCCTACAGGGTTGAAATGGGCGACGGTGGCTAAGGCGAAGGGAGAGCGCAAATTTGTCATCTGTAACGCGGATGAGGGAGATCCAGGGGCTTTCATGGATAGGAGTGTGTTGGAAAGTGATCCCCATCGGGTGTTGGAAGGAATGGCGATCGCTGCCTATGCTGTCGGTGCTAGTCAAGGTTATATTTATGTTCGGGCAGAATATCCCATTGCTATCAAACGTCTGCAAACTGCTATTCATCAAGCCCAAAGGCTCGGTTTGTTAGGTAGTAATATTTTTGATTCCCCCTTTGATTTTAAAATCGATATCCGCATCGGTGCGGGAGCCTATGTATGCGGCGAAGAAACAGCCTTGATGGCTTCCATTGAGGGTAAACGTGGTGTTCCTCATCCCCGCCCCCCTTACCCGGCTGAGTCTGGTTTATGGGGTTATCCGACTTTAATTAATAACGTCGAAACATTCGCCAATATTGCCCCCATCATTCGTAAAGGTGCGGACTGGTTTGCTAGTATTGGCACTGCTAAAAGTAAGGGGACGAAGGTTTTTGCTCTGGCTGGTAAGATTCGCAATACTGGCTTAATTGAAGTGCCAATGGGTACTTCTTTACGGCAAATAGTGGCAGAAATGGGCGGCGGTATTCCCGATGGTGGTGTTGCCAAAGCCGTGCAAACAGGCGGCCCTTCTGGGGGTTGTATTCCAGCTTCTGCCTTTGATACTCCTGTAGACTATGAATCCTTGACTAACCTGGGTTCCATGATGGGTTCTGGTGGAATGATTGTTATGGATGACACCACCAACATGGTAGATGTTGCCCGATTTTTTATGGAATTTTGTATGGATGAATCCTGTGGTAAATGTATTCCCTGCCGGGTGGGGACGGTACAACTACATGGACTATTAACCAAGATTAGTGAAGGTAAGGCTTTAGTTACTGACTTAGAACTATTAGAAGAACTGTGCGATATGGTAAAAAATACTAGCTTGTGTGGTCTTGGTCAGTCTGCACCTAATCCCGTATTTAGTACATTACGTTACTTCCGCGATGAATATTTGGCATTGATAGCTCTAGGATCTGTTTCTCTAAATTCAACAGATTAATTAGACATCGCACTCCTCAAAACTACCAAAAAGCGATCGCACTTCCCAACATTACACACGCTATCGCACTCAGCAAATTGTTTTGATGTGTGGATAGTTGAGAATTTTTTGATCGCAGGTCATGAGTTCTATATTGCGGCGGTAGGCGATCGCAACAATAATACGATCAGCTGGGTCTTTGTGGAAGTCGCCAGGTAATTGTGCTAAATCGCCAAAAGAAAACCCCCATAGTGCTTATGAGGGTTTTGTTTTGTCCCTATGTCATCTTTTAGGTACGGAAACGTCTTTTGCTCTGTTTGTGCAAGGCGAGTTTTTTGCGCTTGCTTTTTTCAATAGGCGTTTCAAAGTGACGGTGCTTCCTCATGTCTTGGAAAATTCCCGCTTTGGAAACTTCTCGCTTGAATCGGCGTAAGGCTGACTCAATGTGTTCATTCTCACCCACTACTATTTGGGTCATTATCTCTCCTGCTAAATTAGCTTAATTAATGGCTCATAATGGTAAGCCGTTCAGTTGACTCAAGTTTAAAAAAAAGGCGTACTCTTTGTCTAATCTGAAAATCGGCTACAAAAATTTCAGCTTTAAAAGCTTAGTAGCGGTTGCGTCCACCGCCTCCACCGTATCCTCCCCGATTACCACCAGAAGGACCTCGGTCTTCTCTGGGCTTGGCTTTGTTAACTTTTAGGTCACGTCCCATCCATTCAGCACCATCAAGAGCTTCGATAGCGGCTGCTTCTTCAGCTTCACTTCCCATTTCCACAAAACCAAAGCCCCGTGGTTGTCCTGTTTCGCGGTCAGTAGGTAGTTGAACACGCTTTACAGTACCGTATTCTGCAAAAACGGCACTTAAGGTGTCTTGGGTAACTTCGTAAGAGAGGTTGCCTACATAAATTGACATCGATGGTCTCCAAAATTGTTACTGTCTAGAGATGTAAATTTCGGAGAAAAGCCTGTAAATACTAAAAGGGAAAAGCCCGTCAATACTAAAAACAAAGATACTCACCGAATTAACTCTCCTTTTCTAGGATGACATAGAAGCCAATTCTCTGCATCTATAATTTAGATGATTAATTACATAAGATCGGCCAATTGCCGAAGATAGGGCTTTTAATTCCGATTAATCCGAATCAATTCCGTTAAAATGCTGTCTAAACTGCCATTGACTTGGATTTTCTCAATCTTCTCGGCAATTCGCTCTAACACCTCCAATTCTTTTAAACGCAAGGCTACGGGGTTATCTTCCATGACCTTGGCAGTATTCAACATACTGCGAGTGGCGGCTGTTTCTTCACGACGACGAATTACGTTGGCTTGGGCAGCTTTCTCTGCTTCCACAACTTTGCTTAAGATTGTTTTAATTTCACCAGGAAGAATAATATCTTTCACCCCAACAGAATCTACTTCGATTCCATAATCGGCAGTTTTCTGACGAATGTATTCAAAAATGCTTCTATCAATTGCGCCTTTATCCTCCAACAAAGCATCCAAGCTTTTCTCACCTACAGCTCCACGTAAAGCAAACTGCAATTCCTTATATAAGTAGTTGATGATATCAGATAAGCCGTTTTTGGCTCTCAAGGGGTCGAGAATGCGATAGCCAGCAGTTAAGTTCAAGCGTAAGGGTACTTTATCCTTGGAGAGGATATCTTGCCCGGATACTTCCAATGTTTGTTGACGTAGGTCAAAAACTTCCGTTTGCCAAGAACGTCCAAACAACCACCATGCGTGCTTCCCTGAGGGTAGTTGTGTCTGAAACTCTTGATTGATGTATAGCAAGCCAATGTGTTGTGGTGGTACTTCGCAAAGGTGTAAGTAATTGTGGCTCAAGGCTACAACCTCTCGTGAACCAGACACTAACTCACCAATAAGGGAGGTTGGCAATTTAGCATCGCTGCTGATGTCAATTACTTCTACTTCCACGCCTTGCCAGAATAGCTTGCGGCTAGTTGGTGGTAGGATGGCAATGACTTTACCTTGATAACGAGCGATCGCTACTTGTTGACTTTGTAACTGTACCGTTTCGCAATAAGTAGCCACAAAATCAGGGTGTCGCTCAATCAATATTTCTTCTAAGGGAAAGTCTGGATTGGGGATAAGACGACTGATAGTCCGCACCGAAACATCTCGATCAACCGACCAAAAAGCGTACTCTCCGGTAGAGAGCGATCGCACAAAGTTGTTCTGCACATACAGCAAACCAAGCTCATACTCAGAAATTGGGAACTTCTTAATTCCACTCAAAATAATTCCCCGTAGTTGCTGTACAAACTCAGCAGGTAATTCCAAATTTGTTTCCAAATTGAAAAAATGAGCTTGTACCTCAATAAAACCGCGCCAAAACACCCGCAATTGATTAGGTAAAACACTAAGCCACGTTTGCCCACACCTGACTAAAGCAGCTTGATTAAATGCTGTCCTGACTATTAGTAAATGTTCCTGTAATTCTGCACCATGATTTCGGAGCAATAATTCCAAGTTCTCAATCTTAGCTTCAGGTTGATTGAGGTCATAAGTTTTAACTTGCCAATGCCTACCAAAATAAATATAAGTCCCAGGTTGTAAGATTTTCTTGAAATCACTGCGATTATATAAAATACCGATTTCGTTAGGTTTAATATAAAAATATTTCCACATATCAATTTGCATAAAAAATTCAGATGATTTGATTCAATTTCAAGGCATTTATAACTTAGTAATTTTGTTTTGTAATGCTAAATTTATAGTTTCCTCAATTCGCTTCAGCCTTGTTTCCGGACGTTTAGCGCTGGCAAGCCGTAAAAGAATATTTTTCTTAGATGAGTTACTTAATCCTAAAAAATATGTACTAGCTGTTTCATTAGCTGCTAAGGCTTGTTGTAAGTCATCGGGAATAATTAATGCTTCTATGTCATCTAACGTAGTCCATGAACCATCTTGTTTTGCAGCAGTAATTTTCGCTAAACCAGCCTCAGTCATCAAACCTTGCTCACTCAGTTCTTGGATATATTGTTTATTTAATTTCGACCATACACTTTTCTGTTTTCGGGGAGTAAATATCTGCATATAACGTTCTTCATCCAAGGATTTAACTTTACTGTCAATCCAACCAAAACATAAGGCTTCCTTGACTGCCTCATTATATTTAATACTTGGTTTGCCACTTTTGACTTTGTAATAAATTAGCCATATTCCAATTGATGTTTGATAGTTTTTCTCCAACCATTTCCGCCATTCTTGGCGATCGCTGGCTTGGAATGTTTGTAATTGATTATCAAAGTTTGACATAGCAGTAACTTATGAATGAAGAAGTCGATATCCTATCAAACCTACTTATATTACATATACTACATTATATTTTAAAACTCTGCAAATGTAGGTGTTTACAGTTCAGTTGCGGGCGAATATGTCTCCAAAACTGGATTAAGATTACTGCTACTTGCGTCTAGAGTACCCAAGGGTTATCTAGAAATAGACAACAGCATCAAATATGTCGTTCAGTTTGCCTAAATAGGAAACCGAAGGAACATACTCAAGTTAGAGAGAGAACATCCGCTCTAGCTCCTTCACTGCTACTACTGAACATCACCAGGTGATGACCAACAGTAAACCTACATTACAGAGTTTTTCTAAAGTTAAATGGGCTACTTTTGCAGAGTAGTGTCTTTTGACCCTGACAGGGTGGGGAGAAAGTATAGGAATCGAACCTACAACATATCGATTTACAGTCGATCGCTTCTACCAATGAAGCTCACTTTCGGTGTGTTTGATGTAGCATAAGCTTTATCGGCTCTGCCACTGACCTTATCAAACGGTGCAAAACAGTAACTTATTACTTTGCGGTATACGCTCAATCCAAAGGTTGGCGCACCAGTTGGGTATACAGAACCCAAACCATAGCTCGGCAAATGTATTACTATCTTGTAACCCAATGTAGCATAGGAAAATTTGAGGCGGTAGTCTAAGTATTAAACTAGACCGTCTCCCCCTGGTGGACTAATAACCAAGCGCAAAACTGACAAAGCTAAAATTATCAAAAATAGTACGAGTCCAATGGTGCAGGCGTAGCTGATTTCTAAATTACTGAAGGCTTGCTCATAGAGATAATAAACAATGGTTTTCGAGCTATTAAGCGGCCCGCCTTGAGTCATGATGTAAACTTCCTCAAATACCTTAGTAGCAGAAATCGCAGAAATTACTGCTACTAGTGCTAAATAAGGTTTCATTAAAGGGATGGTAATATCCCAATGTTTACTAATACCATCTGAGCCATCAATGGCGGCGGCTTCATACACATCTGCGGGAATTGATTGCAACCCAGCTAGATAAATCACCATGTAATAGCCTAGTCCTTTCCATATCGTCACAGCCATAACGCTGGCTAAGGAAATTGGCACAATCCCGAAAATTTTAGCGGAAGTTGTGAGCCAGGGAATTCCTTCTGGGAAAAGACCGATTGTTTTGAGCAACTGATTAAGTAAGCCATTTTCGGCGTATAGCCATTTCCACGCGATACCTGCAACCACCATAGAAATTACTACTGGTGTGTAGTATGCGGCTCTAAACCAATTAATTCCTCGTAGTTTTTGATTAACTAAGATTGCCAACCCTAGAGGCGCAATCACCAAAATCGGCACTACAGCGACAAGATAAAGAAATGTATTTTCTAAAGTTTTCCAGAAAACAGCATCTTTCCACAACCGGAGAAAGTTTTTAAAACCTATCCACTGCGGTGGTTGGCTTAAGTCTTCGTAGCTAGTAAAACTCAGGTAAAAGGCTTGCAACGCTGGCCAAAAGACGGTTAACCCCAACAGAATCAAAGCAGGTAGCAAGAACAGATAGGGAGTCATCCGCCCTTTGATGAGTATCCAATCTTTAACCGTCAATTGATTCATAAAAGCGTTTTATCTATGCTATCTACCAAAGCTAATTAATATTACACGAACAGTTGCCACTAATTTCGCAGGAGACGGGCGAAAAGCCAATAGCTATCTTGAAGTGGCTCAAGCTAGTAGATGTTTTCTTGTCATTCCCCTTGCCGATCTGATATGTTATGCTATATTAAACGTAGTCGTTATGAGTTCGCTATAAATATTATGTCTAACCCAACTGTAGAAAACTTAGTCATTATTGGTTCTGGGCCAGCAGGGTACACGGCTGCTATCTATGCGGCGAGAGCTAACCTAAAACCCGTTGTGTTTGAAGGTTTTCAAGCTGGGGGTTTGCCTGGTGGGCAGCTCATGACCACAACTGAAGTAGAGAACTTTCCAGGGTTTCCCCAAGGAATTACCGGGCCGGATTTAATGGATAGGATGAAGGCTCAAGCAGAACGCTGGGGGGCTGAGTTATATACTGAAGATGTTATATCAGTTGATTTGAGCCAACGTCCATTTACTGTGCGCTCAGAGGAAAGAGAATTTAAGGCACACACTATTATTATTGCTACTGGTGCAACTGCCAAGCGTTTAGGTTTACCTAGTGAGCATCAATTCTGGAGTCGGGGGATTTCCGCTTGTGCAATCTGTGATGGTGCAACCCCAATTTTCCACGGTGCAGAATTAGCCGTGATTGGTGCTGGTGACTCGGCGGCGGAAGAGTCCATATATCTCACCAAGTACGGCTCGAAGGTTAATTTATTGGTGCGTTCTGAAAAGATGCGGGCTTCTAAAGCCATGCAAGACCGGGTTTTGAGTAACCCCAAAATCCAAGTGCATTGGAACACAGAAGTTGTCGATGTGTTTGGTAATGGTTTCATGGAAGGGGTGAAAGTCCGCAACAACCAGACTGGGGAAGAAACCACAGTACACGCCAAGGGTTTATTCTACGCTATTGGTCACAAGCCCAACACTTCTTTATTTCAGGGACAACTAGAACTGGATGAAGTTGGTTATGTTGTCACCAAACATGGTTCGCCTGAAACCAGTGTAGAGGGTGTGTTTGCGGCGGGTGACGTACAAGACCATGAGTATCGTCAAGCAATTACGGCGGCTGGTAGTGGTTGTGCGGCGGCGTTGTTAGCGGAACGGTGGTTGTCATCGAATGCGTTGATTCAAGAGTTCCATCAAGAAGCAACAATCAATAATGAGTTAGAAACTCAGCCAGTAGCGCAAAAAACCGAAGCGGAACAAGAAGCGGGATTTGAATTGAGCGCAACTCGCCATGCTGGTGGTTATGCTTTACGGAAATTATTCCATGAAAGCGATCGCCTACTCATTGTCAAATATGTCTCCCCTGGTTGTGGCCCTTGTCATACCCTCAAGCCCATCTTAAATAAAGTAGTCGATGAATTTGACAGCAAAATCCACTTTGTGGAAATTGACATCGACCAAGACCGGGATATTGCCGAAAATGCTGGCGTAACTGGTACACCAACTGTCCAGTTCTTTAAGGATAAAGAATTGGTGAAAGAAGTTAAAGGTGTCAAGCAAAAGAGTGAATATCGCCTGTTGATTGAAGCTAATCTTTAGGAAATGGGGAATGGGTACAATT
The DNA here is from genome assembly GCF_014696625.1 of Nostoc parmelioides FACHB-3921. GTDB lineage: Bacteria > Cyanobacteriota > Cyanobacteriia > Cyanobacteriales > Nostocaceae > Trichormus > Trichormus parmelioides. Next base: position 17,066 of record NZ_JACJQL010000019.1, read on the forward strand.
ATTTCTAGTGCTTAGTACCCAATACCCATCATCCTTTTACGTGGTGAATCAAGCTATGCCATATCCACTAGCACCTTGGACACTTAAAGGTTATGCTATCGAAACTTTGCATTTGGTGAATATTGACCAAGTGCGCTCACTAATTCCTACTGGGTTAAACCTGTTCTCTGTATGGCCAGGTAAAACCATCGCCACAGTATATCTATCATCTTACGGTTCTGGCTCAGTGCTGGAGTATAGCGAGTTAATTGTAGCTTTAGCTGTGGTGGCTGATAAGGGAAAAATCGGTGGTTGGATTTCTCATATATATGTAGATAATGCTGACTCTGTAGCTGGCGGTCGAGAAATTTGGGGATTACCAAAGGAATTTGCCGAATTTACTTGGCAGGAAAAATCCGTTACAGTCCATCAGGGAAACCAACAATTGTGTACTCTGAATTACGACCAACAAAGTTTGGCATGGCGGCAAAAGTTAGCTGTACCGGGTTTTAGTAGGCTGGCTAACGATTTACTGACATTTACTGCTAAATTTGAAGCTTTAGTTGGTTTTATAGGCTCTAGTTTGGATGTTCCTACTACAAGCCCTTTTTCTAGTATGGGCTTAGGTAATCCTTTTTTAACCGTGCGTTCTGAGCAGATGACTTTACAGGTGGACGCACCGAAAGTGCTGGGAGTAGGGAGTGGTAAATGTTAGAAATTGGGGCAGAAGGAAGGGGGGAAATATTTGAGTAAGTTCCCCTGCTTCTGCTTACCTCTACACAGGACAGATGTGATTACAAACAAATTCAATTACATCGTTGAGTCCTTGTTGAGTTTTTAAATTAGTAAAAATAAAGGGTTTATCGCCGCGCATTTTTTTTGCGTCTCTTTCCATGACGCTTAAATCTGCGCCAACGTATGGGGCTAGGTCAGTTTTATTAATTACTAATAAGTCAGATTTGGTAATTCCTGGCCCACCTTTGCGGGGGATTTTATCACCGGCTGCTACATCAATTACGTAAATTGTTAAATCTACTAACTCAGGGCTAAAGGTAGCAGCTAAATTATCTCCACCGCTTTCTAAAAAGACTAAATCTAAATCGGTGAAACGCTGTTCTAGCTGTTCAATTGCTGCCAAATTCATGGAAGCATCTTCTCGAATTGCTGTGTGTGGACAACCGCCTGTCTCTACGCCTAAAATGCGATCGCTTGTCAAAGCTTGCGAACGTACTAAAAACTGGGCATCTTCTTGAGTATATATATCATTTGTCACCACTGCCAGCTTATAGCGATCGCGCAATGCTTTACACAAAGCATCAACTAAAGCCGTCTTCCCCGAACCTACCGGGCCTGCTACCCCAACACGAAAAGCGTTCATAAGTCAATAGTCAACTGTTAACTGTTCACTGTTCACTGTTAACTGTTCACTGTCAACCGTCAACTCCTAAACAATCTTGTATATTGGGTTTCGTGCTGCATACTGGCTAAAGATAAACCCCAACTACAACAACTGAGTTCATCATCTTTTAACGACATAATTTCCACTGTTGCATGACTAATTAACGGTTGCAACTGGAGTAATAATTCTTGTCCTGCTGTTTGTCCGAGGGGGATGAGTTTGACACCAGCCGTAATTAAATTAGTTGCCCAACTATGCAGATATGCTAGTAAGGCGGCTTGAATATTAATTTGCCAATGTGCAGACGCAATTCCAAAAGCGATCGCATAATTACAAGGATTACCTACAGCATTGGCTAAAGGTAGAATTTCTGGTTGTATTTTACCAAGTAACTGCATGAGCGATCGCCCCATTTGCCAGCTAGAATTGCGTAATTCTTGGGTTTCCCTCGCCGCAGATAACCACAGATTCCAATAGCGTAGAGTTTCCATATCATCCATTGTGGCAGCTTGATAGGCTCTCACCATCACCGCAGCTTCTAGACGAATCGCCCCATAACTGAGTTCAGCCTCTAACCATTGTTGCAGAGTTGATTGACTAGCAATTGTCCCATTTTCTACGAGTGTTTCTAATCCTTCCGAATAGCTATAGGCTCCCACAGGTAAAGCGGAACTAGCTAGTTGCAAGATATGTAAAAAATGCTGATCAGTGAGGGTGATGGTGTCCATAAGCGCCCAATTCTGGCTGAAAGGGGAGAATTTCTGCGGTAATTTCTAACCCCATGTGTTCCAACATTGTCTGCAAAACGGTATCAGGCGATAAGCGTAAATAAGTCGGGGTAATCTCTACAGGTACATGACGATTACCTAAATGATAGGCTGCTCGCATTAATAAAAGTTGAGTTTGAGCAACCACCGTTAATACTGGTTCTGGTTTAGCCGCAATTCTGATTAAATTGCCATTGGTTTCATCTTGGAGGATATCCCCATCCTGCAAAACTGTACCTCTAGGTAAACGCAAAAACACAACCTGACCATCTTCTGTCTCAAAGCGGTGACGACTACGACAGCGTTCTTCTGCTGTGAGAGGCAAAGTTAGAGTGACTGCTATATCAGGATTGGGTGCTACAAGTTGCGTCAAAGTCAACATTATTTAGTCATTAGTCAATGGTTATTAGTCATTAGTTTAGGACTTACGCACGGAAGTTGGAAATTTTGATTCCCCTTTAAAAGATCATTGCCCAGATGTCTCACCAACTCTTACAACCTTAGTCCAGAGTCTGTAGGGGCGAGTTCACAGATATGCTCGAATCATTCATGAGTATTTTGCTCAACCCGCCCCTACTGTTGGTGAGAAATGCGGGATTAGAGCATTTGAGTGGGTCAGTTTTGTATTCAACAGCCAACAGTCAACTGTTAACAGTTAACAGCCAACCATTTTCAAGTTAATTCCAACCAACCTTGATAACCAGTAACAATGCGGTTTCCATCTTTGAGAATGTGAACTTCTATTTGATCACTAGCCCAGGTAACTTTATCTACAAAGGCGGGATTAAAAACATGAACTTTTTGATTTTTGGAAGAAACTGGGGAATCGGGAGAATTAATGGCTAAAGACTCCACAAATGGCCCATCAATTAAAATATCGAGTTGTTCTAATAATGCTTGAGAACCAGGGGGAGCAGATTCAGATTGTAGTTGTTTCAGGGTGAAGCCTGTAAAAGACATGACACTTAAACCAGCAGCTTTCAGTTTACGAGCTAATTCCGCCAATGCTGTTGCTTGATGAAAAGGTTCTCCACCAGAAAATGTCACACCTTGATTTTGCGGTTTGCTCAAAATTTGCTCGACAAGAGAATCTACAGAAACTAGTTGGTTGATTTCAAATGTCCATGAATCAGGATTAAAACATCCTGGACATTCACGGGGACAACCTTGTACCCAAACTACTGCACGACAGCCAGGGCCATTTACCTCTGACTCATCAATGTAACCCATAATGTTGAGATAGCCAGGGGGAATTTCTGGAAGTGTAATTGGTGGGTTGGTTGACTGAGTTTCCATCTGTTTCTCCTTGGAAGCGTTAGTTGTTAACTAGTTGAACGACGCAGAAATATTGTTGGTGGTGGGTGTAAGGGAAAGACAGATTTACCCCCACACCCCTAGTTTATCGGGGCGCAACGTACAGGAATTTTTGTGGCATAGTGGATTGTGTCAGCCAGTGGCTTGAGGATATTCGCACTGAGACATTTAAGTTGACGTATACTATCTGAGATAGATTCAATTGCATCATTTCCCCTAGCATCTAATTGTCGAACTAAAACACGGGGACGAGTAGGAACGTTAAGTTGAATTTCTTGAGGGTTGACACGTTCTATTTTTTGGATGTAAATCTCTATCATTTCTGTTGTCCACGGAGACAACACCATCGTTTGAATAGCGAGATTCCCTTGATATTCCTCTCGAAACTGCTCAATACCTGCAAGGATGTGTGGTAGATTAATTGTCGCTACAGGTTGATTGATGCGCTGCAATTGATTTGACGAAATAGCATCTAATTTAACAGCCACAATATCTGCTGATTGCAAAGCATGACGGACTTTAATGTCACTCAGCAAGGTACTGTTGGTCAAGACTACTGTTGGTCGTTGTGTTACCTGTTTTGCGATCGCCAAAATTTCCTCTAGGTTTAGTGCTAAAGTAGGTTCGCCACTGCCACTGAGGGTGACGACATCTACCTGGTCATAAGGTGCAAGTGCTTGCAAATCCTCCCATAATTGGCTTGTAGGTACGAAAATTTGACGCTGACTGGTATGTGCTTGAATTTGCCCTAACTGACAGTAGACGCAGTTAAACGAGCAGGTAGACACAACCCCAATGGGATCGATACCAAGAGAATTTCCAAATCGCCAAGATTTGACAGGCCCATACACAGAGGAACAACTAAAATTTTTGGGGGATTGCATAGCACTCATATTTGTTCTATCACCGTAATGGCGATCGCCTAAGAGTCATTAGCAAAAATTTATAGCCATAACATGAGGAACTTGTGAGGCTGGTCGTACAAAGCAGCAGTTAAAAGTTCTTGTTCTTTCTCTTGTCTCCATACTCACCAGTCTTTTGTCATTTATGTAACAAATGTGCGTTATAGTTGTGGATAATTATCGGGAGAATCATTACTAATTAAGTTGTTTTGGCGAAAATATCGCCAAATTGCTGACTTTTCATGATTTTGTTCATATTTAATTTTTTTGATTAGTTTATCTCTTTTAAAATTTGCTGCCTAATTTGATAGTATGCTCACAGATTATCAACGAACAAAAATTTTACTAATTGATAATTCTTTGGAAAATTGGCACTGTTTATCAGGTTTTCTAGCAGAAACAAAGTACTTATTAAAAAGGGTTAGCACTGCTAAAATATCAATCGACAGTGTTATTGAATTCATGCCTGATTTAATTTTAATAGATAGTTCTATCGATAAAATAACCGGACATTCTTTCTGTGAAAATTTACAATCTGATAAAGCTCTCCAAAATATATCTGTTCTCTTGCTAACTTATGCTGATCAACTTTCCGAATATAGCAGTTATTTTCAAATAGGCGTATGCGACTTTATTAGTAAGCCATTACGCCAAGAAGAAGTTTGCCTGAGAATGAGAAATCAATTAAAAATCTCCAGTAAACATAAAAATCAATTAGAAGAATATCATGATAATTTGGCGGTTTTGAATGGGTTAATATTAGTGAATAACTCAGTAAATCAGAATATCACAAGTAATAAAAAAGAATGTTGTTTGCAACTATCAGACTTAACTAACGAAGAAATTATTAATAGAACATTAAACTTAAATTACCTAGTAAGTAGTAACAGCAAAATTACAATAACAAGAAATAATACACAGGACTACCAGATTAATACTATCAAGCTGTATAAGCATAATTTAATATTAACGAAACTGGCAAAAAATCAAGTCCTATATCAAGGGAACTTAAAAATAGCCTTTGCAGAAATTACAAACATTGCTGCTCATAATTTAGGTATAGAGCGAGCAAGTATTTGGTTATACGACGAAACATTTACCAAAATTCAATGTGCTGATCTATTTGAATATAGTCGCAATCAACACAGTGCAGGACTGTCTTTATCAGCAAAAGATTATCCCACTTATTTTCAAGCCTTACATCAAGATGAAGCGATCGCCGCAGATGATGCTTATACAGATCCGAGAACGAAAGAATTTGCTCAATCTTACCTCACCCCTTTGAATATCACAGCCATGCTAGATACACCCATTCGTCTAGCAGGTGAAACCGTCGGGGTTTTATGTTTGGAAGCAGTAAAATTACCTCATCACTGGACACCCGAAGACCAAAATTTTGCTCGTTCTTTAACTAATTTAGTATCCTTAGCCTTAGAAGCACGAGAACGCCAGCGTGCAGAAGCAGCACATCGGATTTCCGAACAAAAACTAGCATCAGCCTTCAGAGCATCCCCTGACCCCATCGCTCTTTGTACTTATCCAGAAACACGTTATATCGAAGTTAACGACAGTTTTTGTCGCTTATTTGGTTATTCTCGTTCTCAAGTCATTGGTAATACTGATAAAGAATTAAATATTTGGGTAAATCTAGAAGAGTGCCATTTTCTGTCCCAAATTCTGGAAAAAGCCAAAGCCATTCGCAATCATGAAGTCGATTTTCGCACTAGCAATGGAGAAATTAAAACGACGCTGTTTAGTGCAGAAATGATTGAAATTGATGGACAAAAGTACATCCTGGGTACAGCAAAAGATATTACAGAACGCAAGCAAGCCGAAGCGGAAAGCCGTTTATTACTATTAACAACCCAAGCGATCGCCCGTGCAGTTGATGTGAAAAGCGCCTTAACTTTAGTATTGCGGGTAATTTGCCAAACCATTGGCTGGGATTTTGGGGAAGCATGGACACCCAATCGTGAATCTCACGTTTTAGAACATAGTTTGGTTTGTTACTGCGAGGAAGCAAGTTTAGAGGAATTTTGTCACCAAAGTCAAAATATGACAATTGCACCGGGTGACGGACTACCAGGACGAGTTTGGCAAACCAAACAATCCGAATGGATTGAAGATGTTTCTCAGGTCAAGCAAGGACAATTTTTGCGATCGCCACAAGCAGCCAAAGTAGGTTTAAAAGCAGGTTTTGGTATTCCCATTATTGCGGGAAAAGAAGTATTAGCAGTTTTGATATTTTTTAAGCGCAGTTCTATCCCCATAGATAAGCGTTTACTCATGCTGCTAGGTGCAGTTGCTACCCAATTAGGTAGCTTGATTGAGCGCAAGTTAATAGAATCTGCTCACAGAAAGAGCGAAGAACGTTTACAACTAGCCTTAGAAGCCAGCGATTTAGGGTTATGGGATTGGAATATTGCTACTGGTAAAATTTATCGGGACTGGCAGTGGCAAAAGATGTTAGGTTACGCACAAGAGGATATAGAAGATGATGAACGAGTCATTGAGCAATTGTTACATCCTGAAGATTTAGCCGCAGTCACATCAGCCATCACCACTCATTTGCAAGGTGTTACTCCCGTTTATGAAATGGAATTTCGGATGCGTTGCGCCGCCGGGGGTTGGAAATGGGTACAGTCTCGTGGCCAGATTGTGGAACGCAACGAGCAGGGTCAGCCTTTACGGATGACAGGTACGACCAAAGACATAACAGAGCGGAAAATTTTAGAAAAAGAACTAGAATTGCGAGAAGCTCGTCTCAATGCCTTTTTCAGTGGCGCTCCCGTGGGTATGAGTATTTTCGATAATCAACTACGGTTTGTGCAAATTAATGAATTAATAGCAGATATTCACGGTAAATCTGCTCAAGAGCATATTGGCAAGACTCTGGAAGAGATAGCACCCCAAATCGCACCTTTAGTCACACCATTCTGCCAACAAGTACTCTTAACTGGTCAACCAATTCTGAATGTAGAATTGAGTCTGCCCGCAGTCAACCAACCAGATAGCCTACGTCACTTTTTAGTTTCTTATTTTCCCATTCCTGGGGAGGGTAATCAGCTTTCTGGTGTAGGTAAAGTGATAGTAGAGACTAGCGATGTCTACGACGAGCTGCGCTTACGCAAACGAGCAGAAGAAGCTCTCAAAGAAAGCGTCGAGAGGGAAAGAGCGATCGCCCAAGTAATTCAACGAATGCGCCAAACCCTAGATTTAGATACCATATTTGCTGCTACCACCGAAGAACTAAGACAAGTCCTCAACTGCGATCGCGCCGTAGTTTATCGTTTCGATTCCCAAGGGAGTGGTGAATTTGTCGCCGAATCTTGGGGAAAAGGTTGGATTTCTCTCATAGAAACACAAAAAAATGCACCCCATCTGACGGAAAATAAAGTGAAAGATCAAAGTTGTCTAGGCAAGCTGTTAGAATACACGCCACAAGCTACCCTAGACAAAAATTTTCTCTGCGTTTGCGACATTTATCAAGCTGGATTTGATTCTTGCTACATTGAATTTTTAGAGCGCTTGCAAGCAAAAGCGTATATTATTGTCCCCATTTTATCTGGTGATCAAGTTTGGGGATTATTAGCAACTTACCAAAACTCTGGCCCTCGTCAATGGAAAACTGGCGAAATTAATATCGTCATTCAAATCGGCAATCAGTTAGAAGTTGCTTTGCAGCAAGCACAACTGCTGACACAAACCCAAAGACAATCACAAGCCCTAGAAGCAGCTGCGATCGCCGCAGATGCAGCAAACCGAGCCAAAAGTGAATTCCTCGCCAACATGAGCCACGAATTGCGAACACCACTCAACGCAATTTTAGGCTTCACTCAAATTATGAGCCATGACAAAACACTGTCGAAAGATAACCAACAGAACCTAGCGATTATTAACCGTGCAGGAGAACATTTACTAGACTTGATCAACGACATTCTAGAAATGTCAAAAATCGAAGCAGGTAGAACCACCTTAAACATTAATAGCTTTGATTTAATTCACCTCTTGGATAACTTGCAAGAAATGATGCAAGGCCGAGCCACAGCTAAAGGTTTACACCTCAAATTTGAATACGCCCCTAACATAGCCCAACATATCCAAGCTGACGAAAGTAAACTACGTCAAGTCTTACTCAATATCTTAGGTAATGCCATCAAGTTCACCGAAACGGGCAGTATCATCTTACGGGTAAAGATGGGGACTGGGGACTGGGGACTGGGGACTGAGGAAGATACCAAAACTCATCTCTCCATACCTAACACCCAATCCCCAATCACTAATCCCCAGTCCCTAATATTTGAAATACAAGATACTGGCATCGGCATCTGTGATGATGAAGTATGTGTATTGTTTGAAGCATTTGGACAAACGGAAGCCGGACGAAAATCCCAACAAGGTACAGGATTGGGTTTGGCTATTAGCCGCAAATACGTACAACTGATGGGGGGTGATATTAGCGTCAGTAGTGCTGTGGGGGTGGGGAGTACATTTAGTTTTCAGATACAAGTGGGCTTGGTTTCTGCCCATGAAATTCCCTATCAGCCCACTACACGCTCAGTCATTGGTTTAGCACCACAACAACGAGAATGTCGCATCTTGGTAGTGGATGATGTAGCAGACAGTCGATTGTTATTGGTGAAACTCCTGTCATCTGTTGGTTTTATGGTGCAAGAAGCTGCCAATGGTCAAGAAGCTCTGGCTATATGGCAACAGTGGCATCCACAGTTAATCTTGATGGATATGCGGATGCCAATAATGGATGGTTACGAAGCCACCCACTTCATTCGTTCTGCTGAAACAGAGAATCACTCCAGCATCCCCAACCCCCACACGATTATCATTGCTTTGACTGCTCACGCTTTTGAAGAACAACGTCAGGCAATGCTGCAAGTGGGCTGTGATGATTTAATTAACAAGCCGTTCTCCGAAAAAGAAATACTAGAAAAGCTTAATAAATACTTAGGAATCCAATACCTTTATCAAGAAGACAGTTATCCAGCACTCAAGGCTAAGACAACAATATTTACACACGATAATTTGTTACCTTTGTTATCTACATTACCAAGAGATTGGCTAATAAATTTATATAATGCCGCCGCCCAATGTAGCGATGATTTGATTTTAAAGCTAACCGAAGAAATATCTTGCGAAAATACCGCTTTGAAAGAGTATTTTGTAGATTTAGCCCATAATTTCCAGTTTGAAAAAATTATGGAGATAGTTGGTACTATCAAAGATATTTCGTAATCCTATCCTTACACCCAGTCTTAACAAACAACCTGGGTGTAAGTCCTCATTGAATCAGTATAACCATCACGTACTACGAATTAAATCTGGCTCAATTAATGAGTTGAGTAACGTCCATAAATGTAAATCTGTAAAATCAGGAATCGCCATAAATGAGCCAACTTCCAGCAAAACATTAGGGTCGTGAGTAGAAGCAATCCCAATAGTACGAATACCTGCACCAACTGCTGCGCGAATCCCAGAGGGGGAATCTTCCAAAGCGATCGCCTTTTCTGCTGGAATCCCCAACTTACTCAAAGCAACTTGATAAGGTGCGGGATCTGGTTTACCCGCTACGCAATCATCAGCCAAGACAATTTGATGAAAACTATCTGTTATTCCCAATACCTCCAACATAAACTCTGCGTTTAATCTCGGAGCATTCGTGACTAAAGCACGTTTTAACTGATGTACTTCTGTCCAAGCTATGAGTTCAGCAAATCCGTTTAATGGTTGAAGATGGGAGGCTAGTTCCCGAAACAAGGCTTCTTTTTCATCGGCAAATTCTCTACCTGCGGCTGATGATAATTCTGGCAGTATGTCCTTAACAATTTCTGGGTTTAAACGTCCACTAATTCGAGATTTATAAAATTTTTCATCAATTTCTATGTTGTATTTGCACAACATTTGTTGCCAAGCTTGGTAATGTATAGGATCAGTATTGACGATAGTACCGTCTAAATCAAAGAGAATCGCAGTTAGCATGATGTTTGGATGTAATGTAAATAATTATTAACTTAATTTAGATAGTCTACATTGTTTTGTGTTCCTAGGTCATCTCGGACTGCCATGAAGCTTAAAGGTTAGATTAAAGGTATTACCCAGTCCTCAGTTCTCAATATGGTAGCCGCTACAAACTTTTTTCGTGTTGATCATCTGTCAGTCCAAATTTACGAATCTGAAGCCGACATGGCCCAGGATGTGGCAGCGATTGTACGCAAGTATCTACAATCTTTACTAGAAGAAAAAAAGACTGCTGCTGTGTTGTTAGCAACAGGAAATTCTCAACTCAAATTCTTGGATGCGTTGATAGCTTTGGGTGGTGTAGATTGGTCAAGAATTACCTTATTTCATTTGGATGAATATTTGGGAATTACGGCTGATCATCCGGCAAGTTTTCGCCGTTATCTGCGGGAACGTGTAGAAAAGCGAGTTGTTCCCCAACAATTTCACTATATTGAGGGTGATACATTAGAACCCTTGGCAGAATGCGATCGCTATACTAAATTACTGCAAGCACAACCAATAGACTTGTGTTGTCTTGGCATTGGTGAAAATGGACACTTAGCTTTTAATGATCCATCTGTAGCGAATTTCCAAGACCCTTACAGCGTCAAGCTGGTGAAACTAGATCCGGTAAACCGTCAACAGCAGGTTAATACAGGACAATTTCCTCACCTTGATAGTGTTCCTCAGTACGCTTTTACTGTCACCTTGCCATTGATCTGTTCAGCTAAAAAAATATTCTGTCTAGCACCAGAACAACGTAAAGCACAGATTGTCAAACAAATGCTACAAGGGTCAATTAGTAAGACTTGCCCAGCTTCTGTATTACGCCAACAAGCACAAGCAACTTTATTTTTGGATATCAATTCAGCTAACTTATTAGCCGCTTAACTTTTCACGTTGCGTTTGATCTAATTTTTCCAGTATTCATGTCCAGAGTTTTACACCAGTTGGTGGTTAAAACCTTGGGCATTTAAATATCGATTGATTTTCATTCTAAGTATAAAGACATAGATACATGAGTATATTAATTAACATACAGAATATAACTGTAGTCAAAGATATTATGACATCAAGCTAATATGAAACCCTGGCAAGAAAAGGTTTTTAAGTCTGTCAACAGTCAACAGTCAACAGCTATATATAAAAATCTGATTATGTATTCGCCTAATTCTTCACAGTAATTATCTGGACTAAATAGGTTTTAAGTTTTTAATAACTTCATTATGGCAATTGATTTATAAAGAATTGGTATAGCTTATATCCGACATTTTTAATACAACCACTCTTTATATTACTATAACATTGATAATTTTCCGAAAAATCAGGTTAATTTAACAACCATGCTACAGCATATAAGTCTTAAAAAATTAAGCCATATCATGATGTTTTTATCTTTGATATGGGGAATTTATATTTTAAGTTTTGTTGTCATAAATTTCAGTGATTATAGTGGCGATCAAATCAACGATGCCTACAGAATTATGGCAGCATGGGATGGCAAGTGGCCTACATTAGGTTCAGGCCCTACTGCTTGGTCAGGGCTGGTCGGCGAATTTTATCTGCCACCTTTATATTACTATTTAGTATTTCCTTTCACCGCTTTGACTGCTGATTTATCTGCTCAAGCAATGCCGAATGCGCTCCTTACTTTCTTTTCCATTCCTTTAATTATTTTAACAACTTATAAGCTGCTGGAAAATGTTGAGCATGATAAAAGGTTATTTTTATCAGCATTAGCAGGATTTTGGTATATCTGTCTATTTCAGAATATTGTCATGAGTACAGGCAATAGTATTGCTGGGAATCCCGTATCAATTACATTTTTCCTGCTTTGTTTTGTATTGCTATACACTTATCAAATGGAAGGCAAATTATCTTCAAAAATAGAGATATTGTCTTGGATAGCTTATGGTGTTGTACTAGCAATAATATCAAATTTACACTTTTCTACTCTCTATGTAATGCCAGTAGTTTTTATTATTACGATTATTTTTTATCTTTCTATAAATTTCCGCCAAAAGAGAAGATGGATGTTATCTGGTGTAGCTGCTTTATCTGCTATCATTGCTATGACACCGTATTGGGTAGGTGAAATTGGCAGAAACTGGATAAACACCGCCAGAATTATTGCTGTAGCGACAAAATCTAGTGGTAGTGAAGAATATGGCACTTCACTATTATCAAGATTCAAGGCTATATTCAACGGTTATTTTGGACTAGGTCAAGAAGTTTATTTTGCTGGTGAATCTTGGAAAAGTGGCTTAATTTCTCTCATCTTTCTCTCTTTGATATTAGGATTAGGCATTATTAAATTTCGAGGCAACCGTATACTATTAAATTTATTATTCTTAATCTGGCTGGTATTCCTTGCTGCTTATTCATCCACGGATATGGAAAAGACTTATAACCCTACATTTTATAAATTGTTAATTTATCTGGCTCCTATATTTTTTACAGTTTGTAGTTTAGCTTATCTAAACTTTCCCAAGAATATTAATAGTTTTATATCAGTCTTTATCATTGCCTGTATTACTATTTCTATAATCATTAATTTAAACTTACATTTTAATTATATTAGCAGTAGATCAGGGATTCCCAGGATTATTAGTACCCGTGATGTAGCAGATAGCCTGAGAAATTTACCAGAAAAATCTACTCTTTGTCACCCTAATGGTAATTATCGAAATCTGAGAAATTATGAGTATATTGACCGTTATATTACTAAACGGGAACTGAGTTTTATAGCTGAATGTCAAACAGGTTTTTACATTATTCATGCAAAATATAAATCATTGGGAAACTATAAACTTAAAAAAAATGATAACTTTCCCCAAGGATTAGCGAAATATCAGGAAAAATCTCAAATCATTGTCGAAACTCCCTTATATTATGTTTATCGGCTATCGGATAGTTAAATTTTCTGAATAATTATTGTTTCTTGATGGTGCCTTCATCCATTGAAAAGCTACAAGATTCAAGCATAATCCAATGAAGAATAACAGCACCATTAAGGTGATTTGATACCAAATAATTTGTGGTAGTAGCAAATCTAATACTAAATGAATGAAATTTAAACCGCTATAAATTATAGTCAATCCAAAATGTACTAATCTATAGCGTTTGTTATCAATGAATATGGTACCAACGATTGCCAACATCGGCAGCACAAAAAAGCCCAACATCAACCACATAATTCCTGATATCTCATTGATGTTTGTGGCTTTTTGCGATTCAATTACACTCAAACCATGAAAAAGTGGCATTAAACCCAGTTGAGTATGAAATAAAGTTCCTAAAAGGAACACTATCCACAAAATGGCAATTTTCGTCGGATAATTTGTTGGCATATTATCTACCTAACTCCTTTCCCTAGAAACTTGTTCTATCAAGATTTACTTCTTAGTATACTGAGCAGGATTAAATGAGGATTCCTACATAGTTGTGAATTATCAAAGGGTTTAGGTATAGTCATTTAGGGGGATGTCAACAATTCAAGTTGTCATCTAGCTTGGGAAAGTCCAATGATTTAGATTGAGCATGACTTATCCCACAGCTATTTCGATTCCTGAACCACAAATTCCCAACCCTGAACCAAACCCGTTACCTGGTTCTGAACCTACACCAGAGCCAAGGATTCCCCAACCAATACCGGAGCCTGTACCGGCTCCTATTCCCCAAACAGTTCCAGGGACTATTCCCCAAACTGTACCAGAACCTATTCCCCAAACCATACCGGGGCCTGTATAAACTCAAAATCCCACATCTAAAATGCTAAGAGCCGGAATTGTCGGACTTCCCAACGTTGGAAAATCTACTTTATTTAATGCTGTAGTCGCTAATGCCAAGGCAGAAGCGGCTAACTTTCCATTCTGCACAATTGAACCGAATGTCGGTGTAGTTGCAGTCCCAGATGAGCGGCTAAATGTGCTTTCACAAATTTCCGGTTCGGCACAAATTATTCCCGCACGAGTTGAGTTTGTGGATATTGCCGGCTTAGTGAAAGGCGCAAGCCAAGGTGAAGGATTAGGTAATCAATTTTTATCTCATATCCGAGAAGTTGATGCGATCGTTCATGTGGTACGTTGTTTTGAGAATGATGATATCATCCACGTTGCTGGTTCCGTTGACCCAGCCAGAGATATTGAAATCATTAGTATCGAATTGGGTTTATCAGATTTAGCCCAGATTGAACGCCGGATTGAACGCACACGTAAGCAAGCGCGCACCAGCAAAGATGCACAATTTGAGGTAACAGTTTTAGAAAAGTTAGCGGCTGCCTTAAATGAAGGTAAATCAGTGCGGCAAATAAGTTTAACTGAAGAAGAAGCGGAAATTATTAAGGGACTGGGACTGTTGACAAATAAGCCGATTATTTACGCGGCTAATGTTTCTGAAGAAGAATTAGCAACTGGGAATGAATTTGTGGAAAGAGTCCGCCAAGTTGCAGCCCAGGAAAATGCTCAAGTTGTGGTTGTTTCCGCTCAAGTAGAAGCAGAACTGGTGGAATTACCGGAAGAAGACAAGGCTGATTTTTTAGAATCTTTAGGGGTAAAAGAAGGCGGATTAAAATCTTTGATTCGTGCCACTTATGCTCTATTGGGACTACGGACTTATTTCACCAGTGGGCCAAAAGAAACCCGTGCTTGGACAATTAATGCAGGAATGTCAGCACCCCAAGCCGCAGGTGTAATTCACTCTGATTTTGAGCGAGGATTTATTCGTGCGGAAACCGTTGCATACAATGATTTAGTCGCAAATGGTTCTCTGAGCGCTGCGAAAGAAAAAGGGTTAGTTCGTAGCGAAGGTAAAGAATATATTGTGCAGGAAGGCGATGTGATGTTATTCCGATTTAACGTCTAATTATCAAGACGCGATTCGTCGCGTCTCTACAAAACGTTATCACCCAAACTATAAACGTAAGCACCAAAGTTCTCATCATCTGTACCCACGATTAAGCCACCATCTGCACCAGGAATAAGTTCTATCCCTTCAATTTTATGGTGATTAAAGCGGTAGAGGGGGATTAATTGGGGACTTTGCCGCCAAATAACTTGCCCAGAACTATTGTTTAAGGTTAAGTAACCAGCAGCGTAAATAGCTGATTGAAAAGGGCCATTATCTCCTGCATCACTGGCGGCAGAAATATACACAATTCCACCTGAGTCTATTTTTATATCGGAAATATGCCGCACATTTCCAGTGGGAAATGGCACTTTTATCTTGGCAGAATTGGTAGATATAATTTGATATTTATTTAAATCTAAGACCCCCCAATATACAGTAGATGGTTGTTCTCCTTCTCCTCTGTGCGCCCACATAGCAACTAACTTACCTTCTATATTTTGTAGGGCAAATCCTTCAAAATTACTACCTGTAGGTATTGCAGGTAATTCAAATTCTTTCAATACAGATATAGTTTTTTTACTAGAATCTAATTTAAATTTGTAAGCTTTGCCACTGCTGCTTAAAGCAATAAAATTATTTTTCGTGTTGGGAATAGAAGTTAAAGCTTCTAAATCAATAGGTAATTGAGTATTACTTTGCCAACTTACACTCAAATATTCCGGTTGATTTTTACCCTTAATTGTGATGATTCCTAAACGTTCTTGGTCGGCTTGTTTATTGTCGTGGACGACGAGAAAATCTAGGGACGATTTTTGTTGACTAATCAGCGCCATCCCACTGATACCAAAAAGAATACTACCGCGAACAGGTCGCCAACTTTGCGCCAAAACCTGTTGAGATATGAGTAAGCATAACCCCAAAATCAATATTTTGATAAATAACTTTGATCTTATATATTTCATCGATAGTACTTTTGTGTGGAGAGAGAGCGCAGGTCATCTCATAATCTGTGCAAATTAAAACAGATACATTTGCTAAACCGCAACAGTACTATTTGGGGTAAGATAGTTTCGTAAGACTATTGAGAATTTTTTCTATTAGATTATATGGTATTCTCATTTGGCATCGAACATGAAGTCGCTTTTCTCAACAGAGAAGGAAAGCTGGCAGATTTTGACTCTACAACATTTGCAGAGTTCAATCAAGTCGTGGACAGATTACCCATATACCCTAATGATCATTTGCAATTACGCGTGGGTGATGCAGGTATTAGAAAAAAGCGATGGTATATTGAGGGGTTTGAAAGATTTGCTGATTCAGATGAGGTAATTGATTGTCTGTCAAAGGGGATAGAAATTAGAACAACCATTCATTCTAGTATTCAAAGTGCTATCACAGAACTATCAGATAGCTTTAATTTATTATGTGGCGTTGCGGCTGAATTTGGCTTTTCACCGGTATTAACTAGCTTTCATCCTTATAAAACATCTTTTGCACCCAATCCACCATTAAATGAGTATGAACGTAAACAGTTACAAGCTGATCCTGATGATCAAACCGCTAATATTTACATGGTCACATACGGGCCAGATTTAAATATTTCTGTTGCCAATTTGCCGAGTGAACGTGTAATTGATATTGGCAAAAAATTAACTTTTTACAGTCCTTATATTGTGCCTTTTAGCTACAGTTCACCTTTTTATAATGGCACTTTGTGGGAAGGATTATCAATCAGGACTTTTATTAGAACAGGCAAAAGACCAGCAACTTTAATATTTGTTCAAGAAAAAGAACAACTAATTAATAGTGTGCCGGCATTGACCAAAATTGCTCGCCTACCTGCTGAAGTAGGGCGTATAGAATTTAAAGCTTTTGATAGTTGTGATGACTTCTCTATTTATGCGGCATTGCTGGCGCTATTGAAAGGTTTAGTCATAGATGAATCTTTGCCAGGTAGAGCTACTGTCCCTGATGCCGAATTACATAAACTGTCTGCAAAATTTGGCTTCGATGATGAAAATATTCTTACGAATGCTACAAATATTTTGCAGGCTGCGGAGTTTGCATTGAAAGATGATCCAGATGTTGATCTATTAGCACCCTTAAAAGTAATGTTGACAAAAAGGAGAACAAAATCCCATACATTAATAGAATTATTTAGACATTTAGGTTCAATAGAAGAGGCATTAAAGTGTACTTATCAGACAGAGAGGAATCCAATTTGATACTCAGAACTCTATAAGTGTTGGTAGGGTGGGCAATGCCCACCTTATGATGATTAAGGGGCATTAATTACCAAAACTAAGGATATTTCAAATATCAGGGATGAATCCCATAAATTACAAACTTGTCATTACTTGGGTTAACTCCTTAGATAAATCAACCACAGATGCTTTTTTCTGAAATAACACACCAGCCAAAAAATAATATTCTCCAGAATAAAACGCCATATTATTTTTTCGCAGTTTTTCTATATGATTTTTAACTTTTGCTTCTGAACTATAGTAGCCAAATCTTAATGGTAGAATCACGAAGTTACTAATATGATATCCATTATTTTGTGCCTGCTTGATTGTACTGATAGGATTAGAAAAGCTAGACACTAAAAGTAAAACATTTTCATAACCTAAACACAGAAGCTCATTGGTAATCGTCGCCCCATCCTCACCACCGAATAATAAGGGCATATAAATATCAGCATCTGGTGCTGGTAAATATGGTGGATTAGCAATTAGATAGTTAGCTTCAGGTGTAGTAGTTTCAAATAGGCTGGAGTTCTTAACTATATATTTATCAGTAAGATGATATTCATCAATCGTTAAGTTGGCGGCTTTCCATGCAGATGTATTTAACTCAAACCCATGTATAACGCCATTGAACTGATTTCTTAGTAATGAGTTAATCACCGGGCTACCATCACCAGAACCAAATTCAACAATGGAATCAGATTGATCACTATTTCTGAGAATGAAATTTTCTAGACAATTTGAGTAGAAATTAGATTCTTCAGGACAAAAAAAAACATCTTTCATGGGATTTTGCCTCAACATTAATGTCAGTTAAATTAAACAAAAATTTAGACACAAAATTGCTCCTTTAGTGATGAATTATTCACTAAAGAGATTTTGCTATTAGCAGAAAATACCTGAGTTCTTAATTAATTGATTCAGCTTGGCGAATAGAACTGACAACAGCTTCAGCCGCGCGATCACTCATTAATTTTTCCTGGTCATATCCCAGCACCAACTCCCAAGCATCATCGGGGTAACGTTCCACTAAGGGTAAAGCCACATCATCCAACATCCAACGTCCGTGGCGTTCATCTTCCTTGATGTGCAGTTCCCAATAACCCATCGCTGCATTTGATAATCCCAATCTTTGCGCTGCTGCAAGATAATTGCGATAAGCCGCAGGCCCAGCTACTTCAAAATATGTCAGTCCACCACTGTAACGCAGGTAATAACGTCTGCGTTCAGTCAGCAAAAAATTGTGATTGGCACAAGCTAAAACTTCCCAGGGGACTAAATCAAAGTATGCTTCTGGTGTGGTGTTCATGCCAAACTCAGCCAACATTTGGGCAAAAAAGGTCGAATGCTTGCGAGATAAACGACCGTTGCCGTACTCTTCCAATAGCACCCGCACGAGGGTACACTGCACCTCATTAGCCGCGCCGCCTAAAATCCGGGAAAGACGACTACCTTCAACCAAACCATCGAAAGAAGCGATCGCCAACAAATGGCGGTAGCCAGCTTCGCTCATATCTTCACGAATGTAGCAACTAGCGGCTGATAGTGGCGGGTCTAAATCAGCAGCAGCACGGTCTATTAATGCTTGTTTGACATCTAATTTTTGTATTGCGGCGATATCTACTTGTGCAAGTTCCCACTTTTGCCAAGCAGCCTCAATTTGGTTACGACATGAGGATAAATAGAGCGATCGCTCATTAGTATATTGTCGCAAATCATCAAACCAAAACAGATTCAGCCGATTAATCCGATAAAGAATCCGTTGCAAAAACCTATGTGCTAACTGATCTTGGCGTTCTTTTTTATAAGCCGTATTAATTGCCGTTGAAACCGCCTGTTCAAAATCACTGACAATTGCAGCTTGTTTATCTAAATTATCGTCTAAGTTCTCAGTTGCCAAAAGTAATAAAAATTGCTGCTCGGTACGTTCGTAATCAGTAATATCTCTTTTCTTTACTTGTGTACCTGGCCTGACAACTTCGACAATTGGGAACATAACTAAATTGCTTTGCATGGAATCTTCAGTGACTTGGCAAAGGTGTGAAATTAGTTCCACCCTTAATATCTAAGATTCCACACGAGTAACATTGTCTACCTCTTTCTCCGGTTATAAAGAAAGAAGTCATTGGTTATGAGTCAATAGTCATTACCTATTTAAGGTTTTTCCTCAATTGGCTGACTGGGTGCAAGACGTTCAATAGGAATTAGTGCTTCCATAACGGATTTGACAATGGGGGCTGCGACAGTTGAACCGTATGCGTTCGCTCCTTTTGGCTCATCAACTAAGGCCAAAATTACATAGCGGGGTGATTCAACGGGTAAAATAGCAACAAAGCTGGTAATCCGAGCGCCCACAATATAGCCCCCGTTAGGACTGGCTTTTTGGGCTGTACCTGTTTTACCGGCAATGCGATAGCCAGGGATTTGAGCAACCTTGCCAGTACCTTCTGTAACTACCGTTTCCATCATTTCCACAACTTTTTGGGTCGTTGCGGCTGAGAAAATTTGTCTTGGTGCTGGGTGATTGGGCGTGTAGTGAATTTGTCCTTTAGTATCAATTAGTCCCCGGACAACGTGAGGTGTGACCAATTTCCCACCGTTAGCTAAGGCTCCTTGCATCTGCACTAATTGCAAGGGAGTCAAAGAAAAGCCTTGGCCAAAGGAAGTAGTTGCTGGTTCAATGGGGGAGTGAATAAATTTTTCTTGGCTTTTGAGTGTTCCACTCACGGCAAAGGGTAAATCTGTATCTACAGGTTGTCCCAGCCCTAAACGCTCCAGCCAATTGTAGTAAATCGAAGGTTTTAAACGTTGGATCATCTGCACCATGCCAATATTGCTGGAGTTTTGCAGAATTTGAGCAATATTGATGCGTCCGTAACCGTTGCGTTGAGCGTTTCTAATTGTGTGAGAACCGATGCGAATTGCACCAGAATCATTAAACACATCATCTGCTTTGATTACACCATTTTCCAGAGCGATCGCCACATTCAATGGTTTAAATGTTGAACCAGGCTCATAGAGATCAGCCACCGTCCAGTTTTTAAACAGAGAAAGATCAGCTTTTGAGTATTCATTCGGATTATAAGTAGGTTGGGATGCCAAAGCGAGGATAGAGCCATCCATCGCATCCATCACAATCACTGCTCCTCGTTTCCCGCCAAACTTTTCGAGCTGTTCTTTCAGCGCAGTTCGAGTAGCCCTCTGCAAACGACTATCAATAGTCAATTGCATCCGCAAATCATCAGAATTTAAAAAACCTTCAGGAGCATAATCAGGCATCAAAGCCCCATTACCCGCCCTACTTAAACGTACTGTTTTCACAGAACGTTCGAGCCATTTCTCTTGGCTACGTTCCACACCAGCCTGACCACGACGGTCAACGTCTACATATCCCACTACATCAGCCACTAAATCATCCTGGGGATAATAGCGGGAATATTTGGGAATCATTTCCAAGCCATCTAGGCTTAATTTCCTGACGCGCTCGGCTAGTTCCTCTGGTAAAGAGGAGGTCAAAGTAATACCACTTTTTTGACCTTGAAAAATCTTGACTAAATCAGCAGGGTCTCTATCAATAATGGGAGCTAGGCGATCGCTTATTTCTTCATTAGTTTTTTTAAATAGCTTCGGGTGGGCATATAAAGTATAAACAGGGCGGTCAACAGCTAACACATTATCATTGCGATCCACCACCAAGCGGCGAGGCATATAGGGACGCAAGCTTACCATTTGTTGGTTTCGCGCTCTTTCTGTCAGTTTTGCTCCCTGCAAAATTTGCAAGTTATACACATTAATTGCCAACCCCAATCCAGCCGTCATCAATATACCCCAGACAGTCAAAAGTCTGGTTTTGGTAGTTGTTAATGGCTCTTGGGTATTGGGGGCAGTTGTCTTTACTGCCACCTTTTGCGTTACCCTTTTATGCCTGGTGAACTCCGGCTTTTGAAACTTTCTCAACTTCAATCTACTTGGTGACTTTTGCATGACTCTGCTCAGTTAGTCAGTTGTGAGTTATTCAGTTTTCAGCTATCAGTCTCATCACAGGTGTGAACAACAATAACACACACTCGATAGCTGTTTACATGGAAAGTCCATTCCTATGAACTTTGTTCATCGCCAAGCATAAAAGTGGTTTTTCCCACTCCCCATATTATTAATATCCCATTCGTGGAGGATTTAATGGTTGTGCTTGCGGATTCGCTGTGGTGCTGGGGGATACTACCTCTGGTTTCTGAGGTAGTGGAGATAAGAAAATAGTCCTAGCTGGAGTTGGTGATATCAATCCCGCCGATGGCGTTTCTGCTTCCTCAGCCATTTTGTGAGTTAGTGTCGCGTTAGTTGTGGTAATTTGTCGCTCATCGCGTTGTAGTTTTTGTAGCCGGCTGTAGCCTTGACTCCACAACTCCTGAGTATATACTGTCAATCCATAAACCGTTAAAGTTCCTGCTACTAATAAAAATGCAGCAATTGAAGAGTAACGATGTATGCTATGTAGTCGCAGTAACCATAAAGGCAAAGCTTTGGCGGTGGGTACTACAGGCAGTTGCTGTGAATTTGATTGAAGACCTCTTTGTCTGCGATTGGGCTTGGCTGTGACATTAGAGGTTTGCTGTATTGCCGGACTCTGTACCCTTGTTTTCACAGAGGAAGATACATTGTTCGAGGAACGTCTTTGTTTTGTTGGAGGCATTAATACAGGTTCAGGAGCAGCTGTAGAATCATTGCGTGTCCTTGACCCCGGACTAGTCCGTCGCTTTCTTAACGATGGGGTAGAACCTCGCCGAAACCAACCACCGGTTACAGAAACATTCGATTTGTGAACAGCAGCCATAATTTTTACAGATATAAAATTGATGTATTCTAGACTTGGTCTTGTACATAATAACTAAATCAAATAAATATGTAATATGTGCGGTTTTAAAAACTTGCAATAAATAGGTTATCGTATTCAACAGGCGAAAAATTTTATTGCCACAATTGGTGAAAGAGGAGTTATATGAGAACTAAAATCTTTGGTTTTGCTCTAATGTTAAGTCTGGGTGCATTTCTCGGAGCCTGCGGTGAGACAACAACAACCCCCCCTGCTGCTACAGGTGAGCCAACTGACACTGGAGCGGCAACCCCTGCGGCAACAACCCCTGCGGCAACCCCTGAAGCTACTCCTACGACTACCCCTTAGATAATTGATAACGTTTTTAAGAAAGATTTCCGGTAAGTCTTTCTTTCATTGGTGCAGGTCATGAGTTTCAACAAAAGTACTAGCCTCATCAAGTAGCAAAAAGTTGTCTACTGGAAAGGCAGAAGGCAAAAGGAGAGAAAAGCAGCAACAAGGGGTGGAAGCTAAAAACCTCTTGACAAAGGGCAAAGTTATTTTCTCAAGCCTTCTCCTCTCTGTCTTTCTTCTATCAAAGTCTACTCAGAACTGATTGAAACGCAAATATTAAGTAGGCTTGTAATTTAAGACACTTGTAGTCAAGACTTACTCTTCAGCCAAGTGTCAAATATTTTAGAAAACTAAAAAACTAATACGTCGGTGCAAACTGCCGTTACATATAAGAAAATTAAATATACTACAGTGATACTACTGTCGTCCGTCTTGGTGCCGAAGCTTTTGAGTAACTTATTCACCTTATAAGAATTAGTAATTATTTAAACGCATCATCAAAAATCACCTTATATTCCTGAAAGAATACCAAAGTCAGACTAGATATATATGAAGTCAACTACATTTGATCTGTAGTTCAGTGTTTTAGTTCCTTGGTGATTGAAGAACAACATGAGTACAGCACATAGGTGTTTGATGTCATTAATGCAGAACTTCACAAGACATCCAATGAAGTGGATAAGACTATCTATTATCGCTATCAGCAGTAGTATTCTGGTTTGGTCGAGTAGTAATTGGGGAAATTTAGTCTTGGCGTTACCTCCAGTCAAGGATATCCCAGAAGAAATATTACGAACAGAAATTATTATAGATGCGCGATCGCCTATAGATGGTCAGCCTCTCACTGCGGCTGAGTATGCACAACTACAAGAACAACTACAAATCAGCCCTCCCCCGAAACTTAGCAGCAACATACGACAAACCATTTTCCTGACCCGCATCCGCAAATTTCTACTCCAGTTTTTCCCCTTCTTAAATCTGTAAGGTTTAGTCAACAGTCAACAGTCAACAATCAGCTGTCATTCCCCCGTATCAATGACACATTGTGCGATACGATAACGGTGGCGACAAAATTGCAAATAAATGTAAAGAATATATATATACAAAACTCAATTTAGTCAACCAATTTATTCTACGTAGGTAGCTTAATGCCCATGACCACGATCGCTCCTGAACAGGTTAACCGCATCGTCTGGAACCAGCATCATGATCCTTTTGAAATCCTTGGTTCTCATCCCATAGAACAAAACGGCAAAACCGTTTGGGTTGTGAGAGCCTACCTACCAAATGCTAGTGCAGCATGGGTAGTTCTTCCAGAACAACGGCAGGAATACCTCATGCAGACGGTGCATGATCCACATTTTTTTGAATGTATTATTGAAACTTCTGAACTATCAAACTACCAGTTAAAAACTAAAGAGGGAGAACATGAGCGTGTCTCCTACGATCCTTACGCTTTTCGTTCCCCTCGTTTAACAGACTTTGACTTACATTTGTTTGCTGAAGGTAATCACCATCGCATTTACGAAAAACTGGGAGCGCATTTCACAGAAGTGGATGGCGTTAAAGGTGTTTACTTTGCAGTTTGGGCCCCTAATGCTCGAAATGTCTCTGTTTTGGGAGATTTTAACCTCTGGGACGGACGTAAACATCAGATGCGTAAAGGCGCTACTGGCGTTTGGGAATTATTCATTCCCGAAATCGGGGTAGGGGAGCATTACAAATACGAAATCAAAAATTTTGCAGGGCATATTTATGAAAAATCCGACCCCTTTGGTTTTCAACAAGAAGCCCGCCCCAAAACAGCCTCAATTGTTAGCAATTTAAATTCATACAACTGGAGTGACGAAGACTGGTTAGAACAACGTCGTCATACAGATCCCTTAACCCAGCCGATTTCAGTTTATGAAGTACACTTGGGTTCTTGGTTACACGCTGCTAGTGCAGAACCAGCTAAACTACCTAATGGTGAAACTGAGCCTGTAGTCATTGCTTCAGAACTCAATCCAGGCGCACGTTTTTTAACATATCGGGAACTAGCCAGCAGACTCATTCCCTATGTTAAAGAACTGGGATATACCCACATAGAATTATTACCGATCGCCGAACATCCTTTTGATGGGTCTTGGGGTTACCAGGTAACAGGGTACTATGCTCCTACTTCGCGTTTTGGTACTCCTGAAGACTTTATGTATTTTGTTGATCAGTGTCACCAAAACAACATTGGTGTACTGGTCGATTGGGTTCCCGGTCACTTCCCCAAAGATGGGCATGGTTTAGCCTTCTTTGATGGTACTCACTTATACGAACACGCAGACTCCCGTAAAGGTGAACATAAAGAGTGGGGGACTCTAGTTTTCAATTATAGCCGGAACGAAGTCCGCAACTTTTTGGTAGCAAATGCCCTGTTCTGGTTTGACAAATACCACATAGACGGTATTCGTGTTGATGCAGTGGCTTCCATGCTTTATCTCGACTACTGTCGTAAAGAAGGAGAATGGTTGCCTAACCAGTACGGTGGTAGAGAAAATTTAGAAGCAGCAGATTTTCTCCGTCAGGTAAATCACTTGCTTTTTAGCTATTTTCCTGGTGTGCTTTCCATTGCGGAAGAATCGACAGATTGGCCGATGGTGTCTTGGCCTACCTACACAGGCGGTTTGGGATTTAACCTCAAGTGGAACATGGGTTGGATGCACGATATGCTGGATTATTTCAGCATGGATCCTTGGTTTAGGCAATTCCACCAAAATAACGTCACCTTTAGTATGTGGTATAACCACAGTGAAAACTTCATGCTGGCTCTATCCCATGATGAAGTCGTACATGGTAAGAGCAATATCATCGGCAAAATGCCTGGCGATAAGTGGCAAAAGTTGGCAAATGTGCGTTGTTTGTTTACCTATATGTTTGCTCACCCAGGAAAGAAAACCATGTTTATGAGCATGGAATTTGGTCAATGGAGTGAGTGGAATGTTTGGGCTGACTTGGAGTGGCCTTTGTTACAGTTTGAACCACACCAACAGTTGAAAAAATTCTTCACAGAACTGAATAAACTTTACCGTTCTGAACCTGCTTTATACACTTTAGATTTTGCTAGGGAAGGGTTTGATTGGATTGATTGTAGCGATAATCGCCACAGCGTAGTCTCGTTTATTCGCCGTGAAAAAGATACCGAGAATTTCGTTGTGGTAGTTTGTAACTTCACACCCCAACCGCATTCTCATTACCGTATTGGTGTCCCAGAAAAAGGTTTTTACACCGAGTTATTCAATAGTGATGCTCGTCAGTATGGCGGTAGCAATATGGGTAACTTAGGTGGTAAGTGGACTGATGATTGGTCAATGCACAATCGCCCCTATTCACTGGATTTATGCTTACCACCTCTGGGAGTTTTGATTCTGAAGATGGATAAGGAAAAAACGGCTCAAGCATTAGGTTCTTAATCTCACGCGAGTTCAATAGATGCAGAATCAACCGCTTTGAGGCTGCGGTATACACACAAGTTGAAGAAAACCTTAACAAGTCAACAGTCTAAGATAACTAATAATAGCTATGGACTGTTGACTATGCTCATACAATACATCACATTGTTTTATCTTAGGGATGGGCTAAATGCTCATCCTTTACGTTTGTCAAGCATTTCCAATAATCACTCTAGAATAGATATACCGCACACAAGTGTAAAATGACCCGGTAAAAATTTAATTTTTAAGCAGCGTAATGAAAACGATAACTTCACTTTTTAGCGAAGAAAGTAATCAACTTCAGACAGAAATTAATAATTTAAGTAATATTGAAGATGTAGTTAAACTCGTTCAAAATAAACTTGACAATCTAGAAAGAATTTATATTAGCGAACTCAATATAACTCAAGTGCGTTTCGCTGCATTTTTCTTAGATGTGTTGCGTCAGTCAATACCTATTCTTGGAGCAGTTGAAATCGCTCAGATTGAGGCAACAGAACATAAACAAATAACTAATCTAGCACTTACGTCTTCCCCCAATCGATTAATTTTAAAAGTGCTAAAAGTACTAATTTATATAGGTATTTTAGGTTGGTTATTTTATCTAACAAATACTACTCCAGGCGCATGGATGGGGATTTTACTTACTGCCGTGCTGCTAGGATTGGAAGTGGTGCTGCAACTTGATAAAAATAGGTCAAGCTTACCGGAGGTCAGGGAAGTAGCTCAACCTATCCTCAAAGTAGATAGCAGAATTATTTTAGCCCAACTGGCTGATGCACTCAACACTATCGATTTAGTAATTGCTGGATTTGCTGAATCTGACAAAGCCAAAGATGAGCGGAATATGGAAGAATTGCCGGAACTCTTGAATTTCTTGCAAAGACTCGTAGGTGCATCGTCTTTGAATAAACCCCAGATGGTGATGGAACTAACGAAAATGTTGCCACAAATTTTGATGTCTCAGGGGATTCGCACTCAAATTTACCAAGCAAAAGCACCTCATAGTGATCGCACTTACTTCGATTTTGAGCCAAGTATCGACCCTGATAACCAAGATTATGTCACAATTACGCCAGCTTTGTTGAAAGGCGATCGCTTGCTGAGGCGCGGTAGGGTAATTGAACCAGCATACTCCCAAGCCAGAGAATCCTAGACAATATATAGTATGGAAATTTTAGAAACAGTCGGTTTTGATTTGGGACATGGTGAAACAGCAGTAGCTAAGGCAATTGTGGAGAGTATCGAACCGCCCCAAATGTTGGAGATTAATAACAAAAAAAACCAAATCACTGCACTAGGTTGGCATCCTCAATTAGGTTATCTAGTCGGGGAACAAGCCTTAATTCAAGCTGGTGTGACGCAACTAGCAATTACTTTCAAGCAAAAACCCAATAATGATCCCAAATATCGCAAAACTATTAGTACTTTTATTGCCACCTACTACCACTTATTAAAAGAAAGTAGACAAATTGAAACTCAAGATACTACTTACTTTTACGTTGGTTGTCCTTCAGGATGGTCAGTTAAAGAACGTTCAGAATATCAACAACTACTGCAAGAAGCTGGTATTCCATTACTAAATGTTGTTCCCGAATCACGTGCGGCTTTTATGCAGGCCAAAGAAGCAGGGAAACTGGAATATGAAAAACTTCTTTCGTCGGTGCTAATTGTTGATATTGGTTCCTCAACTACAGATTTTACCTTAGTTAAAAGCTTACAAGAAATTCCCTTAGATTTTGGTAATAACACTTTAGGTGCATCTTTAATTGATAAAGCTATTTTTGCTAATACTCTTGCTAAACACGAACAAAAATCATTACTCGAAAAAGTATTTAAAGAATATCCCCATCATCAAGCGCGTTGTGAATTAGCTTGTCGCAAAGCCAAGGAAGATTACTTTTCTAATGAACAACTTTACAGCGATTCTCAATCCTTTGCCCGTGGTTTTGAATCTATCAATGAACAAATTTATTTTATCCCCCAAGTCAACAAATTGATAATGAAGGAAATATTGCACCAACCTTTACCTGAACTAGGACAAAAAAGTTGGTTGCAATCATTTCACGCAGCTTTAAGCGAAGCAAAGCAAAAGTTAGACCAGCAAGGAATTATACCGAAACTGCTACTCATGACTGGTGGTGCATCGCGGATGAAATTTACCCACCAACTTTGTCAGGAATTTTTCCCCGAACCACAAACCTTACTGCGTCCAGATCCAGAGCCAGAAAGATGTATTGCATTAGGTTTAGCGCGGGTGGGACGTTGGGACTTACGAGCTAATGCTTTCAAACAAGAAGTAAATAAACTGTTGGAATCAAACAAACTCAAAGAATTAATTGGTAAGCACATTCCAGAGTTAATAGAATCATTAACCAAGCCATTAGCCGAGGGGTTAATTGAAAATGCAGTTAGACCGGGGCTAAAAGATTGGCAAACGAACCAAATACGTACTTTAGCTGATTTGGAAACAGCGATGAAGCAGCGAGCAGAACAATGGCTGCAAAGTGACATAGCACAACAGACAGTTAACAAACAATGTATAAGTTGGTTTAATCAGAAAATTCAACCCGATTTAGCCGCAGAAACTGACCCAATATGCCGAAAGTTCCAGATACCCAGAAGCAGTTTGAGGTTTGAAGATAGTATCGAGCCTGCTTTAGTCAACCCAGAATTACGCATTGGTGATGCTATTTTGGGGGACACCGTAGCATTCATAGTTAATGTATTAATTGGTGGTGGTACTCTCGCCAGTATTATTACTCTTATATTGACTGGACATTTAACATGGCCTATTGCATTAGTATATGGTGCATCGGTAATAGCAGCAGGTATGGAGCTAAATCGAGAGACTGTGAAAGAGGCAATTAAAACAAATGTCAATGTTCCTAGTTGGATTCGCCCTAGTTTTGTGAATGACCGAAAAATTGACGATATATGTAAGCAAGTCAATCCTGAGTTAGACAGGATTATTCAAGAACAACTAATAGCAAATCAAGACGCTTTTGACAAACTAATTAGTAAGGTAGAGCAAGGACTACAAAAAACTCTTTCTACAAAGGTTCAAGAGGCAATAATTTTGATTCAATAAAAAACTCCATCTACAGGGAGATTAAGTTTTTGTTAATGTTCAGTGGCAAAAATGACTAAAAAACACCCACAAGGGGATGGGGTATTAAATCAGTTCCTTTTAACCATTGACACGCGATCGCAAAGCGTCCCGTAGGGAAGCGCAATAATGTATCTAAATTGTCAATTTGCTTATGTAACTGTCTTAGGGCTTGAGAGCCGATTCAATTGATTACTGTGCTTGACTTTGTAAACTAGTTTGTGGGGGTTCGCTATTAGCCTAATGTTGATGTGAGTTTTGCAGCTAGTCAGGGAAAACTAAACTTAGTCGGATGTCAATAGCACTTAAGGAATAAATTTTGAGGCTTCGCTGGCTTTCCTTTCACCAAATGCTATTGATTTAGCTTCTATGTCAATTTTCAGGAACTCCATCATGGTTCAAACATCTCCGCTCGACCACCAAGTACAGTCTTTAGAATTACCAATTGAGCGTGATCGATTTCTCCGCACTATCATTCGGGAATTGGCTGGAACTTTACAAGATGTTGTTGGTATTGAAGAGGCAGCAGGATTTTTGAATGTAGTCGGCTATCGAACAGGACAGCAAGTTAATCAGATATATCATCACGGTTTGCAACTATCTAATCTTTCGCGTGAGCAGGTAACTGCTGTCCTGGTAGATTGGAAACGCCGGATTCAAGGTGACTTTTATGTAATTGAAGAAAGTGATGAAAAGATAGTTTTAGGCAATCGCAAATGTCCTTTTGCGGAACAGGTAGAAGGGCGCGAAGCTATGTGTGTCATGACATCTAATATTTTTGGTGCGATCGCAGCAGATAATCTCGGCTATGCCAGAGTCCAGTTATAAGACACAATCGCTAGAGGTGCAAAGGAATGCATAGTTGTGTCCCTAGTTCCTGGCTCCCCAATCCCAAGCAGATATATAGAACTCATCTTTGATTTCTCAAAAAAAGTAAGTACACTCCTAATTCTTCTTATTTGTTCCCTGTTTTCTGTTTTCTCCCTACACAAATAATTTGATGCATCGAAACGGATTCCTATAGTATGACAACAACTTCAGAAACTGGATTAATTTTGATTGTTGACGACAACCCAACAAACTTATCCGTTCTTTCTGCGGCTTTGAGTAGTGCTGGTTTTAAATTCCGAGTAGCAGTTAATGGAGAAAGCGCGATCGCACAAGTCGAACGCAACCCCCCAGAGTTAATTTTACTAGATGTGCAAATGCCAGGAATTGACGGATTTGAAACCTGTCGTCGCCTGAAAGCAAATCCGCATAGTCAAAATATTCCGATAATTTTTACCACGGCTTTAGGACATATAGATAGCAAAAATAAAGGATTTTCTCTAGGTGCTGTCGATTATATACCTAAACCGTTTGCCCAAGAGGAAGTTATCGCTAGAGTGCGCGTACATTTACAACTAAAACGGTTTACCGAATCATTAGAACAGCAACTTAGCGATCGCACTATTGCTTTACAGCAAGCTCAGATTCAATTAGTGCAGCAAGAAAAACTGTCAACACTGGGAGAATTAATCGCCGGAGTTGCTCACGAAATTAATAATCCGATTAGCTTTATCTCCAGTAATATTAAACATTTAGAAGAACACATTGCCTCTATTACCGAAATTCTGCGACTTTATCAACAAGAGTATCTCCATCCCTCAGATCAAATTACAGATGCCAGCAAGGAATTGGATCTAGAATTTGCCCTGCAAGATATAGTGAAAATTATCGACTCATTCAAGTTAGGTACAGATAGACTGACAAATCTTTCTTTCTCACTCCGCAACTTCTCCCGTGCAGATATTGACACTAAACAACCTGTAGATTTACACCAAGGGCTTGATAGTACGTTGCTGATTTTACAACATCGCCTGAAAAGTGTAGGCGATCGCCCTCCCATCGAAGTTGCCAAATCTTATGGCCAGTTACCAGAGGTTAATTGTTATCCAGGGCAAATCAACCAAGTGTTCATGAATATTCTGGCCAATGCCATTGATGCCCTTGATGAAGCCATGATTCATGGCAAAATGAGCGCTTCTATCCCCCAAATCCAAATTACAACAGAGTTAGATGCTCAAAATTGCGTCATCATTAGGATTACTGATAATGGCATGGGTATCCCTGACTTAATTCAAGAGCGATTATTTGAACCTCTATTTACGACCAAGCCTGTCGGTAAAGGCACTGGACTGGGTTTATCAATCGCCCATCAAATTATTGTAGAAAAACACAATGGCACATTAGCAGTAAATTCTCAGCCTGGTCAGGGAACTGAATTTACTATCAAAATTCCTAGCAAGGAGTAGGGATTAGGGACTGGGGATTAGGGATTGGGGATTGGTAATAGTCATTAGACTTGTCCCCCCATCTTCCTCATCCTTTCAAGGGTAGGTTTTTCAGAATCTCAAAAATAGTTGGGAAAATTCTCAACTTGTACTTTGAGATGGTAATCATATAAGGCCAAATCAGTGATTCATCCAATGATGTTGACGTTATTTAAAGACTTCTATTTAATCGGTTTCATTCCCCACGGACATTGTTATCTCTGGCAAACAGGGTTGGTATGGCTCAACATCATAGGGGATGCAACAATCGCCATAGCCTATTATTCAATTCCTTGTCTACTGGTTTACTTTATTTTCCAACGCAAAGATGTTCCTTTCAACGGAGTTTTTCTGTTATTTGGTGCTTTTATTATTGCCTGTGGTACAGGACACCTAATGGATATTTGGACATTATGGTATCCAAACTATTGGATTGCAGCCGGACTGAAAGCCTTCACAGCTTTAATTTCCATATACACATCATTTGCGTTAGTTTATCTCATTCCCCTAGCTTTAAAACTACCCAGTCCTGAACAGTTAGAAACTGCTAATCAAGCGCTGAAAAGTGAAATTGTAGAGCGTAAGCGAATAGAACAGGAGCTACGTATAGCAGAAGAAATTGCTACCAACTCCAGCCAAGCTAAAAGTGAATTTCTGGCTAATATGAGCCACGAACTACGCACGCCCCTTAATGGCATTCTGGGTTATACACAAATTCTACAACGTACAGAATCCCTCACCGAGAAAGGACACAAAGGTGTAGATATTATTCAGCAGTGTGGTTCCCATTTGTTGAGTCTAATTAATGATGTACTGGATCTTGCCAAGATTGAAGCAAGAAAGCTGGAACTGAACCCGATTGATTTCTACTTTCCGGCATTTATTGACAGCGTGACAGAAATTTGTCGTATCCGCGCAGAACAGAAAGGTATTGGGTTTTATGTGCAACTATCGGCAGATTTACCTGTCGGAATTCGTGCTGATGACAAACGTTTACGTCAAGTTTTGATCAACCTACTTGGTAACGCTATTAAGTTTACAGAAAAAGGTAGTGTCACTTTCAAAATTGAAGTTAAAGCTACTCAAGAAGAATTTCAGAAATTACCAATTCATAAAATTAGATTTGAGGTAACGGATACCGGAGTTGGGATGAACCCTGAGCAACTACAAAAAATCTTTTTACCTTTTGAACAAGTAGGAGAACAGAAACGCCAGATTGAAGGTACAGGGTTAGGACTAGCAATTACCCACAAAATTATTACATTGATGGGTAGTCAAATAGAAGTGAAAAGTACGTTTGGTCAAGGTAGCAGTTTCTGGTTTGAACTAGAACTACCAGAAGCTAAAGATTGGGCAAAAGCTTCGAGAGCAATTCCTCAGGGAACTGTTGTTGGTTATGAAGGGAAAAAGCGAAAGATTTTAGTAGTAGATGACAAATGGCAAAACCGCTTGATAGTAACTAATTTACTAGAGCCAATTGGATTTGTAGTCATAGAAGCTAGTAACGGTAAGGAAGCCTTATCACAATTAAACAGTCATCAACCAGACTTAATTATTACTGATTTAATGATGCCTTTAATGAATGGATTTGAATTCATTAATCAGTTACGTTATTCTTACCAATTCGAGAAGACACCTATTATTGCCTCTTCAGCTAGTGTTTTTGAAACAGATCAATATAAAAGCATAGATGCCGGTGCAAACGCATTTTTACCAAAACCTGTAGATGCTGAAATGTTGCTAGAAGTACTGCGAAAATATTTGCTATTGGAATGGATATATGATGATAAAGCTAAGAAAAATAATGCAAATCAGGCTGCAAATGCAGATAATCAAGAAAATATAACTCCTCCTACTATTGAAGTTTTACAACAGTTAATGGAACTAGTAAAAGATGGCGATATTGAAGGAATTTTAGAGATAGCGCAGCAAATTTCTATATTCGATGAGAAACTAAATAAATTTGCTGGGAAAATTACTCACTTCGCTAGTAATTTCCAAATCCAACTTTTAGAAGAATTTGTACAACAATATCTACCTATAAATTGAAAATGGGCATGGGGCATTGAGACGGCAGTTTTTCTACCCTGCTCTCTGCCCCCCTGCTTTTTCTAGTCTCATATCACAGAGCCATTATTCTGTAACACTTTAAGCTTTTCTGAGTGCCATTCGGTATTAACCTAAGTTGATGTGAGTTTTGCAGCTAGTCAGGGAAAACTAAACTTAGTCGGATGTCAATAGCACTTAAGGAATAAATTTTGAGGCTTCGCTGGCTTTCCTTTCACCAAATGCTATTGATTTAGCTTCTATGTCAATTTTCAGGAACTCCATCATGATTCAAACATCTCCGCTCGACCACCAAGTACAGTCTTTAGAATTACCAATTGAGCGTGATCGATTTCTCCGCACTATCATTCGGGAATTGGCTGGAACTTTACAAGATGTTGTTGGTATTGAAGAGGCAGCAGGATTTTTGAATGTAGTCGGCTATCGAACAGGACAGCAAGTTAATCAGATATATCATCACGGTTTGCAACTATCTAATCTTTCGCGTGAGCAGGTAACTGCTGTCCTGGTAGATTGGAAACGCCGGATTCAAGGTGACTTTTACGTAATTGAAGAAAGTGATGAAAAGATAGTTTTAGGCAATCGCAAATGTCCTTTTGCGGAACAGGTAGAAGGGCGCGAAGCTATGTGTGTCATGACATCTAATATTTTTGGTGCGATCGCAGCAGATAATCTCGGCTATGCCAGAGTTGAGTTACAAAACACAATCGCTAGAGGCGCAAACGAATGTACAGTCGTCATTCATCTTCAACCTAGCGAATCATTAGATGGGTTTGCCGGACAAGAATACTTCAAAGCATAATAGTAGTATTAAATAGAGTATAGACAGCCTAATTAGATTAAAATACTCACACCCTACACCCTAGCCTCAACTCTATTACCTGTTCTCTGTTACCCTGCCATACGTCCTGGCTAAAGTTGATTCCCTAAAACATGGCTGAGTCTGTTAACTATTACTCCGTTAGTATTTTGGACACAGGAAAAGATCCTATTGCCATACTTCAAGCTGATGACACCTGATCAATTTTTAACCTTTGCCCAGGTTTTGCCAGAACCTCTGCTGCTTATAAATAGCACAGGGGAAATTTTGGCAGTCAATCAAGCTGCTACTAAACTGTTTAGCAAAACCAGTAAAGCACTGATTGGTCAGCAGTTGAGTGAGTTTGTCACTGATTCACCCCAAAAAGTGAGCGACTATCTGCGAGTTTGCGCCCAAAGTCGGCAAATGATTTTGGGTGCTTTTACTATTCACCAAGCTGTAGGAGAAGGAATTCCTTGTCGTAGTCAAGGAGCAGTTATCCAACCGCGATCGCATGATAGTCCAGCTATTAATTTACTGCGGTTAGAAAAGCGAACAAGTAATGAATTTGTTGTGCTGAATCAAAAAATTCATGCCCTGAGTCAGGAGATTCAACAGCGTCAGCGCATTCAGCTAGAATTGGCACAATCAAATGAAACCTTAAAACATACTCTAATTAAATTACAAAATGCTCTTGAATCCGTCCAAAAAGAAAAAATGTCCGGCTTAGGACAGTTAGTTGCCGGAATTGCCCATGAAATTAATAATCCAATTACTTTTATTCATGGGAATCTAACATACGCCAGTGAATACTATGATGATTTACTAAACCTAATTCATCTTTATCAGCAAGAATATCCCCATCCAAGCAAAGTTATTCAAGAGACAATTGAAACACTGGAGCTTGATTTTCTTCAAAAAGATATCGAAAATTTACTCTCTTCCATGATGATGGGTTCCCAGCGTATTGCTGAGATTGTAAAATCCTTGCGAAACTTTTCTCGATTAGACGAAGCAACCTTCAAACTAGTTGATATTCATGAGGGTTTAGAGGCTACATTGATGATTTTACAAAGCCGCTTCAACCCTAGTACTCAGTGTTCTGGTATTGAAGTAATTAAAGAATATGGTGAATTGCCTTTGATTTATTGTTCTCCTGGGCAAATCAATCAAGTATTTATGAATATTTTGAACAATGCGATTGATGCTTTAGAAGAAGCTGAAAAATTGCAAACAGAGCGTAGCGCATCGCCAGAATCATCACAAAATCATTGTCGCATCTGGATTCGCACAGAACAACTCAGCGATCGCTACATTGCCATTCGCATCAAGGATAACGGTAACGGTATTCCCACCCATATTCATCATCAAATATTTAATCCCTTCTTTACTACTAAGCCAATTGGTCAAGGGACAGGATTAGGGTTATCCATTAGTTACCAAATTATCGAAAGCCATCATGGGCGAATTAATATGATGTCCGATTCCGCTTGGGGAACGGAATTTAGTATTGAGTTGCCTATTGTGGAAGAATCAGACCGAAATTATGGGAATCCGTTTTGATTATTGAAAATATCTAATAATTAGCATAGCGGCGATGACTCACCACATCTTAAAAGCCACCAAATCAACCGTCCATTTAGGCGGTTTCTCTCATCTATTAGAACCAGCACTAAAAGTTGATTCTAGCGACACCATGGATGTAGAAACTTACACTGGTTATTACATTTATGACAAAGCACCACCAGAGTTTCTGACACCAGAATTTTTGGACATCTGCCAAAATCTGCCACCGGAACGCAAAATTGCCGCCGGGCCGCATTTACTCACGGGGCCAATTTATGTCAAGGATGCTGAACCAGGGGATGTTTTAGAAGTAAAATTAGAGGCGATCGCACCTAGTCTACCAGTTGGGTTTAATGCCATTCGTTCGGGTTGGGGAGCCTTACCCAATCAGTTTACTCAACCAGCTTTAAGATTTATTCCCTTAAATTTAGCCAACAACACAGCTGAATTTCCTCCAAATAGCGGGATCAAAATTCCCCTCACCCCCTTTTTTGGTATCCTTGGTGTCGCCACTCCTGAAAATGCTCGCTCATCTGTTCCCCCTGGCTATTATGGCGGTAACATTGACAACCGGGAACTCCAAGCAGGTTCTCGCATATTTTTGCCGATATTTGTCCCTGGTGGCTTATTTTCTCTTGGTGATGGACATTCAGCTCAAGGGGATGGCGAGGTTAATGTGACTGCGATTGAAACTTCGATGAATGGTCGTATCCAGCTAACACTACGCAAAGATTTGCACTTCACCGCACCCATTGCAGAAACACCGACTGATATTATCACAATGGGGTTTGCACCAACTTTAGATGCAGCATTAGAACAAGCCCTCAAAAATATGATTGATTTTCTGGAACGTTTCGTCAATTTATCTCCAGAAGATGCCTATGTTTTGTGTAGTTTAGCCGTGAATTTTCGCATAACTCAAGTTGTCAACAGTCCCAATAAAGGTGTGCATGGTTTACTACCGAAAAAATTGTTTGAGGAAGCCGTGAGCGTAAAGCCTTTTATCAGGAGAAGTTAGGTTTAAAACCTCGCCCCTTGTGGGCGATAGCTCCCCTGCTCTCTTGCTCCCTTGGTTGAAGCCGAACTACGTTCCGCTTCGCTAACACCCCTTGTGGGTGGTTTTTCTCCCCTGCTCCCTGCTCCCCTGCTCCCCTGCTTTTTTACTCCGCCTCTTGCCACCCATCGATTGAAGCCAAGAGAATATTTACCAGGGGATGATCTATCATCTCTTTAAAAGCTTCTATTCCTCCCGCCTTCAATGCGCCAACTACTCGCGCTTTTAAAGTGGGATTGCTTTCAATTTCATCCACAACCTTAGCCACAACTGTCATCTTTTCCGATGTGGTTGTTGTGGGGTGTGTTTGGCTGAGTTGATTGAGTAACTGTTGAATTTCTGTAGCGGCTGCGGCCAAATTCTGCTTTTGCTGTGGGCTATTATTAGTCATGTTTCCAGTGGCAATTTGCTGCCCGGTTACAGTATCAGCATTTACCAGACCACCACCGAATTGGGCATTTGGTAGGCTGTTATGAAAAACTTGTTTTGAGCTTTCGGACATAACGGTATCCCCCTGATTTTGATAGGTTTGGGCATAAAAACTAGGACGCTGTAATGCTGTCATCACCATAGTTTGTAAATCAGAAATTCTGCTATCTTTTTCGGCTATGAGCGCTTGTAATTCTTGCTGTGCTAAAGCGTGTAGTTGATTATATGTAGTGAAATATTCAGCACTAAGTTCAGATTTATCAGCCTGAGTTGCGGTTTTGGCTCGTAACAGAATTTTGTCTTGTCCGCGTTTCTCCATTGCGACTATTTCTAGTTCCGCCTCTGGGTGATTTTCTGCTAGTTCCTTAAAAGAAATGGCGATCGCACGAGGATCAACACCCTGATTATGGTATAAGTCAAGTGTGTCAAAAATTGGTTGAATAAAATCGCCAAACTCTCCATCGGCAAAGACTTCTTGGCGATTATCAGGTTTACGATGGGGGTCTGGATTATCTTGAGTAGGCAATCGCATATAAACATACTCACACCGCACGCCATCAAATTTGGTATCGGTAGTAATCCCCCAGTCTTCAATGTAGGCTCCGGTGAGAATTGCACCGGTGAAATCTGTACCGTCCAGTTGGGTTTGTACCAGCTTTGCTCTAGATAAATCTGCGTCTTGTAAGTTGGCTTGGCTCAAGTCTGCACCGATAAAATTAGCATCTGCTAAGTTTGCACCCTGTAAGTTAACTCCGCGTAAATCTTGACGCTCAAGCTGCTGCTCTTGTCCTTGTCCTGTGATTAATAGTTGGTGTATTTTCGTGTTTTGTAGGTAAGTGAAACCAGGAAGTACACGGTCAAGTTGATTAACTTTGTGGAAACTAGTACGTGTCAGGTTCGCTTTTCTCAAATCTGTACTTTTAAGTATAGATCCCGTAAAGTTAGCATCAGTCAAATTAGCATTGCGAAAGTTTGTCCCTCCTATCGTTGCTAGAAAAATCAAAATAGTACGCATCCACCCATCTATTTCATGATTTTTTAATATCCGGTGACCAATATAAGTGGAAAATCCGATAAATATCAATGCAAATACCAACGCTAGAAATCTCGCCTCAACTACCGCACCTCTTCCCATCGTTGAATAAATCAACGCACCGAATATTGTGGACAGCAAAACACCAAGCACGGTGAAAGTCCCAAACAAATCCCAGGCTTCCGCAATAGCTATAGCTCCAAGCATGACACCTGTGAGCATACCAATCATGGAAAAGGCAAAATATCCCGCACCACTGCCAGTTCCAGACCCCGATGTTAATACACCGCCTGTAAACGCCAAAATCAATAAAAGCCCTGAAACATAAAAAGCGTCCGTTAAACTTTTGCTAACACCAACTGTAAAAAAGATGGCAAATCCCACCATCAGTAATAGACCAGTTGCTTTATTTAACCAATTCGGATTTACCAGTAAAAATCCCAGATAACCGCCTGCAAATGCACAAATCACCCCTGATATTAGTGCTAGCAATAAACATATAACGGCTAAACAAGTTCTCCACGTGCTTTGCAGTCCCGTTTTGGTGCAGCTAAAATTTGCCCCTCGCAGATTGGCTCCACTAAAATCTACGCCTTGAATATCTGCGTAACTAAAATTGACTCCTACAAGATTTTGACCTTTAAAAGAGAGACCTCTAAGATTTTGGTGAGAAAAATCTTGGGGCATAGCAATGACAATAGATGTTAAAGTTGATACAGAATACATCTAGAGTATGCGCTTTTAGCCGATTTTGCACGATATTTATATTGTTGACTGTTGATGGTTGACTGTTAACAGACTTGAAAGCCTTTGATTGTTGGGGTTTTATCTTAGATGGATGTCCGAATTTTGTAGATAAAAGGAATTGTTAGCGATCGCACATCTCAGATCCAGACTACCCTAAGACGAACCTACATATTTTTTTGTCAACAGTCAACAAACCTCATCACTGAAAACAGCCTCTAAACCAATCTTGTCACCTAAAATTATTTGTAATTCACAGAGAAATCACACGTTTGTATGTCTAATTTACTTATACAACTGTTGCTAATTGGACTGGCTGCTGGTGTTGCCGGAGGAATGTTTGGCATTGGTGGTGGTGCAATTATGGTTCCAGCAATGGTTCTTTTGATGGGACTTGATCAAAAATTTGCCACAGGTACGTCTATTGCAGCCCAAATCTTACCTATTGGACTCTTAGGAGCAGCAGTTTATTATCGTAGCGGTAATATTAACTTTAAATATGCTGTGATTATTGCAGTAGGCTTATTAGTTGGCAACTTATTTGGCGCGATGTTTGCCAATCAGCCATTTATTAGCAGCGAAACCATGAAAAAACTGTACGGCGTATTTTTGTTAGCCATTGGTTTCAGATATTTATTAGTACGTTAATTGAGGAAGTAGGGAGTCAACGGTCAACCGTCAACAGTCAACCGTGACTCTCACCTCTTCTCCCTACACCCTTATTCCACCTGTTGAGTTGGGAAAGCGCCTGCTTGTACAGCTAAATTAACATTTCGACCATTGCGCCATAATTCTAGCTGCAATTGTCCGCCAACTTGAGCGTTTTCAACGGCTCTCTGTACATTGCTAGCATCTGTAACAGCTTGACCATTTAGCTTTTGAATGACATCGCCAGCCCGTAACCCTGCTCTTGCGGCTGGCGAATTTGGCATGACTCTGACCACTAAAACACCCTGGTCTCTATCTACGGTTAAACCGCTATTGGGGTCGGAGTTAATATTTTGTTTAACTTGGGGTGTTAAACCTACCATTTGAATACCCAGGTAAGGATGCTGTACTTTACCTGTGGCTATAAGTTGATTAGAAATACGTTGTACTGTTTTGATAGGGATGGCAAAACCTAGACCCTGTGCGCCTTGAATAATGGCGGTATTCATCCCAATAACTTCACCACGGTAATTCAGCAAGGGGCCACCAGAGTTACCTGGATTAATTGCCGCGTCAGTTTGAATATATTCTACGCGCTTATCAGGTGCGCCAATTTGATTGCTGGTGCGTCCAGTTGCACTAATTATACCTGTGGTGACGGTGTTATCTAAACCTAAAGGATTACCAATAGCGATCGCCCATTGTCCAGGTTGTAATTGGTCAGAATTACCCACTGCTAAGGTTGGCAAATTATTTGCCTGAATTTTGACAACAGCGACATCTGTTAAATTATCTGTACCTAATACTTTACCTTGAAAACTACGCCCATCCTTGAGGATGACTCGCACCGTATCTGCGCCATCAACAACGTGAGCATTTGTAAGAATGCTACCATCAGCACTAATCAGAAACCCAGAACCAGTACCCCGTTGTACTCTCTCTTGTTGTTGAGGTAGTTGAGAACCGAAGAAGCGACGGAAAAATGGGTCGTTAAATTCGGCTGGTAATCGAGATGCAACAGTCCGAGACGCTTCAATACGTACCACAGCCGGCCCAACTTTTTGCACCACTTGAGTCACAAAGTTGGGGTCTGTGTTATTTCCTAATGGTGGTGCTGCATCTACTCGGCTCACGGCCAAATCAGATGCTTTTTGTGCCAACTGTTGCTGGTTTCCTGCTAAATATCCACCAGCTAAAGTCATACCAGATCCCAGCAGTACTAGTGATAGAGATGCAGCCGCTTTTTTCCAAGGTGCATGATTATGTTTTTTAGGATTTAACGGTTGAGATTCATCGTGTACTTGGTTTTGCATGGCCTTGAGCGAGGAAACTATGTTTATTACTACTTTAGATAGCATTTATGACAGTTTTGTTGCTTTGTTATTGCTTTTTTGTGAAGAGTTGCAATATTTCTCGGTTTGGTGGCGCTCAACTGGCACCAACTAGGTTCCCAGCATTTGTAAGTTGTGCAGAGTAGAATAAAGGCCTCCTGAATTTAATAGTTCCTCATGGCTACCTTGTTCCACTAATTCGCCACGTTTTAACACAAAAATTCTATCTACGTTGCGAATTGTAGACAGGCGGTGAGCAATAATGATGGCAGTTCGTCCAATTAATAATTCGTTTAATGCTTCCTGCACTAGAGCTTCTGTACCAACGTCGAGACTTGCAGTGGCTTCATCTAGAACCAATATTTGAGGATTGCGAATTGCCGCACGAGCAAAAGCTAACAGTTGCTTTTGTCCACTAGAAAGATTTGTACCCCGTTCTCGCAATTTAGTATCATAACCTAAGGGTAATTCTTCGATGAATTCGGCAATATTTGTTTGTTGTGCGGCTGCTTGAATTTCCTCAAAAGAATAGTAATCGCCCAAAGTAATGTTACTTTTGACATTACCAGCAAATAAAAAACCCTCTTGTAAAATTACTGCCATATAACGGCGTAATTCTGCTTGAGGTAACTCGCGGATATCAATTCCATCTACTAAGATGCGTCCTTGGGTGGGTTCGTAGAGACGACATAAAAGACGGATGATAGAACTTTTACCTGCGCCAGTAGGCCCTACTAATGCAACTTTTTCGCCTGGACGAATTACAAAATCTAAGTCCTTGATAACGTAATCATCATCTTTATAAGCAAACCAAACGTGTTCAAAACGGATTTCTCCCATGTTTGGTGTGTCGCTGATATTTTGAGATTCTAAATCAGCGACAATTTCATCGATGTAACCGAATTTAGCATCAAAGACGGAAAATCGAGAGTTGGAGCGATCGCTTATTTCTATCGGTTCATCTAAAATATCGCTAACCCGTTCAATAGCCGTAAATCCAGATTGAATAACCGTGAATTTTTCCGCGAAATCTCGTAATGGGTCGAACAAGCGCTGGGCGTATAGAATAAAGGTCGATAAAGTTCCAAAATCAACTTGATTGTCTGAAAGCAACCAGCCACCCACCCACAATACACCAGCGATCGCAATTAAGCCAATCCATTCCAAAGTTGCGGAAACAGCCGAATCAAAAAAGATAGTTTGATCTACCTGTTTGGTATAGCGTTGGTTTGTAGTCCGAAATAATTCAGCATTAAACTTTTCCCGGCGGAATAACTGGACGACGTTAATCCCCAGAACATTCTCTTGTAATTGGGAATTTAGTAAAGATAGCTCTTCCCTGGCTTTGTAGTTAGCCTTGCGGTACTCTTGTTGGAAGTAAATAATTAACCAAGTAACTGGTAACAACATCACCAGGAGCAAGGCAGCAAGTTGCCACTGGATAGAAAACATTAAACCAGTAATTACCACCATCAAAACTACATCAGAGACAATGCCAATAGCCCCAGTGGAAAATACGTCTCCCAATACTTCTACATCACTGGTGAGTCGGGTAATTAATTTACCAACGGGAGTACGGTCAAAGAAACGTACCGCCAGAGAGGTTACATGGTGAAATAAGTCTTGGCGAATAGCGGCTGTGATTTTTTGCCCTAATTTCTGTAACAAATAGCCTTGGTAACCCGTCAACGCTAAACGGATAACAATTGTGAAGAGTAATATTCCTTCAATAATATGTAACCCTTGAGACACTGGGCGATTTCTCAAAAACTCGTATGCGCTAGATTCCTTACGAATTAGGGATACAGCTTGTCCAATTAACAAGGGCTGTACAGCATTAGCTAAAGCAAGTGGTAATAGCAATACCATTGCGAGAACCAGCAGTTTAGTATTACGCCTGGCGTAAGGCACCAAACGTGAAAACAGCCGCCAGTCGTTGTTACGCCAACGGTTTTGTTGATAAGATTTTTGGGAAAGTT
Organism: Nostoc parmelioides FACHB-3921; assembly: GCF_014696625.1. GTDB lineage: Bacteria > Cyanobacteriota > Cyanobacteriia > Cyanobacteriales > Nostocaceae > Trichormus > Trichormus parmelioides. The sequence continues at coordinate 60,235 of NZ_JACJQL010000019.1, forward strand.
GGTAGATGCTCATAGTAGGAGCATTATATTAATTTTTACTGCACTATGTATGATAGTTGTTTTATTGTAAAAACACCTGTCTGAAGGTAATAAGCTGTTAGGCATTTAATCTGCATATTTTTTCGTGTTGGCTGTTAACTGTTAACGGTCAACACGATGGATTATGCAACTTAAAAGCAGAATAGCTTATCTGTCGTCTTCTTTTTTGAATTGGTATAAGATGCGCTTTCGTTGTGATGCAATACCTGAGATGAAAACGAAAAACCAAGGGTTTGGACAAGGTATAGGGGTGTGAATGTTTAAAATCCTTACACCCCTACACCCTTACCCCCTTACACCCCTATTCATGACTATTGACTAAATCATCACTTCGTGCAGAGCCAATAGCAATTCATTGACTGTGTAAGGCTTGGCTAAGAATGAGTTAGCACCCGTATTGACTATTTCGGTTAACTTAGTTTTCGATATGAGTCCACTGGTAGCAATAATTTTGACTTGGGGATTAATTTTCCTTAAAGTGCGAATAGTGGTTAAGCCGTCGAGTATAGGTAGCATGATATCCATCAGTACAGCACTAATTTTATCGGCATTTTTGGCATAAAGAGCGATCGCCTCCACCCCATCACTAGCAACTAAAGTCTCATATTGATGACTTTCTAAAGATGTTTTTGTAATATCTTGGATTGAGACTTCATCATCAACAATCAAGATTAATTCTCCATGACCAGCAGGCGGTAATAGATGATCTATATGGGGCGCTTCCGCACCACCCACAGATGGTAAGTAAACTTTAAAGGTAGTACCACGTCCTTCTTCACTATAGACATTAACGAAACCGCCGTGACTTTTGACAATCCCTAAAACCGTGGAAAGACCTAAACCAGTACCTTGTCCTACAGCTTTGGTGGTAAAAAATGGTTCAAATATCCTATCTAAGTTTTCTGGAGAAATACCCACTCCTGTATCCGACACTGTAACCATGATGTAGGAGCCTTGTTTGGCTTCCAAGTTCATCCGGGCGTAGTTTTCATCAATCAGCAGATTTTCAGCTGAGATTGTCAAAGTACCACCATCAGGCATAGCATCACGGGCGTTTACGCAGAGATTCATCAGCACTTGATGGAGTTGGGTACTATCTCCAGAAACCATCCATAAGTCATTTGGGATATCTGTGTAAACTTCAATGGATTTGGGGAATGTTTCTTTCAAAATTTTCACAACTTCCACAATTAAATGTTTGAGTTGTAAAGTGATGCGCTTTCCTTCCACACCTCTAGCGAAGGACAGTACTTGCTTAACTAAATCAGCACCGCGTTTAGCATTGATTTCTAAAATCTCTAGTAAATGCTGAGTACGTTCATCTGCATCAGGAAATTTGAGTGGTAGTAATTGCGCTCCTGCCAAAATTGGTGTCAAGATATTGTTGAGGTCGTGAGCAATGCCACTAGCTAGAGTCCCGATACTTTCTAGGCGTTGAGTCCGAAATAATTGGGCTTCTAAATGTTTTTTCTGGGTAATATCTGTGTCTACAGAGAGAATAGATTTTGGTTTTCCTTGCTCGTCATAGACTAAACTCCAGCGACTAGCCACAACAATTTCCTTACCAGTTTTGGTAACTTTGTTTAATTCTCCTTGCCAATTGCCTTGAGAGATAACGTTTAATAAAGCAGTTTCCACTTCTAGAGAAGGTTCACGAAATAAAAGATCACTAGCATTTTTACCCATCACCTCATGGGCTTGCCAACCGTAGAGATTTTCTGCGCCTTTGTTCCAAAACAAAATTTTATTTTCTAAATCGCGCACACATATAGCATCTGTGGTGATGTCTAATAAGGCTGCTTGTTCACGAATTTTTGCTTCTGCTAGTTTACGTTCACTAATATCAATACAAGCACAAGTGATGCCAACAATGTCTTGTGACTCATTCCGCAATGGCTCCACAGTTAAATCGTAATATTTTTTACCTAGAGGAGTACCAATAGACACCACCTGACGATTCCCTATACCTGTGGTGAGGACATGATATTTTATGGCGGTGAGACATTGGGCATCCTGCTCAGACATAATTTCCGAGTCTTGTTTTCCGAACATTTCCTCAACTGTCCACCCAGCTATTGGGTTATAAATCCAGGTATAACGTAAGTCTCTGTCTTGATTAAAAACGAAAATAGGAGAGTTTTTTAACGCCACCCGAAACCGCTCCTCACTGTGACGCAGAGCTTCTTCTACTCGTTGACGTTCTATAGCATAACGAATGGAACGTACTAATAAGTCTCCTGTGACTTGTCCTTTAACTAAATAATCTTGCGCTCCCTTCTGCATGGCTGTGAGTGCTAAATTCTCATCATCTATCCCTGTTAGCACGATGATAGGAAGAACGTTGGTCTCACGGTTAGCTCTGACAAAAGTATCTATACCCTGGCTGTCGGGTAAAGACAAGTCTAATAACATGACATCAAAGCGTGGAACAGAAGCATCAGAAGTATCACTAGCAAGAATTTTCAGTGCTTCCGATAATCGCTCAACCGGATATAACTCTAAATTTGCTGTATTTACCTCTTTGATTAACTCTTGAATTAAAAAAGCGTCACCAGGATTATCTTCTACCAATAAGACATTTATAATTTCATCTGCCATTGACTTCACTCCGGTGGCAGCTTGACGATCGCAAACCAAAAGTTTTCTATGGACTGTACAATTCTAACGAACTGGTCAAAGTCAACAGGCTTAGTTATGTAACAATTAGCTGCTAGGTTATAAGCTTTGAGAATGTCTTCTTCGGCTTGGGAAGTCGTCAAAACTACTACTGGGATACGTTTGAGATAACTATCAGTTTTAATCTCTGCCAAAACTTCCCGCCCATCTTTTCTGGGGAGGTTGAAATCTAGCAACACTATATCTGGATGGGGTACATTGGCATATTTATCTTGTTTTCGCAGAAATGCCATTGCTTCCACCCCATCTTCAACCACACTGAGATGAACCGAGATTTTGCTATCTTCTAAAGCAATGCGGGTGAGTTCCACATCTCCTGGGTTATCTTCTACCAACAAAACCTCTATTGGCATAATCGCTGTTGTCATATTCACGATTGTTTCCCTGCTTGTTCTGGAATTGTGAAGTAGAAAGTCGAGCCTTGACCCGGTTCCGACTCCACCCAGATATGACCACCGTGGCGCTCTATTATTTTCTTACAAATTGCCAAACCAATGCCTGTACCCGGATATTTACTTCTACCATGCAGACGTTGAAAAATGATAAAAATGCGGTCGGCATATTGGGGTTCTATACCGATGCCATTGTCGCGGACTGAGAATAGCCAGGTTGATTGGGGACTGGGGATTGGGGATTGGGGACTGGGGATTGGGGATTGAGGATTGGGGACTGGGGATTGGGCATTGGGGATTTCTCCCCCTGCCTCCCCTGCCTCCCCTGCCTCCCCTGCCTCCCCTGCCTCCCCTGCCCCCTGCCCCCTGCCCCCTGCTCCCGAAGTTCGCCCGGAGGGAAACCCTCCTTGCGACTTCTCTTCCTGCTCCCTGCCTCCCGTCTCTACTACTCCAACATGAATCACTGGTGAGGCTTCTTGGCGAAATTTGATGGCGTTGGCGATGAGGTTTTGAAAAACTTGGGTTAATTGGGTGGGGTCTGCCGTGACTGTGGGTAATGGGTCATAGGAGACAGCTGCGCCAGATTCTTCGATCGCTATTTTGAGATTGGCGATCGCTCGTTGTAAAATAACGCCACAGTCAACAGGGACAAATGGTTGTCCACGGGTGGTAACTCGTGAATAATTCAACAAGTCGTTGATTAAGGTCTGCATCCGCCTAGCACCATCAACGGCATAACTGATGAACTGTTCAGCGTTGCTATCTAGTTGATTTTTATACCTCCTTTCCAATAACTGTAAATAACTAGTCACCATCCGCAAGGGTTCTTGTAAATCATGGGAGGCTACATAGGCAAAATTTTCCAGTTCAGTATTAGAACGAGCTAGTTCTTGACTTTGCCTCGTTTGTATTTCCAATAATTGTCCTTGGGATAAAGCTATTCCCATTTGGTTGGCTAGTTGTTGCAATAATTCCAACTCAAAGTTATTCCAATGGCGGGGATTTGCACATTGATGGGCAATCAGCAAACCCCAAATGCCATCCCGATTGAGAATAGGGACGACGAGGTTAGCTTTTACGCCAAATCCTTGCAAAAATTCTCGATGACAGTCTTGAATATCTGCTTTAGTAACATCTACTATGGCACTGACTCGCCCTTGGCGATATTTATCAACGTAATCTTCCTGAAAACAGGGGTCAAGGATATTTTGTCCCAGAACTACTGGCCAACCAGGTAACACTGATTCCTGTACTACTGTTCCCGAACCATCCGCCCAGAGTCGGAAAATCAATACTCGGTCTGCTTGTAAAAGTTTCTGCACTTCTTGAACTGATGTGCGTAAAATTTCTTCTATATCGAGGGTTTCCCGGATTTTGACGGTGATTTCCGCGAATAATTGCGATCGCAAATTCTGCTTTCTTAATTCTTCTTCTGTTTGTTTGCGTTCTGTAATATCTGTATGGGAACCTACCATCCGTAGCGCATTACCCGCCTCATCCCAAAGCGCCTGACCTCGATCTAAAATCCATTTATAACTACCATCTTTGCACTGGACGCGATGTTCGGTAACATAATAAGGCGTGTTTTTGGCCAAATGGTCTTGAACCGCTTGCATTACCCAATCGAAATCATCGGGATGCACCCGCTTTGACCATTCATCAACGTGGTGAGTAATTTCGTCATCTTCATACCCCAACATTTGTTTCCACCGTGAGGAGAAGAAAACTTCATTAGTCTTGAGGTTCCAATCCCAAATACCATCATTGTTACCAATTAAAGCCAACTGCCAACGTTCTTCACTCTCGCGCAGGGCGGCGGCTGTGTACCGACGTTCGCTAATATCTTGGAAATAAACAGATAAGCCGTCTTTACTTGGGTAAGCATGAATGGCAAACCATTTGTGCAGTGGCGGGTAAAATTCTTCAAACTTGACACTGATTTGTCCGGCGATCGCTCGCCTAGTTTCAAGATAAAATGGTGAGTCTACGCTGCCTGAAAACACTTCCCAAATACTCTTACCTAATAGCTCATCTGGTGTTTTCTCTAACAACTTGGCTGCTTGACCATTGATGTAGGTAAATCGCCATTCATAATCTATGGCAAAAAACGCATCAGTGATACTTTCCAGTATATTGGCAATTTGCTCTCTAGCCGTTTCTGACTCCGCACGCGCCGTTTGTTCATGCTTAATTAACAGTTCGCTAATCTCAGCTACATGGGCGACATTGCGCCTTAGCTCTAGCTGACTGATAACTAGGCGACTTAAGGCTGTCAGTGCATCAATTTGTGCCTGATTAAGTTGTTTTGGTATCCTGTCAATGACGCAGAGAGTTCCTAAAAAATGACCCTCTGGTGTCAAAAGTGGTACACCTGCGTAAAATCTCACATGAGGATAAGATTTGACGACTGGGTTATCAATAAAGCGATCGTCTGCCAAAGTATCCGGTATAATAACGACACCTTGCTTTTCCTGGCAAAGATAGGATAAACCCACACTCCGGGGCATTTCTGGTATGTCTATACCCAGTTTGGCCTTAAACCATTGACGATTCTCATCAATAAAATTAACTAAAGCTATAGGTGTGCCGCAGATAAAAGCAGCTAACTGAGCCAGATTGTCATAAGCTTCCTCCGGTTCAGTATCTAAAATTTGATATTGGCGTAAAGCTGCAAGTCTCGCCTGTTCATTATGCAAAGGGGATCTCATTAAATTTTGGAGAAAAAATCCAGATATAAATTTTTGTTAAAAAATACGAAATCAGCTAAAAAACTTGTTTCAGAAATAAAAAGTCGAACTACTTTATAGTTTAGACAAAGTTTTTAAAAAAAATTAACTTAAAAATAATTGTTAAAGATTTCTATGATGTATGTTGCGCTACGCTCCACCCAACCTATTTGCACATCTTTTCGTGTTGGTTGTTAACAGTTGACAGTTAACTGTTAACAACCAACAAACCATACAAGTGATTGTGTAATATAACCTTTCTGTTGGGCAGTAAGCCCAAACTGTAGCGTCAGGTCAGTATAGGCAGTTCACTCAAAACACCCTCTCGTAATTGCTCAACTAATTGATGTAAATTCCCTGTATTCAAACGATAACTAAGGGGATGAGCAATTAACCGTGCCGTACTTTCATATAAAGTTGTAATTTCCACCAAACCATTTTCTTTTAAAGTCCGGCCTGTAGAAACTATATCGACAATTGCCTCAGACATTCCTGTGATTGGCCCTAATTCCACGGAACCGTAAAGCGGGACAATTTCCACAGGTAAATCTAAACCTTGGAAGAACTCGCGCGCCGAATTGACATATTTAGAAGCAACACGACTGTGAGCAGGTAAATCTAGAGGTGATTTGTAGGGACTAGATGCTTTTACCGCCACCGACATCCGACAATAGCCAAACTGTAAATCAACTAAATGGGCAACCTGTGGCTGTTTTTCTCGGAGGACATCGTAACCAATAATACCAATTTGGGCTTGTCCATACTCTACATAAACAGGTACATCTTGACCTCTAACTAGTAATCCTTTCGCCGTTCCACTAGCATCAGTAATTTGCAACTGACGATTTCCTGAGTCTAAAAAAGCACTAAAATCCAACCCTACAGATTGCAGTAGGCGGATGCTATTTTTGAGTAGTTCCCCTTTCGGCAACGCAACAGTTAACATTCGTTTTCTTGGTATCCTTGGCTAGAGACACTTTATCGTGTCCTTGTCTTAGCAGTTCATTAATATTGAGAATATCTCTAATGCTTACCCCAAGCAGCATGAGAATTTTATTAGTTGATGATGAAGTAGAACTCACTGTCCCCTTGAGCCGTGTGTTAACTCGTGAAGGTTACACCGTAGAAGCAGCTTATGAGGGTAAAAGTGGGAGTGAAATGGCAACAGTAGGCAATTATGACCTACTGATTTTAGACTGGATGCTACCAGGGAAAACGGGCTTAGAGATATGCCAAGAACTACGCCGCCAAGGAAAGATTACACCAGTTCTTTTCCTCACCGCCAAAGATACCCTAGATGACCGTGTACAAGGTTTAGATGCTGGTGCTGATGACTATTTAGTCAAACCCTTTGAACTGCGAGAGTTGTTGGCCAGAGTCCGTGCTTTGTTGCGGCGTTCTAGTTCCCAAACCTACGAAGCTACAACAGGTAGATTAACTGTAGCCGACTTAGAACTGGACTATGAAAATCAAGTCGCCTACCGTCAAGGACGAGTGATTGAACTATCGCAGAAAGAAAGCCAACTGCTGCAATACTTTATGGAACACACAGGACAACTATTAACTCACGCCCAAATTCTGCAACATCTGTGGGAAGATAACGAACCACCAAATAGTAATGTCATCGCCGCGTTAATCAGATTGCTACGCCGTAAAATCGAGGTAGGCAAAGAACTTCCCTTAATCCACACAGTCTACGGTAAAGGCTACCGCTTCGGTACGTCTTCAGTAGATTGAATAAAAAATATCCAAGTAGGTAGGGTGCGTCAGTGCGAGAAAACCCGTCTGTACCAAGAAATTATTCATACTGATGCACCTTACTAACTGCGCCGACTCCGAGCCACGAGTTCTTAAATATTGGCTCAAAAAAATTTGAGTCCTGATTTCTGCTAAGTAAATATATTTAATAATTAGTATAATTAGTAAATAAAATATATTTGGTTGAGATGTTGTGAGATTTCTTTTTCCTAGCGATTACTTCAATCCTAAAAAAGCAGATGCAGCCTACTCGGAGCAAGTTGCTTGTATACAAAATGCTGGGTTTACAACTTCCGTTATTTCGTTAGAGTCGTTAGAAACGGGTTCATCAAAGATTATTCCAGCCCCAACTCCTGGATTAAAAGTTGTCTACCGGGGTTGGATGCTCTCGCCTGGAGATTATGAGTTATTAGTTAGTGTTGTAGAAAGTACAGGGGCAAGTGTTTTAACTTCTAAGGCTGATTATCTAGCTACACATTATCTGATCAATTGGTATCCTCTAATTACTGATTTCACTCCAGAGACTAAATTTTATTCCGTCGATGATGATTTAGAGAACCAATTGAATCGACTTGGCTGGGATGGATTTTTTATCAAAGATTATGTTAAATCTCTCAAAACCTCAGTTGGTTCCATAATTAATAAACCAGAGCAAATCAAAACAGTAGTTGCCGAGATGCAAAAATTTCGAGGCACGATTGAGGGAGGTATTTGTGTACGGCGGCTTGAAGATTTTGTAACAGAAACCGAGAGGCGTTACTTTGTCCTATCTGGTAAACCTTTTGCTGCTTTACCAGATGAAGAAATTCCAGAGATTGTCTTTGAGTGTGCCAAGCGGATTGAGAGCCAGTTTTTCTCTGTTGATGTGATAGAGCGTAGAGATGGTACTAAGCGAATCGTAGAAATTGGTGATGGGCAGGTATCAGATATTATTGGATGGACGGCTGAACGTTTTGCTCAACTGTGGATTGACAGCTAACAAGCCGGTGAAGTGGATTGCCAAGAGAAAAGATATTGTTTGGGTTATAAAGTCTGAGTAAGAAACAAAAGTAAGCAAGAGAATTTTGACTTGCTTAAAACCCCTATAGAAAAGGCTTTCAGCATAATCCGCATTGTTTGGCTTGTCAGTATCAATAAAAAAGAAATTCCTTAACCGAACCGTATGCCTTCAACTGTCACTGTGTTGACAAGAAAATACCCTGGCATTTCTACCAGGGTGGGAATTTTCTCTAGCTTTTAACCTGAATGTTGGCAGCAAGCAACCTACGTGTTTTCAGGTATTGCTACTCTCACAGACGAAAAAATTAACCAACATTTGCCAAGAGTAACTCTCTTTCTTCCGACTGGCGTATCTGTACTTGGCCATCATCGTTTACATCCGCAATGGCTGTGTCTCCCTCGGTGATTTCTCCAGACAGCAACACTTCTGCTAAGGAATCTTCTAGGAGACGCATGATTGCTCGACGTAATGGTCTAGCACCATAGCTGGGGTTATAACCTTCTGTGACTACTAGTTCTTTGAACCGTTCGGTAACTTCTAAGGTAATTCCCTTCTCGGTCAAGCGGCTGGCGACATCACGCAGCATGATATCAGCGATTTGCTTGACTTCATCTCTCGACAATTGAGTGAAGACGATGACTTCATCAAGTCGGTTGAGGAACTCTGGACGGAAGTAATTTTTCAGTTCTTCGTTGACTAAGTTGCGGATGCGGTTGTAACTAGCTTCGGCTTGGTTGTCAAATTCAAAGCCTAAACCGCCGCCACCTTTTTCAATCACTTTAGAACCAATGTTAGAAGTCAGGATAATCAAGGTGTTCTTGAAGTCCACTTTCCGACCTTTGGCATCGGTGAGGTGTCCGTCATCTAAAAGTTGCAGCAGCATATTGAATACATCGGGGTGCGCTTTTTCGATTTCGTCGAACAGCAACACTGTGTATGGTCTGCGCCGCACGGCTTCGGTGAGTTGTCCGCCTTCGTCGTAGCCGACGTAACCAGGAGGAGAGCCGATGAGTTTAGAAACGGTGTGGCTTTCCATGTATTCGGACATATCAAACCGAATCATGGCATCTTCCGCGCCGAAGAAGTAAGCTGCTAATGCTTTGGCTAGTTCGGTTTTCCCGACTCCGGTAGGCCCGGAGAAGATAAAGCTAGCAATGGGACGATTGGGACTCTTTAACCCGACTCTGGCGCGACGGATGGCGCGAGAAACAGATGTAACTGCTTGCTCTTGACCAATTAACCGTTTGTGGAGAGTGTCTTCTAGGTGCAGAAGCAACTCAGACTCAGATTCTGTCAACTTGTTGACTGGAACACCAGTCCAAGAGGCGACAATTTGGGCAATGTCTTCTTCATCCACAACTGGTTTGATGGTTTGGCCAGTGGTGGCTGCTTGCAGTTCTGTTTCTAGGGCAATTTCTTCGTCACGGAGTTTTGCGGCTTTATCGAAGTCTTGGAGTCTAACTGCTTCGTTTTTGCTTTTGGTGATGTCAGTCAGTTGGCGCTTGAGTTCCTTGTTAGGCGAAATTTGCGAGTTACGCAGGCGCACACGAGAACCAGCTTCATCAATTAAGTCTATGGCTTTATCGGGCAGGAAGCGATCGCTAATATATCTATCAGCTAATTGCGCTGCTGCTACCACAGCCTCATCGGAAATATGTACTTTGTGGTGCTGTTCGTAGGCTCCGCGCAAACCATAGAGGATATCAATGGTTTCGGCTACGGATGGTTCCCCGACCATAATCGGTTGGAAACGTCGCTCTAAGGCTGCATCACGTTCGATATGTTGACGATATTCATCTAATGTGGTAGCGCCAATACATTGCAGTTCGCCCCTGGCCAAGGCTGGTTTGAGGATATTGGCTGCATCTAAGCCGCCTTCTGTTCCCCCTGCACCAACTAAAGTATGAATTTCATCTATCACCAGGATGATATTACCCGCAGAACGGACTTCTTCTACGATTTTCTTGATGCGTTCTTCAAAGTCTCCCCGGAAGCGAGTTCCCGCTACCAGAGAACCCATATCTAAGCTGATGACTTGTTTATCTTGCAAAATGTCGGGGACATCTTGGTTAATAATACGCTGTGCTAAACCTTCAGCGATCGCAGTTTTACCAACCCCTGGTTCACCAATTAACACGGGGTTATTCTTGGTGCGGCGACCGAGAATCTGCACAGCACGCTCAATTTCTTTTTGCCGACCTACTACAGGGTCGAGTTTACCTTCTTTGGCTAATTTCGTCAGATTTCTGCCAAACTCTTCTATCGTCGGTGTTTGGTTCCGTCTGGAACTACCACCACCCACAACCACGGTTGGGTCTTCGCCTAAGCGACGGATGACAGCAGAGCGGACACTCTTGAGGTCAACACCAAGATTCTGTAAAACCTTAGCAGCGACACCTTCACCGGCTTCTGTTAACCCTAAGAGTAAATGTTCTGTGTTGATGTAGTTATTTCCGAGACTATGCGCTTCTCTAAAGGACTGCTCGAAGAGGCTTTTCACTTTCGGGGTAAAAGGAATTTCTGGCGGTACGAACCCAGAACCCCTACCAATAATTTTTTCAACCTCACGACGAGCGTCTTTGAGAGTCACACCCATCTCAGTCAGCACTTTGGCAGCAACCCCAGTTCCTTCTCCCATCAAACCCAGGAGAATTTGCTCAGTTCCTACGAAATTGTGTCCCAGGCGACGTGCTTCCTCCTGAGCGAGCATAATAACTTTGATGGCTTCGGAAGTGAAGTGTTCAAACATAGCGGGTTCTTGCTCCCTTGCTGCTTGGACTTTGGGTGACTTAAAAATTCACCCTTTTGTTAAACTTTTTTGTACTTTCTTAAAGACAATGTATCTTTATCTAAGGATAGGTGACAGTGGTGAGAGCCGTATTAGCTCAGGTGTAGTTGCCGTCATGACTAATTATGGTGCGATGGCAAGAATCTGAACTCTGGACTCTGAAGGAATTTACACTCTACCTAAAGGTATAAACCATGACTGAAAACCACGGAAGTAAAGACCAACAACATCCACTCTACAACCGCGATCGCCCCTTTATAGATATTCTACTAACTCAAGAGGCGACAGACCATAATTTAGCCGAATTAGCTAGGCTCAAAATCCGCTATCAAGGCTTTCCCGGCGCAAGAGACATCCAGAGCGACCTGAATAAAGTTTTGCAACAATGGGGGTTAACCGAAGCGGAACTATTCGAGAAAACCCGCCAAATACATCAAATAGGCGGTATTTATAAGAGTCGCGGGAAAAGGGATGAGCAGGATTGGAATTAATAGCAATTCAAAATTCAAAATTCAAAATACCCTACGGGAAGGCTTCTCTACGAGACGCTACCGCGTAGCTTGCTTCCCCGTTCGCGTAGCGTTCCGCAGGAAAGGGGTACCGCCAACAAAATTCAAAATTAAGAATCAGCACGTTGCTGTACTAGCTAGTCTCTCGAATCTCATCCCACTCAGAGGGGGATAGGGGTTGTGTCTCCAGTTGTATATTAAAACAGTTGTTGGCGGCTGTAATTAAAGCTGAGATAATATCATCTACACTCAGGTTGAATTTTATAGGGTGAAAATCTTCTACACCGAATACTTGTGCAAATAGTTCTGTATCTGGCTGGAGACGGATAGAACCGTGTTGTAAGATTACGTCGCTGCGTCGCAATTGAGCGCTACCTATGAGTTTGCTTCCGGTTGGTAAGACTAAATCTGCACCTGTAGCTGTACCAAAACAGTTGGGATTGTGGATGTAACCACGCCCGGCTGTACCATAGTTTAATTCAAAACCAAGCGATCGCCATCCTTGGATTAAAAACTCACAAATCTTCTGGTATGCCAGTAGGCGATTATCACCTAGTCCCGATGTTACCACAGCATAAGTTAAGTCACCTTGGTGGAGTACTGCCCTACCACCTGTAGGACGACGCACCACATCTAATTTTTGATTTTGCCAGGTGAGATTTTGCCAATGTTCTGGATATTGGCGTTGATGATAACCAAGGGAAATGGCGGGTGGCGACCAAGTGTAAAATCTTATGGTAGAAGGATGCTTACCAGATTGGTGTTGTGTTAATAGCCAACGGTCAATTGCCATTTGTACACTACCGGAAGCTGCTAATAAAGGAATCAGTCGCCAAACCTGCTGACTAGCCATCGAGAATTTAAAATTGCTTAAGCTGCACCAAACTCTGATTGTAAAGCTTCGTCATTGTTATCGGCGATCGTTGCCACAATAGTAATAATCCGCGAAACTTCCCCCGGAGATAATTCTGCAAGAGTGCGTGTAGAAATAACTACCACTTGATCCTCTATAATCCCAAAACGTGCTTCAAAAGTACTGGAGCAGTTTAACTCCAACAAATGACGCAACAACTTTGGTTCATTCTTTGCTGGTAATTTGAGTACTGCTGACCAAACTGTTATCGTGTCTTCATCACTTTTGCCAGTGAGTTGCACAAATACTTCCACCGTGCCGTATTTAAACTTCCACAGATAACCACCTTCTGGAGTGTGGCTTACCATTGCGCTGTCATCTTGTTCGAGGGAGTCAATGACATTTTCAATGACTTCCACATGATTAATGCTGGTTGTCTGTGCAATGAGTTCATCTATAAATTCGTCATTAGTTAGGGTTTCTTGGTAGCTTGCCATACAGATTTTTCTCGCAACCTATTATTTGTGATCTACACATACTTTATAACTTGTGGGCTAAAATTGGTTTTAGTCTCAGAATGTAGGTTTTGCGTTATTTAGCTGTAGGGAAAAATTCTAGGCGATAGCGATAAAGCGCAACTGGGCGATCGCCTGCGGTAAAATAATTAGGATCTTGCGGTGAAAGGTAGACAGCAGTAACTTGATCTGCTTCAATTGCTGGGGATGATGTCGAAAGTTGATGGTAGGCGGTGGTAGATTCGACCGAGTTTAAGTAAGGTAGCGAACCGCCTTTAAATAATTGTTGGAAAACTTCTGTAGTAATAAATTTACTATCTGCTACGGTTTCGGTCGCCCGTGCCGTGACAATGGAAACTAATTGCCGTTCCCCACGTAAAAATGTAATCTGACGATTAGGCGAATCAGGGTCTACCTTCACTGATAACACTGCTTCATCGCCTAAATAAGACCTAGCTAAATTCAAACTGTTAAAGACTCTATCAGCAACCACAATTGTTGATTTAGCATCTATCTGAGGAAGGAATTTTAAGCCAATAGTGGGAGGTTGTACTTCTATAAATCGTACTAAAAAGCTGACGGGCTGATTTAGTTGCTGACGATTCCCTTCAAAACCAGGCGTAACAATATCCGGTGCTAAAGGTGCTGCTAAATCTACCAAGGTACTCTTAACTTCCCAAGTTCCAGCCATCCATTTAGGGTAAGCTAAATCCCCCTTGGCTGGCTGGACAGAAGTTAATTTTTTCCACTGGGGAAAATGTGCCAAGCGTTCAGATAGTTCACCTGCATTTGCATCACCATTCCACCCCAGTAACAAGAAAATAATTAAGCAAAAACTCCAAATAGCTCTTATTGTCAGCATTATCTATATCTATTTATTATTGATTATTATTGATTTTTTATTAATCAGAGATTTAATCCATAGCAATTATTTTAGTTAAGCGATCGCTCAACCATACAAAAATAAGATCCCCAGTTAAGGTATAATGGACAGCTAGGCAAACACCATAAGTTTCCCAGCTAACTATAATATTGATTTTCCATTGAAAGACCTCTATAATTTTCTAGTCTGATTATTATACTAATTCGCCATTAAAATAAAATATATTGAAAAGGACAATCAATGAATGAACACACGCAAGAGTGAAGTTTGTTTATTATACTCTGAATCAAATCAAGCTACAGCAAATCTTTTGAAAGATGCTTTAAATTACTACAGTATTGATATTTGGGAAGCACAAAATATATCTATAGGCAGCCAAATCATAAGTGAAACAACAAAGGCTTTAGAAAAGAATAAGTTCGTTATTGTTTTATGGTCTAATACATCTGTCAAATCAGCTTTGTTGACAAATTTAGCGGCGGAAGCCAAGAAAAATGGCAAGGTATTGATTTCTGTTTTGATAGAACCAGTAAAAATCCCTGGAGAATTTTTAGATATTCAATCTGCTAATCTTATAGGCTGGGATGGAGATAGGGAGAATGAGCAAATTGTTAAACTTTGGCGGCTCATTCAAGACCAGGTTTTAAAACATCGCCGTAAAAAGATAGCATTTAATAAATTTAATGCTATAGTTACCCTGTTATTAACTATTACTGGGCTAATAATTGCTGTTGCAACACCAGAAGTGAGATGTTTTTTAAAAATACAATGTTCCGAAAACTCATTTAGTAAAAGTAGTCAAAATTTACCTGATATAAATTCATCAAGTTCTGTATTAAAAAATCCTGAATCTCCTCTAAAATCTGATGATTCTTTATTAAAATCCTCTTCCAATCCCATATCAAATAAACAGCCTGAGTTAAACACCGCATCACCAATAGAAAATTTTACAACTATTGAAAGAGATGGGTTAGAATTTACTTTACAGAAGTGTGCAAGAAAAAATCAGAATATCAGATGCGAGTTGCAATTAATCAACACTCTTAATGATGATCAAAGACTAATTGTGTATGGTAATTTTGCCGGACTGAGAAGCAGAATACTAGACTTAGATGGTATTACCTACTTTGCTGAATCAGTTGAAATAGATGGAAATGTAGAAAAATATGCGAAGACGACTTTAATCCCAAAGGTTAAGAATAAACTCATTATTAATTTTACTAAAGTGCCTGCACAAGTAAACCAAATTCAAGTTTTGGAAATTGCAGCCGCCTATGGAGGATCAAATAAAAACATAGAAGACGCTAGATTCCGTAATATTGTTATATCCAACTAAAGTTGCACTGGCAAAGTTTCCCAAACCTCGCCATACTTTTCTTTTAAAGCGTGCCAAGCTTCTACTTGTCCTGGTTCATATTCTCCAGGCTTACCCCATTGCAAGAATAAGCTTAAAGCGGACTCTTGTTTTTCATCTAAAAAACGGATAGCGTAAGTTGTAAAATTGCCTCTTTTGGCTTCACCAGTTTCAAACTTTACTTGAGTAATTTTTTCCATATTCAAGTGAAATTCAAAGCCTTCTGTGTGCATATTGGCATATTTACCTTTAGCTAATTCTGCATAGAATAGCTTTTCTATTTTTCCCCGTGCTTCTAATACAGCCGCGCTGCTAGTAACAATTAACCGCAGAGTTCCCAAGGTTTCGCAAGCTTCCAAAAAATCTTTCAGACTATGACTCATACCCGTTACCATTCCTTAGTATTGACTATTGACCACTGACTATTTCTCATACTGTTCGTAGGCGCTGACAATGCGCTGAACTAGAGGATGACGCACGACATCTTTTTGGGTAAATTCGCAAACAGCAATACCTTCAACGTGTTTGAGAACTTGTAAAGCCACTGTCAAACCTGATTGTTGATTTATTGGTAAATCAGTTTGTGTGATGTCGCCTGTAATTACCATGCGAGAACGGAAACCCAAACGAGTTAAAACCATTTTCATTTGGGCGGGTGTGGTATTTTGGGCTTCATCAACAATCACAAAAGCATTGTTGAGGGTGCGTCCCCGCATATAAGCGAGGGGTGCGACTTCAATAATTCCCCGTTCTATCAAATTGGGGACTTTCTCTTGGTCGATGAATTCGTAAATTGCATCGTAAAGTGGACGCAGATAGGGATTAATTTTCTGCTGCAAATCCCCTGGTAAAAACCCCAGTCTTTCACCAGCTTCTACCGCCGGACGTGTCAAAATCAGCTTTTCTACCTGATTGGCGAGGAGTGCTTGGACGGCGAGGACAACGGCCAGATATGTTTTACCAGTTCCCGCCGGGCCGATGCAGAAGGTGAGGTCACGTTTGCGGATGGCTTCGATATACTGGCGTTGTCTGAAGGTTTTTGCTCGGACTTCTTCACCCCTGCGGGTTCTGGCTAGGACATCTCGCTGTAGTTCTTGTAGTTCATATTCGCGGTGATTATCTACAGCTTGACGAGCCGTTAATATATCAGCACTGGAGATAGTGTTGCCCTGAATCCAGATACTTTCTAGCGATCGCACTAATTTTGTCGCTAAATCTCTTTGCGTTTCTGTACCATAGATATGTAACTCTTGCCCACGCAGTACTAATGTGGCTCCTGTTTGCCGGGAGAGAATTTTCAGATTTTCTTCTCTGTCACCTGCAAGAGCGATCGCACTGGGAATGTTAGGCAGCTGAATTATGAAAGCATCTGCCATAAGTATTTTTGTAATATATGAGAAGCAATTTTGACTCGCTTTGCGTGTCAGTTGTTAGTTGTTTTTGATTTGCTTTAATGTCTTTTTTATCTCATTTTAGAACGGTTTATTTTTATACTATTCTATAATAAATATCTATTTAATCCTAGATTCTACAAAGGTTTTATCTAGATTCAGGTAGGAAATTATTTTTTATTATTTGTTAATAATGGAATATTGAATTATATTTAAATATTTATCAAGTAGAGACGCAATAACGTCTCCACTTTTGCCAGGTTTGAGCTAAAAAATCACTACAAACCCTGAATCCACCCAAGGAATATTAAGTTCAACACCTTAACCAAAGGCTTTGCTCTGATTTAGTTGCGAACACCTTTGCGTGCAGCTTCTGCTTTGCGCTTGCGGCGCAAACTGGGTTTTTCGTATCTTTCCCGACGTTTGACTTCTGATAAAATCCCGGCTTTTTGAATTTTCTTTTTAAAACGTCTAATTGCCGAGTCAATAGACTCATTTTCACCCAAACGAACTTCAGCCACTCCCTGGATTCACCTCCTGGCAGAGATTCTCACAGTTGTGTATAACCATCATTAACTGTATACAGTCAGTACATTTTTTAGGTAGCTGCGGCAAGATGCTGACATCTTTTAACCACTTTCTAAGTTTATCGAAGTTTCTGAGCGGAGTTAACTAAAACCGCTCAGGCTTCTTCTCTATTGTTAACCTAGTACAGCACAGGTTAAATCAATTAACCATTCAAAATATGTGAAAAGCTTGCTGAAGCAGCTTTTTGAATTTTGAATTCCGTGTAGGGGCGCTAACGGGTGCGTGGTTTAACAACCGGTCGCGGTGGGGCGTTTCCGCTTCTTTCTCGTGATATTGGCGGAGGTGTGCGTTCTTGTTGGTCTTCCTCAACAAACATTCCTTCTCGGCCTGGAGTGGTGCTGCCGTAAATGTCCAGGTAAACTGACTGTCCAGCAAGTTCTGCCGCAGCAGAAATCACTGTGCGAATCGCCTGAATATTACGACCTCCCCGACCAAAAACTTTCCCTTTATCTGCACTTTCAAAGGCGATGCGAACCCAAGCCCGTTTCAGGGTTGGAGAAATTTCACAATCGACGCTTAAAGACTCTGGAGCTTCTAAAAATGGCTGCATCAAGAACTTGACTAGCCCGACGTAATTGGGGCTAGCTGTTAATGAGTTACCTGTAAGACTATGATGCGGGTTTTGCACTGACCTGTTCAAAGACATTTTGTTTTTGTAAGATGCGACGTACCGTGTCAGTAGGTTGAGCGCCTTGCTGTAGTCGCTTGACAATACCAGGAACATCCAATCGCACTTCATCAGTTCTAGGATTGTAATATCCCAATTCTTCCAAGGGGCGACCGTCGCGGCGAGAGAGGTTATTCATAGCGACAATACGGTAGCTCGCTTCCCGCTTTTTACCGAATCGTTTCAAGCGCAGTTTGATCATGATTGAAGAAACATTCTCCTGTTTGTAGGTAATTAAGGAAGTGGCTATCTTAAATCCAAGACTTCCTTGATTGAAATGCTAATTTTAACACTTGCTAAGGGTTTAGTGCTATTGGTCGTTGGTCAATAGTCAATAGTCAATAGTCAATAGTCCATAGTTAAAACCGTTATCTTTGACTGTTGACCGTTGACTGTTGACTGTTGGCTACAGATTTCCAAAACCTTTTTTCTTTTTATCTTTGGGTTTTTTCTTCTTCGTGCCAGCGCCGCCGCCATTGTAGCCGCGCCAGCCAGGGGCTGGGGGACGGTTACCGCCACCACCGAACATATTACCCATTCCACCACCGCCACCGCCAAACATTCCGGGCATTCCGGGGAAATTACCTTGACCCATTTGCTGCATGAGCGATCGCATTTTTTGGAAATCAGCCACTAGTTTATTCACATCTGCTTCTTTATAACCAGAACCAGAGGCAATCCGTCGCCGTCGGTTGGGAGAACTTGCCAATAAATCAGGATCGCGGCGTTCTTGGATGGTCATGGAATTGATCATCGCTTCACACCGCTTGAGTTGGGTTTCTCCCTGCTTTAGCTGATCATCTGAGAGTTTACCCATCCCCGGAATCATCTTCAGGAGACCCCCCAGCGATCCCATATTTTTCAACATCCGCAGTTGCTTGACAAAATCGGTAAAGTCAAACTTCGCTGACAGGATTTTCTCCTGCATTTTCTCAGCATCAGCTAAATCGAACTCTTCCTGGGCTTTTTCTACCAAAGTCAGCACGTCACCCATACCCAGAATTCGGGAAGCCATGCGGTCTGGGTAAAAAGGTTGTAGGGCTTCGACTTTTTCCCCCACACCCACAAACTTAATCGGCGCTCCCGAAATTTGCCTTACCGACAACGCCGCACCACCACGGCTATCACCATCCATCTTGGTGAGAATCGCCCCAGTAATACCTATTTGCTCATGAAAGGTGCGGGTGAGGTTGGCAGCTTCTTGACCAGTCATGGAATCCACCACCAACAATGTTTCGTGGGGTTGGACGGTTTCTTTTATTCTGGCTAATTCCGCCATCATGTCTTCGTCAATTTGCAGACGACCTGCTGTATCAATGATGACTGTGTTCACGCCCTCTGCTTTGGCACGTTCCACACCTTGACGGGCAATTTCTACCGGGTCTGCATCACTTCCGAGTTCAAATACTGGTACGTCAATTTGTTTACCTAGTGTGAGCAACTGGTCAATTGCGGCTGGACGATATACGTCTGTGGCTACTAACAAACAACTACGTTCTAATTTCCGTAAATGTAAAGCTAATTTGGCGGTGGCTGTGGTTTTCCCAGTACCTTGTAAACCAGCCATCAAAACAATTGTGGGCTTTTGTTCCACTTCCGCCAGGGGAACATTCTCTTCCCCCATCACCTGCACTAGCTCATCGTAAACAATCTTGATGAACTGCTGGTCAGGTCGCACGCCGCTAATAACTTCGGCTCCCTGCGCCTTGGCTTCAACTTCGCTAATAAAATCTTTGACTACTTGGAGGTTAACATCTGCTTCCAACAGGGCGCGGCGCACTTCCCGCAAAGCATCTTGAATGTTAGATTCAGAAATTTTATCTTGCCCGCGCAGCTTTTTCCAGGCGGATTCTAAACGGTCTGCTAATGCGTCAAACATATCTTAGTTACAGTTATTGAGCCAATGGGATGTCCGAACCAGCTAGAGAATGCGATTCAGGAATTTTTATAATGTGCTATTTACCAGCTTAGTAGTTTTTCCCGCGACTTGAGCAGGAGGATACCATTGATCTGTTGAATGTCAATAATGAGTCCGTGATTAAAGAATTAGCTGATGATGTTGCATCCTGAGAATTAGTCCACAGTAAAGTAGCCGAACAAGCAGCATTGGCAGAATACGGTTAATTTGACTGTCCTAGTATCTTTACTTGGCTTGTCGAAGGAGCTTGATTGGATATGTGAGATGGCAAAACAAACGATTAACTTGTAACAAAATTGTCTCGCCCCAACCCTAAATCTACGACATATAGAGGAGCGCTAGTTCAGATACCTGTTAGGTCAACCGTTTAATATCTGCACAGCTATAAATATCACTCTGAGTTTTAGTTAATTAGATTAATTTTTATTTAAAGGAATTATGATTTAGTATCAAAAATAACAATTCAGTGGTTAAATATCAAACTAATATCACAATCTAAAGCTTGACCTTGTGAACTCTCAGGGAGCTAGCTGATTCATCAAGGGGAAATTTAACCAAGATATGAGTAGACGAATTAACCGACGCAGATTTTTAATTTACGGCTCTGCAACTATTGGTAGCAGCATCTTGCTGAAGGCCTGCGCTAATAACACCCCAAGCGCTACAGACAGTCCAGCCACCTCTGGGAATGCTTCTCCTGTGGCTGCTAGTGGTGGTAACACGATCAAAATAGGTATTCTGCACTCTCTGAGTGGCACAATGTCTATCAGTGAAAAAAGCGTTGTAGATGCTGAGAAATTAGCTATCAAAGAAATTAACGCGGCTGGTGGTGTTTTAGGTAAACAGATTGAAGCCATTGTTGAGGATGGTGCTTCTAACTGGGATACTTTTAGAGAAAAAGCCACCAAGTTGATTGATCAAGATAAAGTAGCTGTAGTTTTTGGTTGTTGGACTTCAGCTAGCCGCAAAAATGTGAAGCCAGTATTTGAAAGTAAAGACCATATGCTGTGGTATCCCGTGCAGTATGAAGGTCAAGAGTGTTCAAAAAACATTTTTTACACAGGTGCAGCACCAAATCAACAAATTGAACCTTCTGTTGATTGGTTGTTAAAAAATAAGGGTAAAGAATTCTTTTTAGTCGGCTCAGACTATGTTTTCCCTCGGACGGCTAACACTATTATCAAAGCCCAATTAGAAGCTTTAGGTGGAAAAACAGTTGGTGAAGATTATTTACCATTAGGTAATACAGAAGTTACACCAATTATCACCAAAATTAAACAAACATTACCCAATGGTGGGGTAATTTATAACACCTTAAATGGTGATAGTAACGTAGCTTTCTTCAAACAGTTAAAAGGTGCTGGATTAACACCGGATAAATACCCTTCTATGTCTGTAAGTATTGCGGAAGAAGAAGTGAAAGCAATTGGAGTTGAGTATCTCAAAGGTCATTATGCTGCTTGGAATTATTTCCAAACAGTAGATACCCCTGCTAATAAGAAATTTGTCGAAGCTTTTAAAAAAGAATATGGTGCAGACCGGGTAACAAATGACCCGATGGAAGCTGCATATATCGCTGTGTATTTGTGGAAGCAATCAGTAGAAAAAGCGGGTAGTCCTGATTTAGCTAAAGTGCGGGCGGCGGCTTATGGTCAAACCATAGATGCACCTGAAGGAAAGGTGACAGTTAATGCTAATCATCACATATCCAAAGTTGTGCGGATTGGTGAAGTTAGAGATGATGGTTTGTTTGATATTGTCTATGCTACACCTGCACCAGTTGAGCCGGTTCCTTGGAATCAATTTGTGAAAGAAACTAAGGGATTTGCTTGTGATTGGTCAGATCCAGCTAAGGGCGGTAAGTACAAAAAAGCTTAATAAGTCAATGGTCAATAGTCATTAGTCAATGGTCTATCGAGAAAAATGTTGACTGTTGACTGTTGACTGTTGACTTTGTAATTTTTACAAAAAGCAAGCTTATATGCTGGTGAAAAAGAATGTTAACAGGTTTTTTGGATGCTGTATTTAATGGTATTAGCATCGGTTCTGTTTTATTAATTGCTGCCTTGGGATTAGCCATTATTTTTGGCTTGATGGGGGTGATTAATATGGCGCATGGCGAATTGATGATGTTTGGGGCTTATACAACTTTTGTTGTGCAGAATGGCTGTAAACAATTGGGCGGTTTTTGGTTTGAGATTTATATATTTCTGGCGTTAATTATCGCTTTCTTTTTCACTGCATTTATTGGATTAATTCTGGAAAGAGGTGTGATTCGTTACCTCTATGGAAGACCTCTAGAAACTTTGTTGGCAACTTGGGGCGTAAGTTTAATTTTCCAGCAGTTTGTCCGTAGTGTGAATTGGGTTTTAGTAATTGGCTTGGGCTTGTTTTCTCTGTTGTTTTTTGGGGGGTTATGGGTTTTAAATTCCCGCGCAAATTTAGAGAGAATTCGTAACTGGGTTGTGGCGGTGATTTTCTTGCTATCTTTGGGGGTAACAATCACCACGGGTAACTTATTGAGTCAAACTTATCAGCTAGCAGTAACTCAACCTTGGTTTGGGGCGCAAAATGTTGATGTAACTGCGCCTAGATGGTTACAAACTGGCGTATCTTTAGGTGGGGTACAATTACCATTCGCCAGGTTATTTATTATTGCTTTGACAATAATTTGTGTGGGGGGAATTTATCTATTTTTACAGCGTTCTAGCTGGGGATTAAGAATTCGGGCTGTGACACAAAACCGGAGTATGAGTGCTTGTTTGGGTATCCCCACCGAAAAAGTTGATGCAATTACCTTTGCTTTGGGTTCTGGTTTGGCGGGTGTGGCTGGGTGTGCGATTAGTTTGCTGGGTTCTGTGGGGCCAAATACCGGACAAAATTATATTATCGATACTTTCATGGTTGTGGTTGTTGGGGGTGTGGGTAACTTAGCCGGTACTATTGTCGCTGCTTTGGGAATTGGGACTGCTAACTTTTTAATTGGTTCTGGGACTATAGCTTTGTTATCAACTCCTGTTAAACCTCTAGCAGATTTCTTGACGTTTTTTGCTACCACAAGTATGGCGAAGGTGATGGTATTTGTGTTGATTATTTTATTTTTGCAGTGGAAGCCGGCGGGGATTTTTCCACAGAAGGGACGTAGTGTTGATGTTTAATTTTTTTAATCTCACGCAGAGACGCGGAGGGCGCAGAGAATGAAGCAGGGAGGACGGTTAATATTAATTGAGGTTGGGGTGGTGGTGGCGATCGCTCTCATTCTCATTTTAATTATGCCATTGGTGTTGTCAGAGTTTCGCTTGAATTTGTTGGGGCGATTTTTGTCACTGGCGATCGTGGCTTTGGGGATTGATTTGATTTGGGGTTACACTGGGTTACTAAGTTTGGGACATGGTATCTTTTTTGGTCTGGGTGGATATGCGATCGCTATGTACCTGAAATTGCAAATCCCAGAGGGTGAGTTACCTGATTTTATGGGATTGTATGGGGTGACGGAACTTCCTTGGTTTTGGCAACCTTTTTATTCTTTCCCCATAGCAGTAGCGGCTGTAGTGATAGTTCCAGGGTTGCTGGCGGGGTTATTAGGATATTTGGTATTTCGCAACCGGATTAAAGGCGTTTATTTTTCCATTCTCACCCAAGCAGCAATTATTGTATTTTTCAACTTTTTTAACGGTCAACAGCAATTTTTTAATGGAACAAATGGGCTAATAGATTTTACAACTTTGTTTGGTGCAACTGTCAGCGATGGGAAAACAAAATTTATTTTCTACACTCTCACCGTCTTGTTTCTCGCTGCTACCTATGGGATTTGTCGCTGGTTGACTAGTGGACGCTTTGGACGACTTTTAATTGCAATTCGAGACGATGAAAGTCGTGTAAGGTTCTCTGGCTATGACCCTACAGATTTTAAAACCTTAGTGTTTGCAGTTTCTGGTGCGATCGCTGGTATTGCAGGAGCATTTTACACCCTGCAAAGTGGTTCTGTCTCACCTAGAGCAATGGATATTGCTTTTTCCATTGAAATGGTGATTTGGGTAGCTGTAGGGGGACGCGCTACATTAATCGGGGCAGTTTTGGGAACTTTGTTAGTTAATTATGCCCGTGCTTTTTTGAGTGAACAATTTGCTGAAATATGGCTATTTTTCCAAGGTGCATTATTTTTAATTGTTGTGACCGTCCTTCCTGATGGCTTAGTAGGATGGTTGCGTAGTCAAAACATTCCTTTTCTCAAACGCCCTCAACAAATTTCTACATATCCCAGTTTGGAAGAAGACCCAGAAGTACAACATGAACGCCAAAATCTTGGAAACTGAAAACGTTACTGTGAGTTTTGATGGTTTTAAAGCTCTCAATCAACTCAATTTTAGTATGGATGTGGGGGAATTGCGAGTAGTAATTGGCCCTAATGGTGCAGGTAAAACTACATTTTTGGATGTGATTACAGGTAAAGTTCAACCGACGATAGGCAGAGTTTTATTTAAAGGAAAAAACCTGCGTTCTTTACGTGAACATCAAATTGCACGGCGGGGAATTGGGCGCAAATTCCAAACACCTAGAGTTTATCTCAACCTCACGCCACGGGAAAATTTAGAAATTACCAGTAATCTGAATAAAAACGTTTTTTCTACATTATTTGGGCGTTCTCAAACTACGGAAGAAAATAGTATTAAAGGTTTATTAGAAACTATTGGCTTAACTCCTAAAGCAGACATACCCGCAGCTTTGTTATCTCATGGAGAAAAGCAACGTTTAGAAATTGGAATGTTAGTTGGACAATCTCCAGATTTATTACTTGTGGATGAACCAGTTGCAGGTTTAACTGATGAAGAAACTTATAATATTGGCGAATTGCTTTTAACATTAGCGCAGAGTCATTCAATTCTAGTAATTGAACATGATATGGAATTTGTTCGGCAAATTGCCAAGAAGGTCACAGTTTTACATGAAGGTTCGGTACTCTGTGAAGGTAATTTTGAGGAAGTCCAAAATGACCCTCGTGTCGTTGAAGTTTATTTAGGACAACAATGAGGGGTGTGTGGAATTAAGACAACAGACGCGATTAATCATATATCTAACAATTGTACAGACGCGATTAATCGCGTCTCTGAACCAATATGCTAAATATTTCTAACCTTAATGTTTACTACGGCGAAAGCCATATTCTCCGCAATGTAGATTTAAGCGTACCAAATGGGCAGATGATCTGCCTAATTGGGCGCAATGGCGTAGGTAAAACAACCCTACTTAAAACTATTATGGGTTTACTCAAGCCCCGCAGTGGCACTATTAACTTAGCCGGGAATTTAATCAACTCCAAATCTCCAGACCAAAGGGCGAAAATGGGAATTGGTTATGTTCCCCAAGGACGAGATATTATTCCGCGTTTGACAGTCAAGGAAAATTTACTGCTGGGTTTGGAAGCTAGACAGAAACAGGTAAAAAAAGCCGAAATTCCGGAAGAAATTTTTAGCTTATTTCCGGTGTTGAAAACCATGTTGTCGCGGATGGGTGGTGATTTAAGCGGTGGACAACAGCAACAACTGGCGATCGCTCGTGCTTTAATGGGACAGCCCCAATTACTTGTCTTGGATGAACCCACTGAAGGGATTCAACCTTCAATTATCCTAGAAATTGAAGCAGCCGTCCGTCGCATTATTGAAACTACAGGTATTTCTGTTTTACTTGTAGAACAACACTTACATTTTGTTCGTCAGGCTGATTACTATTACGCTATGCAGAAAGGGGCTATTGTTGCATCTGGTTCTACTGATGAACTTAGTCAGGATGTGATTCAACGGTTTTTGGCGGTTTAATTCACGCAGAGGCGCGGAGACGCAGAGAGGATAAAGAGTTTGAAATTTCAGTACATCAAATTTCGGCGTTGCTGATTAGTGGGATGATTTTTGTCGGGCTTACGCCCCGCTTCGCTAACACGCAAAGACGCAAAGACGCAAAGACGCATTCGCCGCAAGGCGTTCCCGCAGGGTAGAATCGATGTTCTGCTTTGTACAAAAGTCTCAATTCATCCCGCATTTATGCAACGCCCAAATTTCATCCCCTGATTCAGCAACGCCTCAGGTTTTATTAACTAGATGTTCTATGGTGTCAGCGTCATTTGGCAAGGCGGCGGTGAGGACTTCGCTGCCTATGTCTGTAACTAAAACATCATCTTCAATGCGGATTCCTCGGATATCGGCGAATTGTGATAGGCGTTCCCAGTTGACTGTATATTGGTATCTTGAGCGAGTTTTTTCATCGTTTAAGATAGCGGGAACTTGGTAAAATCCGGGTTCAATTGTGACCAACATTCCTGTACGTAGGGGACGATTTAAACGCAGGTAGCCCAAGCCGAAGCGATCGCTCCTTTTCTTCCCTTCTTCATAGCCGGCTAAATCACCCAAATCTTCCATATCGTGGACATCCAAGCCCAAGAGATGGCCGATACCGTGGGGGAAAAATAAAGCATGGGCATCTTTTTCTACTAAATCTTCGGGATTACCTCGTAGAATGCCTAAATTTACCAAACCTTCGGCAATAACCCTAGCCCCTAGTAGATGGATCTCTGCATACTCTACACCGGGGCGGATGTTGGCAATGCAGGTATCATGGGCTGCCAACACTACATCATATATATCCCGTTGTGTGGGGGAAAATTGACCAGACGCAGGCCAGGTACGGGTGATATCAGCAGCCCAACCTAATTCTGTTTCGCCACCGACATCGGCTAGTAATAAATCTCCTGGTTGCAGAGGATGGTGATACTGTTCGTTATGTAAAACTTCGCCGTGAACTGTGACAATACTGTTATAAGAAGTAGTCATGTTGTGAGCCATGAAAACGCTTTCCATTGCGGCTCGAACTTCTGCTTCTATTTTGGCGTTGGCGGTGGCTGCCATGCCAGCTTTGTGGGCTGCTACACTCACAGTTGCCGCTTTGCGTAACTCAGCTAATGCGCCTGCGTCGTGGGTGAGGCGTAAGGTAACGATCGCTTTCGCTAATTCTAAATCAATTCCTTCTGGCTGACCTTGTGGTAAAACCCATCTGTTTAGTAGTTGGGATTGCTGCGTCCAAGTTGTGGCATCTTGGACGGCAATAGTGGCTGCACCTTCCAGGAATGGCGTTAATTCTGATAAGGGTTGAGCTGCATCCGCGCCAATAGTTTCAGCGATTTCCTCACGTTTGGGTGTTTCTCCATGCCATAGGGCGCTACCGGGTGCAGGATCATCGATAAATAATGTTAACTTACCTGCTTCTAGGTGAATTGCGGCGTTGGGTAGGGGTAAGCCAGCAAAATAGAGGAAGTGACTGCTAGCCCGGAAAGGAAAACGATTGGCGGGAAAGTTGCGCGCATTGCTGCCACCTGACCATAAAATGGCAGGAAAATCAATGAGGTGGGCTAATTTTTGACGGCGATCGCGCAAAGTATCAGCTAGAGAACCCATAATTAATTACCGCTATTTAATCGTTATCTTCTTTATCATTATCCTGGCTGTCATTTTCTGGCTCTTTATCATCATCATCTTTGTCATTTTCACTGTTTGGTACTTCAGGTTGTGCCGTTGGTGGTTGTATTTCTGTAGGATTGGATGGCAGCTTTTGTTCAGCATTACAACCGACCAAGCCCACAAAAATTAGACCTGTAATGATTTTGAGTTGCAAATTACGGCTCGCATCGAACATTGACTCAGGCTTTTGGAGATAGTTTACTAATTTCTAAGGTACTGCATTGCCCGTCATTCATGCTCAATAGAGCTTACCTTGTTAATTACGAATTATATTTTGAATTTTGAATTGTTAAACTCTATGGGACAAATCATTACTCAAGTAGATGCTTTCACGGATAAACCCTTCGGGGGAAATCCGGCGGCCGTCTGTGTTTTGCCTTCTCCTCAAGCAGACACCTGGATGCAGAATATAGCTCAGGAAATGAACTTATCGGAGACGGCTTTTTTAGTTAAACAAGATGATGGCTTCAATCTGCGGTGGTTCACGCCGACCGTGGAAGTACCGCTTTGTGGTCATGCAACCTTAGCCAGCGCTCATGTGTTGTGGTCAGAAGGGCATTTGTCACCCGATGAAATAGCCCGTTTTCATACGAAAAGTGGCTTACTGATTGCCAAGCGCCAAGGTGATTGGATTGAGTTAGATTTTCCTGTGAATCACTCACAACCAACAATCCCCCCTCCAGAATTGAGTCAGGCGTTGGGTGTATCGTTAAAATCAGTTGTGCAAAACTCTCTAGGCTATTTGGTAGAGGTGGAATCTGAGGATTTGGTGCGAAATCTACAGCCTAATTTCCAGCTACTCAAAACTTTAGCTGTGGCAGATGTGATAGTGACTAGCCAAACTCAGCCTGATTCCCCATACGATTTTGTTTCTCGGTTCTTTGCCCCAGGTTTAGGTATCAACGAAGATCCAGTCACAGGGGCGGCGCATTGCTGCTTGGCTAGTTACTGGCGCGATCGCCTGGGTAAGGATGAGTTTTTGGCTTATCAAGCCTCTAGCCGTGGTGGAGTGGTCAAGGTAAGTTACGGGGGAGGCGATCGTGTGTTTCTCGCCGGACAGGCGGTTACTGTTTTGAGGGGAGAGTTAACTAAGGGTGTAGGGGTCTGAGGGTATGGGGATGTGAGGAAATAATTGAGTTTTACTCTTTCCCCTATACCCTTCTCCAAACCCTTAGCCTTTCGTTTTCATGCGTCAGTCCTAATACTAAGTAAAAATTCTCACCATCTAATTCCAAAATCAGATAGGCTCCTCACAACTTCCTCAAATTTTTTTGATAGATTGTCAGTGTAAACAAGCCAATATTTGTGTAACAACTAATCAGGGAAGTTGGGCATTCCGCTATCATACAACTATAATCTGGCATTTTTAAATTCAATCTTATCTGCAAGTAAAATATTTTTAATCTCGTCAATAATCTGTACAATTACCAAATTTGTTAAACAATAGAAATACTTTTTATCCAGCGTAATTCTTAATTTATATTTGTCACATGAGCAATCTTAAACATCAAGGAAAAGGTTATGTTTTACAAAAATTACAGATAACTCACTATCAAGAAGGTGATGATAATGAATACTGTTAGAAAAATTAATAATGAGTTAGCGATCGCCGGACAAATTACACTCGATCAGTTCCACAAAATCACTGAAGATGGTTACAAATCAGTGCTGAACTTGCGATCGCCTGATGAAAAAGGATTGCTCGATAATGAACAAGATAAGCTTGAGTTCTTAGGACTACGCTATATTAATTTTCCTATGAAATTTGAAGAGATTAATAATCGAACTACACTACAAATATTACAAACAATTAATGAATTGCCAAAACCCCTCTTAATTCACTGTGATAATTCTATTCGCTCCTCAGTTATAGCACTTTTATATGTAGCTACCAAACAAGGTATCACATTTGAAAAAGCTTTAGAATTAAGTAGTAATTTAGGTTTGATATAGCAGCTATAGCTGTTGACTGCGACTGCTTGACAATCAACAATCAACATTTAAACGTAAGTCCTAAAATATATGTGAGACAAATCCGATCGCCCCTCCTGCTAGCACTAACCAGGCAGAATTGATTTTAAATCGGAAGACAGCGATCGCACTCACAATTGCCAAAATAATAGTTAGCCAATCCACTAGTGCGGCTTGTCCCAGTGTGTAAGTTACACCTGCCATTAATCCCAGGGAGGCTGCATTCACGCCATCGAGAAACCCACTAGCCCAGGAAGATTGACGCAATTTAGTCACCCAAGGGTTAACTACCCACACCAATATAAAAGCTGGTAAGAATATACCGATAGTACCAGCGATCGCCCCAGCGTTTCCCGCCAACAAGTATCCAATAAATGTGGCAGTAGTGAACACAGGCCCCGGTGTAAACTGTCCAATGGCTACCGCATCCAGAAGCTGCTGTGATGTCAGCCATTGGTTGCGTTCGACTAAATCCCGTTGCAAAAACGCCAGCAACACATAACCACTACCGTAAAGAACACAGCCAATCTTGAGAAAGAAGAGAAACACACTCACCCAAGTGACTGAGGTGATGGCTGCTGTTGTTGTCCCGACTTGAGCGAGAATACCTGAGAATGGCAGCAAAAAGGCTCCGGTGATCCGCCCCCGATTTTGCCAATTTTTCAGCACCATAACGGCGATACCTAGCGAAATTAGCAGCAAAATTTCATTCAATCCGGCAAAATAGGCGACTATAGCTACTATTCCGGCGATGCGTGTCGGTAAATCTTTGGCTGCTTTTTTACTCAGATTCCACACAGCTTGCAGCACGATCGCCATAATGACGGGTTTAATCCCATAGAGTAGCCATCCCACCTGCGGCACAGTTTGATAACGTGCATAAATGGCGGCTAATGTCCAAACAATGAGCATAGCAGGGAGAATAAAGCAACTACCCGCTACCAATAAACCACGCCACCCGCCTTGTTCGTAGCCTATGTGTATAGCTAATTCTGTTGAGTTGGGGCCGGGAATCAAATTTGTGATTCCCAACAAATCCAGCAGTTTCTCCCGACTCATCCAGCGACGGCGATTCACCACCTCATTATCCATCATGGCAATGTGAGCAGCCGGGCCACCAAAGGCGATCGCCCCCAGTCGCAAAAATACCACCGCTAATTCTATTAATCGCTGCTGTTGTTGTTTGGGAGTGAGAGCATGATAGGAAACCGCTTCCTGCTCTTGTTGAAAGTCCTCAGCTTCCTGTGCCACTATAATTATCCTGATTAATCAAGTTCACAGGATTAATATTATCAACCCAGATCAATCCCAGCTAAAGCAATTTTTAAAAGAATTTCTTAAATATAGTGCCGAGTTACCAGGCATAGGTTGGATTAAGCACACCGCAAAAATATTTGGTTTCGGGTTTCCTTGCCGAAGGAAATACCTGCACGTTACTGGCCATCCAACCTACAATTTTCTGCATGATTTTAGCTTTGCCATTTAATAGGTTCAGCTAAACATTTATCTAGGATGAATATGCCGTCTAGGCCCCCAGCCTGGATTGACAATAGTTGCTAACTCTTCTTCACTCAATTTACTAATTTCGTTCTCCAGTTCTTCAACAGTGAAGTCATAACCCCCTTCTTGAGCAATTTTAATAAAGGCTTCTGGATTATTTGTTGCTTTCAGTCTTTCTCTTAATGCTTGATTTTCCTTAACAGCTTTTAACAGTTCGGCAGCATTTTGCTGTGTCATAGTATTTATCTCCCATCTTAAATATCAGATTTTAAGTTAGAGCCAATATTATTGAAGGCTCAATCTATAATTTAGATGGTTGCATTATTTTTAATTATTCGTCTTGTACCGATAGAAATAAAAATGATGAATAATGCTGAGAAAAATATTGTTTTTGTGCTTTTATTATTTGCCTGCACGCAAATATAAATAAAAAATGTAATGACTGGATGATACTTTTAATCTAAGTCCAATACCATATCTAATACAGGTCTTAGGTATAATTTTGTTGAAAATATTCATGGATGCAATACTGAAACAATAAGTATTTATACATTGTGTTAATGTATTTAAAGATTATTCCTTTGTTTTAAAAGCTTCATTATTCATCAGGATAGATGAAACATAATTAAACTGGTAATGGAGGCACAATATTATCAAAAATAGTATCTACATTTTGTATGATTTTTCCTAGAATAAGAAATTTCCAATGAAAAGGTGATTACACTCTCGGCAACTAATGCTAGAGTTTCAGGAAATTCATCGGCACTGTTCAGCGAGTATCCATGCTGAAAAAACTACAAAAAAAGCAAATTTCTATAATCGCTGGTGCGGCACTGTTTGCCTTTTCAGCTGGGGCGATGGTGTCAGCACCGGAGATTGGTAAATCCTTGGGGCAATGGCTCAACATGACTCAAGGTCAGCCCAAAGATTTATCCGAGGGAAGTAGGGCGAAATCAGATGTATTTCCACTGATATCACAATCGCCGGTAGAACGAGCAGCCAAACTAGCAGAACTCTCGCAAAACTCGCGATCGCCAGATCGAGAAAGAGCGCGTTATCTGTTGGCGAGTGATTATATTGACACAAAACAAGGACAAAAAGCCCTGGAACTACTCACAGGCTTAGAGAAAAGCTATCCTGTCCTTGCACCCTACATCTTGCTGAAACAAGCACAAGCACAGGATTTATTAGGGGAAGATGGCAAAGCTTCTGACTTAAGACGACAAGTATTAAAACAGTATCCCAAGGAAGCGGCGGCGGTAAAAGCCATCTATCTGATTGCTCAACCAAAGCTACAGGATACAGCGATCGCCCAATTTCCTTCCCATCCCCTCACCTGGGAGATAATCAGGAAGCGCTTGTCAGAAAATCCCAATCAGCCGCAGTTGCAGCTCATCTTGGCTCAATATGCTTATACCCAGCCAGGGATAGTAGGGGTGTTAGACGAGCTAGGAAAACAGACAAATCTCCAACCCCAAGACTGGGAAGTGATTGGTACAGCCTACTGGGAGAACAATCAATTCCTCAAAGCGGCGAACGCTTACGCCAAAGCGCCAAAAACAGCCCGTAACCTCTACCGGACTGCACGGGGATGGCAAGTAGGCGGGAAAAATCGAGAACAAGCAATCTCTACCTATCAGCAACTAGTACAGCAATTTCCTGATGCACGGGAAACAGGACTAGGCTTGGTACGGTTGGCAGAAATGACTAAAACTAACAAAGATGCCTTACCCTATCTCAACCAAGTAATTGCTAAATTCCCCGAACAAGCAAGTCAGGCGTTGGTAAAAAAAGCCGAAATCCTCACAGCCCTTAAGGATGAAAAAGCAGCCCAACAAACTTGGCAACAACTCATTACCAAGTATGCCAAATCCGATGAAGCCGCCGAATATCGTTGGAAAATCGCTCTAGAGAAAGCCAAAGCCAGAGATTACACCAGCGCTTGGAAATGGGCGCAACCGATTGTCATCAACAACCCTAATAGTATTTTGGCTCCCAGGGCGGGTTTTTGGTTAGGTAAATGGGCAGCAGCCGTAGGCAAACAACAGGAAGCTCAAACTGCCTATGAGTACGTGATTAGCCAGTTTCCTTACTCTTATTATGCCTGGCGATCGGCAAACCTCTTGGGGTTGAATGTCGGCAACTTTGATAACGTCCGTCAACTCACCCCAGAAGTAGTTCCCTATCAGCGCCCCATACCTCCCACTGGTTCCCCGTCCTTCCAAGAATTGTATTTACTTGGTCAAGATCGTGATGCGTGGCTGCAATGGGAGACAGAATATCTCAATAAACAGGAACCCACAGTAGCAGAACAATTCACCGAAGGCTTGATGCGGTTAGCTAGGGGTGAATATCTGTCAGGAATTAACCTGATTTCTAAATTAGAAGATAGGGAAACACCAGAAGAACAAGCTGAATATCAGGCCTTAAGTAAACAGATTACCTACTGGCAAGCCCGTTACCCATTTCCCTACTTGAAAGAAATTGAAAAATGGTCATCTGAGCGAGAACTTAATCCCTTGCTAGTTACCGCCTTAATGCGTCAAGAATCGCGGTTTGAAGCGAAAATCAAATCCGTTGTCGGCGCGACTGGCTTAATGCAGGTAATGCCCGATACAGCTAAGTGGATAGCATCAAAAATTCCCTTAGATATCAAAACCATTAATTTAGAAAATCCCAATGACAACGTGATGCTAGGGACATGGTATTTAGATTACACCCATGAGCGGTATGGCAATAATTCTATGTTAGCGATCGCTAGTTACAATGCTGGCCCAGGTAACGTCGCCCGATGGTTGAAAACTCTACCTAACCAAGACCCAGATGAGTTTGTTGAAGCCATCCCCTTTAATGAAACTAGGGATTATGTCCGCCAGGTATTTGGTAACTATTGGAATTATCTGCGACTATATAATCCTGAGATTGCCAGCATCGTCGCTAAATATTCCGCCGAACAACCGAAATTGCCAGAAAATTAGGGAGTTGGGGACGAGGAATTTTATTGTTGTTGACGGTTGACGGTTGACGGTTAACTGTCAACCGTCAACAAATTACACCAATTTGAAAAAAGAGTGCGACAAATAAACCATTTGTAGAGACGCGATTCATCGCGTCTTCTTCACCTACGCCGTAAAGTACTTAGCTACTGGGTGATAGGTAATAATCGCCGTTGTAGACTGTTCTGGATAAAGTTGCTCACTTTCATCCATGTATAAGTTAATTCGGCTAGTCTCCAACAAATCCAGCTGCTTAAACTGGTCTTGAATATTCGGACAAGCCGGGTAGCCAAAACTATACCGGGAACCCTGATAGCGTTGTGCCAAAATATCCCGGATATTGTCCGGTTCTTTAGCACCGAACCCTAACTCACGGCGGATTCTGGCGTGTGTCCACTCAGCCAAGGCTTCTGCTACTTGCACCGCTAAACCGTGGAAATAAAGATAATCAGTGTACTGATTATTTGCAAACAGTTTTTGGGCGAACTCTGTAGCAATATCTCCTACAGTCACCGCCTGCATGGGGAAGACATCGATAATTCCCGAATCTTTTGGTGCAAAAAAATCGGCAATACATAATCTTTTTGATGACTTTTGTCGGGGAAATTCAAACTGAGTGATTTCTTTGGCATTTGGGCTGTTTGTTTCGTAAACATACAAAGTATTACCCCCAGATTGACAAGGAAAATACCCGTAAATTACCTGGGGATGTAACAGGTTTTCTGCAACGATGCGTTGTTTCCAAGTTTCTAAAATTGGATACACTTTCTCATGCAGAAAGGCTTGATATTCTTCCTTTGATTGTTCCTTGGGTTTGCGGAATTGCCATTGTCCCGCAACTAAGGCTTGTAAATCCATGTGCCAGAATATTTCTTCTAGGGAAATATCGCTAGGCTGTAATAATTGGGTTCCCCAGAATGGCGGTGTGGGACGAGGGATATCTATGGCTACGGCTTCGGAACGTCTGGTGTCTATGGGGACTGGGGTCTGGGGATTGGGGTCTGGGGATTTTTCTTTAGTGACTGCTGATTGGGGATTAGTCGTTTCTATTTCCTCAGTTTCTACTTCATCCAAGAATCCTAAGAAATTGTCCCATTTGCCAGTGGCTTTGGCTGGCATTAATTTATCCATGAAATGCAGGTCAGAGAAAGCATCTTTGCCGTAGATGACTTTACCTTTGTAGGTGTTTTGGCAATCTTTATGGACGAATTTCGGGGTTAATGCCGCACCGCCTAAAATTACAGGAACATTAATGCCTTTTTCGTTGAAAACCTCCAAATTCTCTTTCATGAATGCGGTGGATTTCACCAACAAGCCACTCATAGCAATACAATCAGCTTTGTGTTGGTTGTAAGCTTCGATGATATTTTCCACCGGCTGTTTAATTCCCAGGTTAATTACCTTGTAGCCGTTGTTGGACAAGATAATGTCTACTAAGTTTTTACCAATGTCGTGAACATCACCTTTCACGGTGGCAATAATTACTTTACCTTTGGCATTGTTGCCACTTTCCGATTTTTCCATGAACGGTTCTAGGTAAGCTACCGCCGCTTTCATGGTTTCGGCTGACTGTAAAACGAAAGGTAGCTGCATTTGTCCTGAACCGAACAACTCCCCGACCACTTTCATCCCATCTAGTAGGAAAGTGTTGATAATTTCCAGGGGTGGATATTGTTCTAAGGCTTTTGTCAGTTGGGCTTCTAAACCAATGCGTTCGCCGTCGATAATGTGACGCTTGAGGCGTTCTTCGATGGGTAAGCTTTCATCAACGCCTTTGTTACGTTTGGTGGTGACTCCCTCAAATAATTTGGTTAGTTCTGTTAAGGGGTCGTAGATGCAGACATCACCGTCAAATTGGCGCTGGTCATAAATTAACTGGCGACAGACTTCTTGATGACGGTCTTCAATCTTCGAGAGTGGTAGAATCTTGCTAGCACTGACGATCGCCGCATCCATACCAGCTGCCATTGCTTCATGGAGAAACACGGAGTTTAAAACCATCCGGGAAGCTGGACTCAAGCCAAAGGATATATTGGACACCCCTAAAATAACGTGACAACCTGGCAATTGCTGACGGATACGGCTAATTGATTCAATTGTCGCCTTGCCATTTTCCCGGTCTTCCTCAATCCCGGTCGAAATTGGTAGCGCTAAGGTATCAAAGAATATTTCTGTGGGGGGAATCCCATATTCTACCGCCTGACGATAGGCACGTTGGGCAATTTGAAACTTTTTCTCGGCTGTCCGCGCCATCCCTTCTTCGTCAATTGTACCAATGACAACACCAGCACCGTATTTCTTCGCCAATTCCAACACTTTCAAGAAGCGTGGTTCCCCATCTTCGTAGTTGGTGGAGTTCAGCAAACACTTACCACCAGCGACTTTCAATCCCGCCTCCATCTTTTCCCATTCGGTGGAGTCAAGCATTAAGGGGAGTGTGACATTATTCACAATGCGGGAAACTAGTTCGTGCATATCCCGCACACCGTCCCGTCCCACATAATCCACGTTGACATCAAGGATATGTGCGCCTTCCTTGACTTGTGACCTAGCCATTGATACCAATCCGTCCCAATCTTCCGCATTCAGCAAATCGCGGCATTTTTTGGAACCACTGGCGTTGAGGCGTTCACCCACAATCAAGAAAGAATTATCTTGTTCGTAAGGTTGAGTACTATATATTGATGCAGCCGCAGGTTCTAAACTCGGTTTTCTTACCTTTGGCTTTAAGTCTTTAGCGATTTGGGCTAATTGTTGAATGTGTTCTGGACGTGTCCCACAGCAACCCCCGATCACTTGGACACCCAAATCTTCAACAAAGTGCATTAACGCCATGCGTAATTCTATTGGTGTTAAGCGGTAGTGTGCTTGACCACCAACGTTTTCCGGTAAACCCGCGTTAGGAATACAAGAAACCACAAAGGGCGAATGTTCCGCCAAATATTTAATATGTGGTTTCATCAAGTCTGGGCCTGTGGCGCAGTTCAGACCGAGAATATCAATTGGGAAAGGTTCTAAAATTGTGAGGACAGCGTTGATTTCCGAGCCGACCAACATTGTCCCCATACTTTCCATCGTCACAGACACCATCAAGGGTATGCGTTCCCCTCTCTTGGCAAAGACTTCTTCAATTCCATTCAGCGCCGCTTTGATTTGCAGCACATCTTGGCAAGTCTCCACCAAAAGTAAATCCACGCCACCATCTAACAGCGCTTCTGCTTGTTCAGCAAAGCAAGTTTTGAGAGTGTCAAAGTCGATATGTCCCAAGGTGGGTAGTTTAGTTGTGGGGCCGATAGAACCGGCGACAAACCGGGGTTTATCTGGGGTGGAAAATTCCGCCGCTACACTTTTCGCCAGTTCGGCGGCTTTCTTGTTCAGGTAATATGTTTGGTCTGCTAAATCATATTCCGCCAAAACAATTGATGTCGCGCCGAAAGTATCGGTTTCAATAACATCTGCACCCACAGCGAGAAAGTCGCGGTGAACCTTGGCGACAGCTTCGGGTTTGGTGTGGACTAGGTATTCGTTACAACCTTCATACTGCACACCGCCGAAATCCTCAGCCGTGAGGTTTTGGGTTTGTAGATTAGTTCCCATTGCACCGTCGAAGACGATAACCGGAAGTTCCGGACTGTGCAGGCGTTTCAGGAAAGGATGAGTCATATTTTCCTAGAGGAAATGAGGAAATCAAGTGAGTCTTGCGATACTCGACTTACATATATTATTTTCCATAATTGCGAGAATTTCGTATGCTGAGTATTGGCGTTGGCGCGGGAGCAACGCGAAAAAGTGAGATCATGGTGAAGAGAGCAGGGGAGGCAGGGGAAGTAGGGGAGGCAGGGGAGGTAAAACAATGAATAAAGAAGCAATCAAAGATCATAAAGATTTGGGAATTTATAAAATTGCCTTTGAAGCGGCAATGAAAATTTTTGAGTTATCAAAGAAATTCCCTGTGGAGGAGAGATATTCGTTAACTGATCAAATTCGTAGATCCTCACGATCTGTTTGTGCCAATTTAGCTGAGGCATGGAGAAAAAGGCGTTATAAAGCTGCTTTTATCGCTAAATTAAATGATTGTGAGGCTGAAGCAGCAGAAACCCAAACTTGGATTGAATTTGCTGTCAAATGCAACTACATGAATGTAGAAGTAGGACGAGAAGTTTATGCAAATTACAACCAAGTTTTATCCGGTTTGGTAAATATGATTAATAATCCATCACCTTGGTTGAGAAATTACTAATCCCCCCTTGCATCCCCTGCATCCCCTGCTCCTTTTCCTCTTGTTGACAACTCCCGACTGATATGCACAACGCAGTAAATGAGAACAAGAAACACTTAACCCCAGATGGACGCAGATAAATTGGCACGCCAGCAGACTAGAAAACACTATAAACGTGATTTTGGTGTTGCAAAATTAAAGTAGTTGTAGCCAACGATAGACAACACTCATAGGATTTTTCACTCTTTGTGTAAGGATTACAGTTCATGAAAGTTCTTAAAAGGTCAATTAAACCAGAAACCTACATATCATTTCTCTACATCTATCAAACTACTTGGGGTACTGCTGGTGATATTTGTTTAATCCGCGAATCTGTGGCTAATTCTGGTATGTCAAAATTTATCGGTCGGAAAGTCCAGCTAGCGCTACCCAAAGGCTTAGAGCGCGATCGCGTGGCGAATTTTCCAGTCATCAAAGTTGCAGGTAACGTCGGCGATGGACACCCCAAAGAACACCCCCATGAATGGGAACTTTATGAAGGCGTAGATCGAGAAATAGCGATCGCAGCTCTCAAGCCTTGGGGTTTCAAGTTAATTGAGTCTACCGATTAAAGGCGATCGCTACAACGGAGTTACACTTGTTTCTCTTCCAAGTGAATGAGTAGGGGCGGGTTCACAGATATGCTCGAATCATTCACGAATATTTTGCTCAACCCGCCCCTACAGCCTCTGAACTGAGATTGCAATAATTGGTGAGAAATCCGCGTAAAGACTCGCCGACAAGTCTTTTAACTCCGTTAATCAGTCTTTGATACTCATGAGCGAGTCTCTAATATTCGCGGACGAGTCTTGAATACTCGCGGACGAGTCTTGAATACTCGTGAATGAGTCTTTGATACTCGCGGACGAGTCTTAAATACTCGCGGACGAGTCTTAAATACTCGTGAATGAGTCTTGAATACTCGCGGACGAGTCTTGAATACTCGCGGACGAGTCTTTGATACTCGCGGACGAGTCTTTGATACTCGCGGACGAGTCTTTGATACTCGCGTTATGCTAATTAGGGTATGAAATTTTCACTGATATAAGTGAAATTATTGTAGATAGTAAAAAAACCTAACTCAGTTCCATATTTTAGTGTGATATGACCGCGAACTCTAACATAAAATTTACAATTACCTTCAATGACCCTGACTTGGATGCAGAAGAAAAAGACGAGCAGGCTCAACGACTGATTGCCGAACTTAAGCAAATTGACGAAGTAGATACAGTAGGTCGTGTTCTTGATCCCAACCCACCAGCAGGTAACAAAACATTAGGTGGCTTTTTAGTTGGTTTATTAATGGCTGAGGTGAATGTAGCCAATGCGAAAAAGTTGATGGGATTTCTGGGCGATCGCCTCGGCGGGAAACCTATTGAACTAGAAGTGGAAGCTAACGGCAAAAAACTATCTGTGAAAGCTCACAGCCGAGAAGAACTGGAAGCTGCTATTAAAGCAGCTCAAGATTTTATAGCAGTATAAGTCAATACAGTTCAGTGAGCGTTAAAAAACTGATTTGGTGTAGTAGCGTGTCTAGTCTTAAATAGTGCATAAAAGCAGTTTTTGTGGTGTAGGCATCTTGCCTGCACGGGACGGGCTAGAGAGCTTATCCCACAAGAGAGTTTTAATACAACTTTTAAGGCTTGCCACGCCACTAAGTTTAATCCATCATTACTTCGTAGTAGGATAATGGATTCTGCCCTGCACCCATTAGCCAGCGTGCATCGGGTTTCCATGCGCCGTTGAGTTCTTCGCGGCGGCGGGTGTAGACGGTTAGTTGATTGTCTGCAAACTTCAGCAGGTTGTATTGCCAGGGATAACCGGGGTTAAGTTCGCGGGTGGGTGCGCCGAAAGTACCTGCACAGATGCGGTCAAGTTTTCGACCGTTAGCACTCATATCATAACGGTAGAGGCTAGTTTCGGCTTTGTGGACGTGTCCGTGGAGGAAGAAGCGGAAACCTGCGACGGCTAACTGTTCCATAAAGCTTTGGTCTTTGATGCGGTCTTCCCAGGCGCTATCTAGGGGATGATGCCAGACGGCAATTTTGATGCAGTTTTGATATTGTGGATTGTCAAGTATTTTTTCGAGGGCGTTGCTGAGTGCATTTATGTTAATGCTGGCACGGGATTTGTAATGATGATCCAATTGCCAAGCGGAGTTTAACCCTAGAATGAGTAGGTTTTGGTTGGGGAAATGGTCTAAGGTGTATTGTTGGTCATAGTCGAGGGGATAGGGTTTGTTTTTGATGGTTTGGTAGAAGTTGCTGAAGTGTTCAAAGCGTTGTTTGTATTTTTCTTCGTCTCGCACGCGAATGACACTAGCACTTTCTTCTATATATTCACCTTGTTTTAGTTCTCCTTTATGGTCTTCACGGTCGATTAATTGGTAAGCTTTTTTTGCTAGTGGCCAATTAAGGTCATGATTACCAGGAACAATGATAATTTGCTCAGTTTGTAGGGAAAATCTTTTGCTGAGTTTGTCAAGAAATTGTTTGGCTGCTGCGTATTCGTCGGGGGTTGATTTGTTGGCGATGTCGCCGGAGAGAATGAGGGCATCAAGGTGAGGAATCTGGAGTTCTTGTTTCAAGTCCATCGCTAGTTGGTTAGACCACTTGTTGGCTTCGTCAGGTGTGCCGAAGTGGAGGTCTGAAAGGTGGAGGATGTACATTAGGGATGTTTTACTTGGCTGGGATGGGGGAAGATATAGTTGTGGTTTCTGTTCTGTGAGACATCTATAGTATTGACAGTTTTCTTGTATTGCTTCCAGTGCTTCTAGTGCAGAATACAAAGTAGTCCCATTATTTGCTGACACAAACTCTTCATTTTCTAACCGATTCATGAGCATAGGAATAGCCTGCTCTGATTTGATTTCTCCCAGGGCAGATGCCGCACGAGAACGCACAGAGGAGTCTTCATGTTCTAGTAATTTAATTAGCCCTGGAATAGCCTGCTCTGATTTGATTTTTCCCAGGGCAGATGCCGCACAAGAACGCACAGAGGAGTCTTTATCTTCTAGTAATTTAATTAGCCCTGGAATAGCCTGCTCTGATTTGATTTTTCCCAGGGCAGATGCCGCACGAGAACGCACAGAGGAGTCTTCATGTTCTAGTAATTTAATTAGCCCTGGAATAGCCTGCTCTGATTTGATTTCTCCCAGGGCAGATGCCGCACTATCACGCACAGAGGAGTCTTCATGTTCTAGTAATTTAATTAGCCCTGGAATAGCCTGCTCTGATTTGATTTTTCCCAGGGCAGATGCCGCACAAGAACGCACAGAGGAGTCTTTATCTTCTAGTAATTTAATTAGCCCTGGAATAGCCTGCTCTGATTTGATTTTTCCCAGGGCAGATGCCGCACTATAACGCACATCAGAGTCTTTATCTTCTAGTAATTTAATTAGCCCTGGAATAGCCTGCTCTGATTTGATTGCTCCCAGGGCAGATGCCGCACTATAACGCACAGAGGAGTCTTTATCTTCTAGTAATTTAATTAGCCCTGGAATAGCCTGCTCTGATTTGATTTTTCCCAGGGCAGATGCCGCACTATAACGCACATCAGAGTCTTTATCTTCTAGTAATTTAATTAGCCCTGGAATAGCCTGCTCTGATTTGATTGCTCCCAGGGCAGATGCCGCACAAGAACGCACAGAGGAGTCTTTATCTTCTAGTAATTTAATTAGCCCTGGAATAGCCTGCTCTGATTTGATTGCTCCCAGGGCATATGCCACACGATAACGCACAGAGGAGTCTTCATCTTCTAGTAATTTAATTAGCCCTGGAATAGCCTGCTCTGATTTGATTTCTCCCAGGGCAGATGCCGCACTATAACGCACATCAAAGTCTTTATTTTCTAGTAATTTAATTAGCCCTGGAATAGCCTGCTCTGATTTGATTTCTCCCAGGGCAGATGCCGCACTATCACGCACATCAAAGTCTTTATCTTCTAGTAATTTAATTAGCACTGGAATAGCCTGCTCTGATTTGATTTGTCCCAGGGCAGATGCCGCACGAGAACGCACAGAGGAGTCTTCATGTTCTAGTAATTTAATTAGCCCTGGAATAGCCTGCTCTGATTTGATTTCTCCCAGGGCAGATGCCGCACTATCACGCACAGAGGAGTCTTCATGTTCTAGTAATTTAATTAGCCCTGGAATAGCCTGCTCTGATTTGATTTTTCCCAGGGCAGATGCCGCACGAGAACGCACATCAAAGTCTTTATCTTCTAGTAATTTAATTAGCCCTGGAATAGCCTGCTCTGATTTGATTTCTCCCAGGGCAGATGCCGCACTATAACGCACATCAGAGTCTTTATCTTCTAGTAATTTAATTAGCCCTGGAATAGCCTGCTCTGATTTGATTTCTCCCAGGGCAGATGCCGCACGATAACGCACAGAGGAGTCTTCATGTTCTAGTAATTTAATTAGCCCTGGAATAGCCTGCTCTGATTTGATTTCTCCCAGGGCAGATGCCGCACGATAACGCACAGAGGAGTCTTTATATTCTAGTAATTTAATTAGCCCTGGAATAGCCTGCTCTGATTTGATTTCTCCCAGGGCAGATGCCGCACTATAACGCACAGAGGAGTCTTCATGTTCTAGTAATTTAATTAGCCCTGGAATAGCCTGCTCTGATTTGATTTCTCCCAGGGCAGATGCCGCACGATAACGCACATCAGAGTCTTTATCTTCTAGTAACTTAATTAGCCCTGGAATAGCCTGCTCTGATTTGATTTCTCCCAGGGCAGATGCCGCACTATAACGCACATCAGAGTCTTCATGTTCTAGTAATTTAATTAGCCCTGGAATAGCCTGCTCTGATTTGATTTCTCCCAGGGCAGATGCCGCACTATAACGCACATCAAAGTCTTTATCTTCTAGTAATTTAATTAGCCCTGGAATAGCCTGCTCTGATTTGATTGCTCCCAGGGCAGATGCCGCACTGTAACGCACATCAAAGTCTTTATCTTCTAGTAATTTAATTAGCCCTGGAATAGCCTGCTCTGATTTGATTTCTCCCAGGGCAGATGCCGCACTATAACGCACATCAGAGTCTTTATCTTCTAGTAATTTAATTAGCCCTGGAATAGCCTGCTCTGATTTGATTTCTCCCAGGGCAGATACCGCACTATCACGCACATCAGAGTCTTCATGTTCTAGTAACGGATTGAGATAAGGAATTGCTGTGTCAGATTTAGTTAAACCTAAAAGGCGGATTTTAAATAGCTGAGGAATTTCTAACTCAGCCACTGAATCAACTGTCTGTTGCTGCAATTCTGGCTTGACTGAACCTGCTAACTTTGCGCCTAACTGGTAATCTACCTTTAAGGCTAAGTTCACCACTCTTACAGCCTGCGCTTCATCGTCCACCAATTCCAGCATCAATTTTAGGGGTTCAGTCCATTTTAAATAATTTAAATACTCACGCTGAAGAGAGTCATCACTGAGGTTTGGTAACTGCTTGAGCAAACATTCGGCGGTGTAATATTCCTGAATTAGTTGGTGGCGAAATTCAATTTGATCATTTGCGCCAAGTTGAATTAAGTGATGGTTGAGTAAGTCTTGCAGCCAGTTTAAAGCTCTGTCGCGTGGTTTATCAAATTTCTCAGCTTGCAAAAACTGGGTTAAAACTTCCTCTGCTTCTGACTTGGGTATGGCAACATTTAATTCTGTCAGCTTATCCCCTTTCGTCATATAGAATGCGAGATGTTCTAATAATCGACTCCACCACCGCCGGGACTCATCTGTAACGGGGCTATCTTGGCGATATTTACGTTCATAGCTTTGGGTAAACTGGCGAAACACTAAACCCAAGTTTGGCGGGATGTCTCCTGTGGACTGAAACAATGAACACAGCATCAACAGCAGCAACGGTGTTTCCCCAAACTCCC
This sequence comes from Nostoc parmelioides FACHB-3921, assembly GCF_014696625.1. GTDB lineage: Bacteria > Cyanobacteriota > Cyanobacteriia > Cyanobacteriales > Nostocaceae > Trichormus > Trichormus parmelioides. Next base: position 104,411 of record NZ_JACJQL010000019.1, read on the forward strand.
GCAACCTGTCGCCTAAGTTCTGCAACATCTGCTCACCCTGTTGTGGCAAATAGGCGCGGACAAATTCCTGCATCTGTTCTGCTGTCAGGGGTTGCATTTCCAGCTTCTTGGTAATGCCCAAATCACCCCCCACGCCTAAATCCCGCGTGGTGAATATCATAGGCGTGGTTTTTTGGTAGTCTTGCCGGAATTTATATAAATCTTGTCGCGCTTTCTCTGAGGGTAGTTCGTTGATCCCATCTACCAGCAGCAAAATTTGCTCCTGACACAGCAGTTGTTCTATGGTTGCAGTGTCTAGTAGTAGGCGATGGCGTTTCAAGAAATCCCGAATCAAGTCTAGGACTGAGGTTTGGTAATAGCGCAACTCTACTAGGATGGGGATTTGACCTAACCCCCCGACCCCCTTCCCTACGAGGGAAGGGGGAGAATTAACTCCTGTGTCCACTTTGGGGAGGGAAGGGGGAGAAATTGCTCCCCTCTCCGCTTCGGGGAGGGGTTGGGGGAGGGGTTTCTCCGCTCCCTCCAGCAATAACCGCGCCAATGCTGTGGATTTCCCAGAACCTGGCCGCCCTATTAGCAAAACGTGTTCTTGAGCATACTTCCGCAACCCTGCTAGCACGTCTAAACGCTCAACTTGCTCCTGGCCGGCGCTCCTTTCTTCCTTGGCAGATTGTACCGGCTGCACTATAAAATCAAACGGTAGGGGCGATCGCTTCTGCTCAATTCGCTGCTGTCCTACTACATCCGTCAGCGTGTAAACATTCCACCATTGGGCATAATCTTTGCAGAGTGATTGTAGGTAGTCATGCCAGTTAATCATGGTGTGCCGGATAGTGAAATGCTGATTTTGGGGAAAGAGAAAGGGATAGAGAGAAAGATTAAATGTTGCTTACCTAATTTCTAGTGAGTGTGTTTTATAGACATGGTTTAATTTACTGACTTAAATTGTAACTTTATTGTTCAGTTTATAATTCTCGTTCACGAGTATCAGCATCTCGTTCACGAGTATTTTTATCTCGTGGGCGAGTATTTTTGTCTCGTGAGCAAGATTTTGGTGTGAAATTGAGAGGTTCAGATCCCCGACTTCTCTGAGAAGTCGGGGATCTTTGTTCACAAATTACAAATTATGCTAACTTCATCTCAGTGAACTCTGCTAACAACAATGTCTTACCCATTACCAACTGAAACCCAGTCTCAACCCCTCAGTGATTTTGAATTAAACTTGCTCAAGGAGGAATACTTTTTTCTGCAAAACACTATCGAAGACTATAACAAGCAGATTTGGGTAATTAAAGCACTGGGAATTACTGGGACTGGTGGTGTTTTAACATTGATGTTACAGCAAAGACCCAATGCTACAGCGATCGCTCTCATTGGTTGCACGATTCCCCTATTTTTCTGGATTCTCGAAAGTCAATGGAAACACTTTCAGCGCGGTTTCTATCCCCGCGTTAAGGAAATTGAGTATATTCTCACTAATACATATAGTTTCAAAACCCCTGGGATCTACAGTAGTTGGTCGCTTACCCACAAGCGCACCAATAACCCCAAGCGTCAAGGCTATCTCTGGGATGGTCTTTTAAATCGCAGTGTCTTTATCAGCTACGTTTTAGAAATAGCTTTTTTGTTGTTTATGGCAGCGATCGCTCCTATTATTTGGAAGTAGGACTAAACTTTACTAGAGGCGATCGCCACTACCTTTTCTGCTTGATTAACGGTAATCTTTCCTAAGCCAAACTTTTCAATCACTGCGGCATTAGTTGTTAAGTGTGTACTCACCTCAGCCACTTTATACTGACTGGACTCGGAAGCTAGAACCGCAGGTAATAATAATTGATCTGCTAAATGTTCATCCACTGGTGCGCCAGTTTCGTGAAACTGTAATAGTTGTCCGCAAGCTATCTCTGCTACTTTCTCAGAAGACAAACGCAAACGTCCAAAGCCACCAAAACCCGTCAAACTATGACAATACTCAGCCGTTAAAAAAATCCCCGCCCCTGGTGCAACACCTTTTTCACGTAACGCCTGCATAGATACCCGCAAACCTGCTGTGCGTAACAAATTCTCAGCCCGATTTGCCATGCGCTGGGGTATATGTGCAGGTAATTCTGTCGCCACAGCTAGTCCTTGTACCCGCTTTAATTCTCCCCTTTCCAGCAAGTTAAGACCGCAGAGTTGACAGCCTCCCTTCACCTGTAAATTGACTTCTCCCCCACCCCTGGGATACCATCCCCAAGCACCTAACTTAACTTGTGCCTTGATTCCCATACGACATAACATTGGCAGATATACTCGCTCAATGTAGGTAACTGTGGGGCTGAAAATGACATGAGTTCCACCCCGTAAGGTGATATGAGAATCACCATCAGCTAAAGCTAAAGGTAAGAGAATTGTCTGTAAAACTAGAGTAATCGCCCCAGCCGAACCACCTTGCTGTACTTCGCTGACATCAAAAATATAGTTTCCTGCTTTTACCCCACCACCAGGGATAAATTCCAGCATCGTGGAACCTAAAGCATCACCCTGTAATTCCCCATGACAAATTCTCGCCGCCGCACGCACTGCTGTTAAGTGCTGTGCTGCTAATCCTGGCTTCCTGCGTCCGGCGCGAATGCCGGCGATACGTATGGGTTCACCAGTGATGGCTGCTAAACTCAGGGAAGTGCGGAGGACTTGCCCGCCTCCCTCGCCGTAGGAACCGTCAATGTCAATCATCTCAGTAGTTTGGGCAATGAATCAATTCAAAATTTTTGGGGACTGGGGACTGGGGACTGGGGATTGGGGACTGGGGATTGGGGACTTCTCCCCCTGCCTCCCCTGCCTCCCCTGCTCCCTGCCCCCTGCCCCTCTGCCTCAAGGATGGCAAGTGTAAAACTCAGTTATGGGGCTAGGTGTTGTTGTACTTGGGCTACTAGTTCATTTGTCCAATAGTTAGCTAGTTCGGCATTGGCGGCTTCTACCATGACTCTGATGACGGGTTCCGTACCGGATGCCCTAACTAAAATTCTACCAGTATCACCCATTGCTTTCTCGGCAAGAGCGATCGCTTGTTGGACTGGTGTGCAGTTTTGCCAACTCAGGCGGCGATCGCGGTCTACTACTCGCACGTTCCGCAATAATTGGGGATAGGTCTGGAAGCTTTGGTCTATCAATTCGGCTAAGGAAACGCCAGATTGTTTGACCAAACTTGCCAAGTGTAAGGCTGTTAACAAGCCATCCCCAGTCATTCCATAATGGCTACATAGGATGTGTCCTGATTGTTCACCTCCCAACATTGCCCCAGTTTTGATCATTTCTGCTTGCACATATTGATCACCAACGGCGGTGCGAATTAATTTACCACCTTGTTGCTGCCAAGCTTTCTCAAAGCCCAGATTAGCCATGACTGTGGAAACAATCAAGTTGTGTGGGAGTTGGTTTTGTTGTTTGAGGTGCAATCCCCACAGGTACAGGATATAGTCGCCATTTACAGGACGACCGGTGGGATCTACAGCCAAAACGCGATCGGCATCGCCATCAAAGGCAAAACCTAAGTCGGCGTTATGTTCTTGAACAGCCGCTTGCAACATTTCTAGGTGGGTGGAACCGCAGTTAACGTTGATGCGATCGCCATCTGCGGCATTATGCAGGGAAATAACTTCTGCCCCCATCTCTGCAAATACCGACGGTGCTAATCCCACGGCTGCACCCCAAGCTAAATCCAGCACAACCTTCATTCCCTGAAGATTCACTTTATTTTGCCAGGGTTGTTTTAAGGCTTCGCCATATTGCTTCACCAATTCCCCACGGGAGTAATGCCGTCCACAATTACCTGCATTACCGGTAATTGGCAGATTTCCCCGCAGACCTTTTTCAATTTCTGCCTGCATAGCCTGGGATAACTTCCCACCATTAGCACCAAAAATTTTAATCCCGTTATCTTCGGGAGGGTTATGACTAGCAGAAATCATCACCCCGCCAATGGCTTCACTCACACTAGTTAAATAAGCCACGCAAGGAGTAGGACATAACCCTAAATACCAAACTTCTAACCCGGCTGCGGTTAACCCTGCACTCAAAGCCATCGCCAACATATCGCTAGAGTTGCGGGAATCCTGTCCTAAGATTACTGGTCTTAATTGACCAGAGTGACTACGTAAAACTACCCCTGTCCAAAAACCAATTTGCAACGCTAAAGGCGCACTCAGTAATTCCCCTACCTTGCCACGAATACCATCTGTACCAAACAAAGGTGTTGCTGGTAGGGATATTAAGCTGGGTGCAAAGTTATTCTCAACGACTGTTTCTAATCCATCAGAAGTAGCTGCACCATCTATTAAGTAGTTCTGAATCCGAGTTATAGATGAAACCATAATTTTAAACACCCCTCACATCACACTAAGAATTATTACTTTAACGTCAGTTCAACTGATTTTGACTATTGAGTGCTGAGTAAACAACTCAGTTCCCAATTCTCAGTTTCTATCGAACTCACGTAAATTTACACTCTATTCAATAACTAAGAGTCAAGACTTTTTGATTTGCTTTTATGATAGTTATTTTTCTCTGAAAAACAAATTTACTTTTCCCGTTTTGTTTACGTGAAATTACTTAAAAAGAATGATGGCATTGTCAATATTTTATGAAGATTTTCTTTACTGAGTTTTAATGCTCTTCAGTTTAACTCCTGACTTCAATAGTCGCCAGTATCACTTGGCAACTTTACAGAAGTCTCATAAATTCCACGGTTTCCCTCAGCGATCGCATCTCCCTGAATGTGGATCTCCCCGCAAAATTTTTCTTGGTATTGGCATTTTTACTGGCTTGGCTTGGTGGTTACTTAACAAAAATACAAATTTTAGATGCTTAAAAAATATTAATATAAATTCTCATCAAATAGTTCTAATGTTACGTTTTAGTGGCATTTTTTAGCCGTCCGTAATTTAAAACTCTGGCAGTTGACCTTTTAAGGTTGAGAAATTTAGTATGAGCAGCAATTTAGCAAACAAACTACGTGTAGGTACGAAAAAAGCCCACACAATGGCAGAAAATGTAGGTTTTGTCAAATGCTTCTTAAAAGGAGTGGTAGAAAAAAACTCTTATCGGAAGCTAGTAGCTAACTTCTACTACATCTACTCGGCAATGGAAGAGGAGATGGAAAAGCATAGCCAGCACCCAATTGTTTCTAAAATAAACTTTTCCCAACTGAATCGTAAGCACACTCTAGAGCAAGACCTGAGTTACTATTACGGCGCTAACTGGCGGGAACAAATCCAACTGTCGTCAGCAGGTGAAGCTTACGTACAACGCATTCGGGAAATCTCTGCAACCGAACCAGAATTGTTGATTGCCCACTCTTACACCCGTTATCTAGGTGATTTATCCGGTGGACAAATTCTCAAAAACATTGCTGTAACAGCGATGAATTTGAATGACGGGCAAGGAACCGCCTTTTATGAGTTCGCAGATATTAGTGATGAGAAAGCTTTTAAAGCTAAATATCGTCAAACTTTAGATGAGTTGGCAATTGATGAAGCAACAGCCGATCGCATTGTTGATGAAGCTAACGCCGCTTTTGGTATGAACATGAAAATGTTCCAAGAACTAGAAGGGAACTTAATCAAGGCAATTGGTATGATGCTTTACAACACCTTGACTCGCAAGCGCACACGCGGCGCTACCGAACTAGCTACTGCTGAGTAATACCAATGCAAAATTCAAGATTTCTGAATTTTGATAAATTAGTGTAAATTTTCGTAACTTAAAGGGGCAGCTTCCCTGGGTTTACCTGCAAAGAAGCAGGCGATCGCAGTGAAGTTGCCCCTAATGTTTGGCTATTGGGGATTGGGTACTGGGGATTGGGGATTGGGTACTAGGCGAAAATCTTGCAGTCACTTCTTCCCCTGCTCCCCCTGCCTCCCCTGCCTCTTCTTAGAACATACCCATACCACCCATACCACCCATACCACCCATGCCGCCCATACCGCCCATGCCGCCCATACCGGCATCAGCAGGAGCAGCAGCTTTTTTCTCTGGTTTTTCCACAACGATCGCTTCGGTGGTTAAAACTAGACCGGCAATGGAAGCGGCGTTTTGCAATGCTGAGCGCACAACTTTTGCGGGGTCGATAATACCAGCCGCAATCAGGTCTTCAAATTCTCCTGTAGCAGCGTTGTAACCGATGTTGAAATCGCTGTCTTTGACTCTGGAGACGATGACAGAACCTTCTGCACCAGCGTTATCAGCAATCTGACGTAAAGGAGCTTCTAAAGCTCGTTTAACGATGTCAGCACCGATTTTTTCTTCTTCGTCAAAGTTTTTCTTAATCTCGTCTACCTTACTCGCCAAGTAAATCAGAGTTTTGCCGCCACCAGGAACGATACCTTCAGCAACAGCAGCTTTGGTGGCGTTGAGTGCGTCTTCGATTCTGAGTTTGCGGTCTTTGAGTTCGGTTTCCGTTGCTGCACCGACTTTGATCACTGCAATACCACCAGCTAACTTGGCAATGCGTTCTTGCAATTTCTCGCTATCGTACTCAGAATCAGTCTCTTCCAATTGTCTACGAATTTGAGCAATCCGCTTTTGAATTTCTGGCTTGGTGGTGTTACCAGCAACAATTGTGGTGTTGTCTTTTTCAATTGTGATTTTCTGCGCCGTACCCAAAGCTTCTAGAGAAGCGGTATCTAAGCTTAAGCCAATTTCTTCCGAAATTAGTTGACCGTCTGTGAGGATGGCGATGTCCTGCAACAATGCTTTGCGACGTTCGCCAAATCCTGGGGCTTTAATTGCCGCTACAGAAAGTACACCCCGTGCTTTGTTCACAACTAGAGTAGCCAGGGCATCTCCTTCTACATCTTCAGCAATGATCAATAAGGGTTGACCCAAACGAGCTACTTTTTCTAAAACGGGGACTAATTCTTGAATACTGCTGATTTTTTTGTCAGTAATCAGAATCCGCACATTTTCTAACTCCACCGTCTGGCGATCGTTGTTGGTGATGAAGTAGGGGGAAATATAACCTCTGTCAATCTGCATCCCTTCCACTACGTCTAGTTCAGTTGTCAGGGATTTAGATTCTTCTACAGTGATTACACCGTCTTTGGTGACTTTTTCCACTGCTTGGGCAATCATGGCACCAACTTCTTCATCGTTACCAGATGAGACAGTGGCAACTTGAGCGATCGCACTACCTTCTACAGGCTTGGCAACTTTAGCTATTTCTGCTACCAGTGCCTCAGTAGTTTTATCTATGCCCCGTTTTAAGCTCACTGGATTGCTACCAGCCGCCACGTTCTTCAAACCTTCTTTAATTAGGGCTTGTACTAAAACGGTAGCCGTAGTTGTGCCATCACCAGCTACATCCTTGGTTTTAGATGCTACCTCTTGAATTAATCTGGCACCAGTATTTTCTAAAGGATCTTCTAATTCAATTTCTTTAGCGACGGTAATACCATCGTTCACAATTTGGGGTGTGCCATATTTTTTTTCTAAAAGCACGTTGCGACCCTTAGGCCCCAAAGTAATTTTTACAGCATCAGCCAGGGCATTAACACCCCGCTCTAAAGCACGCCGTGATTCTTCATCAAACGAAATAATTTTTGCCATGTTTCCTTTCTCTTGCGCTTCCATTAGACAATTTAGCACTCACAGGCTCAGAGTGCTAAGAACCTGAAAAACTTTAAATCATGTGTGGAAGTAAAAAAAATTGATTAATATACACTTGATGCTCATGTAGGATACTGGCAGTAATGGTTGAATTGGGAGATGAATATCTACAACTCCCTTAGGTCTATAGGCATTGCTGACCCTAGCGGTTCCGGCTGGTTGGCAGTAGTATTCACGTTTATGTTGGCTTGGTTGGTAACGTGGCGTTTAATTCCCACGGTACGTAAATTTGCCTTGCGGGTAGGTTGGGCTGACCAACCAAACGCCCGACGACTCAATCGAGAACCGTTGCCGAATGCAGGGGGTTTAGCCATTTACGCGGGAGTAATTGCCGCATTGGTGTTAGCTAGCCTCTTGCGACCCATTGAGCTACAAAACGTTTTAGCTCAGGTATTGACTATTTTACTAGGGGGTTCGATCCTAGTCTTGATCGGCTTTATTGACGATCAGTTCGGATTACCCCCCTCTGTACGGTTGTGGACGCAAATTATCACAGCTTTATTACTAGTTGCTAATGGCATTGTTGTTGATGTGGATTTCGGCACACCTATCGACTCCGTTCTCTCAATGTTGCTGACTGTGCTGTGGGTTGTAGGTATTACCAATGCCGTCAACTTGATGGATGGGATGGATGGATTGGCAGGGGGCATTAGTTTTATTACTGCCATGAGTTTGTTAGGCGTATCTGCCCAATTCCCTAATAAGGCTGCGGCTACCTTAGTTTTGGCTGCTTTAGGTGGTGGGGCTTTAGGCTTTTTGCGCCATAACTTCCATCCCTCAAAAATCATCATGGGTGATGCTGGGGCGTACTTTTTCGGTTATGTGCTAGCTGCAACCAGTATTTTAGGTAGTCTGCAAAGGAATACTATATTTGCTCTCGGCCCCACCGTTTTATTTTTGCTGTTGCCAGTATTGGACACTACCCAAGTGTTTATCAGACGGCTGCTAGCAGGTAAAAATCCCTTGAGTACCCCCGGCAAAGATCACCTACACCACCGTTTACTCGCTTGGGGGCTTTCCCAACGTTATGCTGCATTTACCTTGTGGTCAATCACTTTGGTGTGCAACTTACTGGCAATGAGAGTCCAAGGGATGAGTGTGATGGTCATAGTTACCACCGCCATTAGTATTATTCTGCTGCTTGGCTTTACAGTCTGGCAAAGAATCCGTCAGCAGTCCTGAGTATTGGGGGTGCAGGGGGCAATCAATTCAAAATTCGTCTTGAAAAGTTGAGCCACTGCGTTGGACGGGTTCCCCGGCTTGTAGCAAGTGGCGTTCCTACGGCGGGAAACCCGCCTACAGAACTTTCCGCAAAATTCAAAATTCAAAATTAAGAAATAATGGCTCCTGATTCCTCACTCAGTACTCAGCACTCATTACGCCATGACCATCCCGCCATCGACATTAAAGACTTGTCCGGTAATATAGGCGGCGGCGGGGTCGGCGGCGAGGAAGCGCACCATCCCGGCAATTTCCTCTGGTTGACCATAACGACCTAGAGGGATGTATTGCAAAATACCCTCAGATTTGAGGTTGCTGGTCATGTCTGTAGCGATGAAACCAGGGGCGACGGCGTTAACGGTAATGCCACGAGAAGCTAATTCTTTAGCAACTGTTTTCGTAAAGCCAATCACACCTGCTTTAGCAGCGCTGTAATTCGCCTGACCGGGATTACCCATTTGTCCAGCCACAGACGTAATGTTGATAATTCTGCCAGAACGTTGCTTCAGCATGAGTTTACTGACGGCACGAGTGCATAAAAATACACCAGTTAAGTTAAGGTCAATAACTGCTTGCCAGTCTTCTGGCTTCATTCTTAATAGCAATGTGTCGCGGGTAATACCTGCGTTATTTACCAAAATATCGATGCGTTTGAACTTATCGATCGCAGCATTGATCAGATTATCTACTTGGTCAACTTGGGAAACATCAGCCTTTAAGGCTACAGCTTCACCACCAGCACCTGTAATTTCTGCTACCACCTCATCGGCAGCAGTGCTAGAACTAGCGTAATTGACCACTACAGTAGCACCATAATTAGCTAATTCTAAGGCGATCGCTCGTCCAATTCCCCGTGAAGCGCCTGTAACAACGGCAACTTGCCCTCGTAAATTTTCACTTAAGATTGCCATAAAATATTCCTCTAGGTTTAAAATTCCCGCGCTAATTATCTTATGGCGATTTGTACCTACATCTCATACCATTTTGGATTTTAGATTTTCGTTGAGGAACTACTTGCTGTGTCTAGTTTCTCCTTATCTATCGTTGGCCTGATCAGAGATTCAAAATTCGCTTATACCCTAATGGTTCTGGCGACAAAATTGCAAATTGCACGAAGGAACTTGACTACAAAATAACCAACTCTCTCAATCCATAATCCCCAGTACATATACCTTAAGAAAGAGATGCTAAATTTAGCAACAATAAAAACAAAATAACGTTACACCATTTCTAGAAAGCAGACATTAATATTAGATTCAATCAATAAAAATGGTGTGTGTCACATGACTGAGAAAAAACAATTCAACAGCTTTGAAGAGATGCTATCTGGTTCTGATTTACCTGTTTTAGTAGACTTTTATGCTGACTGGTGTGGCCCCTGTCAGATGATGGGGACAATTTTACAACAAGTAAACAATCAACTTAAAGACCGCATCCGAATTGTCAAAATTGACACAGAAAAATACACAGAGTTGGCAACTCAGTATCAAATTGCAGCTCTACCAACACTGGTATTGTTCAAACAAGGTAAACCAGTTGATCGGATTGAAGGTGTATTGCAAACGCCCGATTTAGTACGGCGTTTGCAAAGTTTCGTTTAGTAAATATTAAGTTAGAGATGCAAATATTTGCATCTCTACATATTAATTATTATTAGGTAGAGAGGTTGAATGTTCAAATCAATCTAAGCTATCAGGCATTTAATCTGCATATAAACGAGCCATTAGTCTTCTTCATTTTCCCGAATGGCTGTTTCAATTTCTTCTGGGTATACTGTGGCATAAACCCAAGCGTTAGTTAAGTCAGTTGCAGATAAAGTGGGGTCTTGGCAACTTTTGGTGATCTTGGTTGGGACAAGGCAGACGGCAGAGGGCAGAAGGCAGAAGTCGGAAGGGTAGAAGTAATAATCTCAACCCTTGAGTTT